>CAYUYQ010000022.1:0-9668 GCA_964449335.1 uncultured Bacteroides sp. | reverse complement strand
TGAACTGCACCCCAAAAGTTAGACACAAAACTTTTGGGGTGCAGTTCACGGCAGCGTAGGACCATTTTTTAGGAAGGGAGGCCGCTTTCGAGAATTTCGTAGGGGGTGAGAATCTCAAGTGCGCGTGCGCCGCGGCGCGTGCCGGTCAGATAGGCCACGCGCTCATGCAGTCCGATGAAACCGTCGTCGACAATCTGACGCACGGCATCGACTGAATGAGGCAGGAAGAACTTCGGGTTGCCCTGCTCGTAGAGATAGGCCGTAACGCCATAGCTCAGCGCCATCCAACGCTGTACGTTTCGGTTATGGCATATTGCAAATGTGGGATTATTGCCTCTGTATGACGATATGAAACGTGCTGTCATACCATGGTAGGCATCAGTAAAGATTGCTTTTGTGCCGACCTTATTCTCCGACACGACCGACTCGTGGGCCAGAAACGATGTGATGTCTGAATCAAGCAACGGCGGGACTTCGCGCTTGCCGCGCAACGACGCCTCGACCTCCTTGGCCACGCTGGTCATAGTCCTGACGGCCTCTACTGGATATTTGCCATAAGCGGTCTCGCCTGAAAGCATCATAGCATCGGCACGCTGATAGACGGCATTGGCCACATCGGAAATCTCGGCACGCGTAGGGCGCGGATGCTCAATCATCGTATGCAGCATCTGCGTCGCTACAATCACCGGTTTGTGTGCTTTTATACACTTATTGATGAGCATGCTCTGTATGCCGGGAATGCGCTCCGGAGCGACTTCAATGCCGAGGTCGCCACGCGCTACCATCACACCGTAGGATGCCTTCAGTATCTCGTCGAAGTTGTCAACGCCTTCCTGGTTTTCGATTTTCGATATAATCTTTGTTTCGGCTCCGAGCGAGTCGAGAATATCCTGTACTTCTTTCACATCGGCGGCCGAGCGCACGAAAGAATGGGCAATGAAATCAACGCCAAGCTCGACGGCGTAGCCGATATTGCGTTTGTCGCGCTCAGTCACGGCCGGCAGATCGACGCGTATGCCCGGCAGATTGACACTCTTGCGCGACCCTATTGCACCATCGTTAGAGGCCACAGCCGTGGCTGAGTCGCCCTCGACAGCCGTGACACGGAATTCCATTTCTCCGTCGTCGATCAGGAAGCGGGCGCCGGGATGGAGCACTTTGGCAATCGCCGGATAGTTGAGACATATCTCCGTATGAGAAGTCTTTCCGTCGGGACGCCCATAGACCTTGACCACATCGCCGGTGTGGAACTCTATCGGTTCGCCGGTCGCGGTGACGGTCGTGCGGATTTCCGGACCCTTGGTGTCCATCATTATGGCAATCGTGTCGTTTGCGGCACGCGTATTGTCAACTATCTTCTTGAATCCGTCGTAATCAAGATGGGCCGAATTCATTCTGACCACATTGATTCCGGCCTCATAAAGCGATTTTATAAACTCGACGTCGCAACGCTTGTCTGACACCGTGGCAACTATCTTGGTAAACTTCTGCATATACGAAAGAGGGTTAAATTCTTATGTTTAATTTCATTCTATATAAGCAACGCTCCGATTGCCCCAATGGTTTTATCATCGAAAATGCATTTCTATCTCGAATATATCAGATATTAAGAAAGTTTTACTACCTTTGTGAAATCACATACGGAGTGATTAGTACATGAACATCGTATTCAACATAGAATCAATCATTTTTGGCTTATTCGGCAACCTTTCGACTAAGTCGCATCATTGGTGCAAGCGACATTGCGCCCACTCCGGCCTCTAATTCCATACGCTGCGCTCTGCTTTGAGAGCGTTTCTTCCGATTACATTTTTTATTTTTCCTATTTGTAGGTCTTCGGTCTTGTGACCGGACGTTTGATGCGGCATAACTTATACGTCGCAGGAAAATAACCAATCAAAAAATCATATATATGCTGACAATCGCAATCCAGAACAAGGGTCGCCTCAACGAAGATACCGTGAGTCTTATGCGCGATGCAGGCATCGCCACATCGTCATCCCATCGAAAACTATTTGCCGACGCTACCGGTTTTCCGCTTCATGTTCTTTACCTGCGCGATGACGATATTCCCCAGGCCGTAGCGATGGGTGTAGCCGATATAGGGATTGTAGGTCTTAATGAAGTTCTGGAAAAGGAGCAGGACGTCGACGTGAGTATGAAGCTCGGTTTCGGTGCATGCCGTCTTTCACTGGCTGTGCCAAAGGGAGTGGAATATACCGGACTATCATGGTTCGAGGGTAAACGGGTGGCAACGTCATATCCGGTAATCCTCCGCAACTTCTTTGCTGAAAAGAATATCCGGGCTTTTGTTCATGAGATTACCGGCTCGGTAGAGGTTGCACCAACCGTAGGAATGGCCGACGCTATTTTCGACATCGTATCGTCGGGTGGCACACTCGTCCAGAACGGGCTGCGCGAAGAAGACATAGTGATTCGTTCGGAGGCGGTGCTTATCGCTAATCCCAAGCTCAACCCGGAGAAGCTGCACGAACTTGAAAAGCTCAAATTCCGCTTTCAGTCCATCATCGAAAGCCGGGGCATGAAATATGTACTGTTCAACCTGCCGAAACCCAACATCGATAAAGCTGTGGAAATTCTGCCCGGCATGAAAAGCCCGACAATCCTTCCGCTTGCCAATCCACAGTGGGTATCGCTCCATGTCGTTATCCACGAGGAGGTGCTATGGGAGAAAATCGAACAATTGAAAACCATCGGAGCGACCGACATTCTCGTGCTGGCTCTGGAAAACATAATCAGATAAATGGAAATTATCGATAATCCATCAAGGGAGGTGTGGGGAGCACTCTGCACGAGAAATATTCCTGACGATAGCGAGATTGAAGCCATCGTAGAGGAAATTATTACCAATATCAGAAAAAACGGCGATGCAGCCCTGCTCGATTATGCCCGACGTTTCGACCATTACGACGGCACGGAACTGGCCGTTTCGGAGACAGTCATCAATAATCGTGCGGCAATGGTTGACGACAAGGTTGCTGCAGCTATACGCAAGGCCGCTGAAAACATAGCCGTTTTTCACCGGGCGCAACGTCCGGAGCCGATTGAGGTGGAGACAATGCCCGGAGTAAGATGTCTGCAGAAGGCTGTCCCGATAAACCGCGTGGGGCTATATATTCCCGGAGGCAGAGCTCCGCTTTTTTCCACGGTGCTTATGCTTGCTATTCCCGCTAAAATCGCCGGTTGCAAGGAGAGCATATTGTGTACGCCCGAAAACAGCGAAACGGGTATTGCTCCCGAGATACTTTTTGCGGCAAAGCTTTGCGGCATCGACAGGATTTTCCGTATCGGTGGTGCGCAGGCAATAGCGGCCATGGCTTTTGGCACGGAGTCAGTGCCACGGGTCGACAAGATTTTCGGTCCGGGCAACCGGTTCGTAACCAAAGCAAAACAGATTGTCAACCGATTCACCGCCATTGACATGCCTGCCGGTCCGAGCGAAGTCATGGTTTTAGCCGACCGATCGGCCAATCCGGTATTCGTGGCCGCCGATATGCTGTCGCAGGCAGAGCATGGACCTGACAGCCAGGCGATGGTAGTCTGCACGTCGATCGATATGGCGCAGACTATCGCTATGGAAACAGAGCGTCTGGCCGACAGGCTGCCTCGCCGAGATTCGATAGAAGGCTCTCTTTCCCACAGTCGGATAATCGTCCTGCCGAATCGCGACGACATTGTTGCGTTTGCCAACGAATACGCTCCGGAGCATCTGATTATCTCTATGGATGACCCGTGGGCTATAGCCGGAAATATATCAGCCGCCGGCTCGGTTTTTATCGGCAACTACTCCCCTGAAAGTGCCGGAGATTACGCTTCGGGCACCAATCACACCCTGCCTACTTCGGGCTGGGCGCGCTCTTTCAGCGGAGTAAATATTGACAGTTTCATGCACAAAATCACCTATCAGGAGCTGACGCCATCAGGCCTCGAAGAGCTATCGGATGTCATTACGACTATGGCTCATGCCGAAGGACTCGACGCCCACGCACTGGCCGTAGACGTGCGCCGCAAATCACTATAGAACAAGTCAAATGAAACGTTATATAAGAAAAAACATACTGAATCTCGAGCCATATTCTACGGCACGCGATGAGTTTCAGGGAGGCGATATCGATGTGTGGCTCGACGCTAACGAATCGCCCTACGACAATGGTGTGAACCGCTATCCCGATCCGCATCAGAAGCGATTGAAATCACGCATTTCGCAGCTTTTCGGCATTGCTGAAGACTCAATATTCATCGGTGGAGCGGGAAGTGACGAGGCCATTGATTTGACGTTCCGCATATTCTGCGAGCCCGGCATAGACAACGCTATAGCCATAGCTCCGAGCTACGGCGTCTACAAAGTCTCGGCAGCCATTAACGAGATCGAGATGAGAGAAGTCCTGCTAAACGAAGATTTCTCCCTACCCGTCGACCGGATTATAGCCGCGGCCGACAACCATACTAAACTCATATGGATCTGCTCCCCCAACAATCCGACAGGCAATGCCTTTCCCACGGAAGATATTCTGAGATTAGCCGATGGCTTCGACGGCATGGTAGTGGTCGATGAAGCCTATGGCGACTTTTCGTCTCAGGATTCGTTAATACCGCAGATTGCACGACGACAAAACATCATCGTGCTCCGCACATTCTCCAAAGCCTGGGGAATGGCCGGCATGCGCGCAGGCATGGCTTTTGCCACGCCGGAAATTATAGGTTTCTACGATCGCGTAAAGTATCCCTACAATATGAGTTCGTTAATCCAGGAAGAACTGCTCAAGCGAATCGATGCAGGCACTGGCCGACACATCGAAGAGATAAAAGCAGAGCGCGAAAAGATGAAAGGCGCTATTACAGAAGCTGATTGCGTAGTTAAGGCCTATCCATCAGATGCCAATTTCCTTCTTGTGAAAGTGACGAATGCCAATGCAATCTACGACTATCTGATTGAGCACGGCGTTATCGTGCGCAATCGCACCCGCATGCCGCTTTGTACTGACACGCTGCGCATCACGATAGGCACTCCTGACGAAAACAGCCGCACACTGCAGCTTCTGAAAGATTACACGACGCGTAAAAACTGACAACATGAAGAAAGCTATCTTTATAGACCGCGACGGCACGATAGTCCGCGAACCCGACGACGAGCAAATCGACTCGCTTGAAAAGCTTGAATTTATGCCCGGCGCCATCACGGGGCTCCGCTCTCTGATGGGTAAAGGCTTCGATATAGTGTTGGTCTCCAATCAGGATGGTCTGGGCACAGCGTCATTTCCGGAAGACACATTTTATCCGGCCCACAACAAAATGCTCACCACGCTCAGAGGCGAAGGTGTGGTGTTCGACGCCGAATACATCGACCGCAGCTTTCCACATGAAAATCGTCCCACCCGCAAACCGGGCACCGCAATGCTGACATCGTATATGGACGGCAGCTATAATCTTGAAGAATCGTATGTGATAGGCGACCGTCTTACCGACATGTTGCTCGCTGAAAATCTCGGGGCAAAAGGGATACTTCTCGGGGCACGACGTGACACCCTTCCGGAAGCATGCGTGCTTGCAACCGATAGCTGGGAGGAAATAGTGCGCCACATTCTTTCAGCCGGCCGCTCAGCCACCATAATCCGCAATACTGCCGAGACATCGATTGAAGTAACCGTTGATCTCGACGGAAACGGCGAATCGGCAATCGACACCGGTCTGAAATTTTTTGACCACATGCTGTGGCAGATTCCACATCATTCCGGAATAGCACTAAAAATACAATGTAAAGGCGATCTTGAGGTCGACGAACACCACACGATTGAGGACACAGCGATAGCACTCGGCGAAGCTCTTCTTCGCGCCTTGGGCAACAAGCGTGGCATAGAGCGCTACGGCTTCGTGCTGCCGATGGACGAATGCCGGGCTTTGGTGCTGATGGACGTCGGAGGGCGTATAGATTTTCAATGGGATGTGGAATTCACCCGCGAGTATGTAGGCGACACACCTACTGAAATGTTCAAACATTTTTTCCATTCGCTGTGCTGCGCCATGAAATGCAATCTCCACATCAGCGCGCGGGGAGAGAACAATCATCATTTAATCGAAGGAGTGTTCAAAGCTTTCGCAAGGGCCCTGCGTATGGCGGTGCGCCGCGACATATTTTCTTATTCACTGCCTTCAAGTAAAGGTATTCTTTAGAAAGAGACTCATTATGATAGCAATTATTGACTACGGCATTGGTAATATATGTTCACTCGGCAACTCTCTGCGACGACTCGGAGCCGAGTGGCAGCTGACCTCCAAGCCGGAAATGATTTCACAGGCGAGCCACGTAATTCTTCCCGGCGTAGGCAATGCGACGGAAGCGATGGACAACTTGAGGCGGCTCAGACTGCCGGAATTGATATGGCGTTTACGTCAGCCCGTGTTGGGAATATGCGTCGGGATGCAGGTGATGTGTCGTCATACCGACGAAGGCGACTCCGAGTGTATGGGCATATTTGATGCCCGCGTCAGACGCTTCAAGGAAATGGAGGGTATTAAGGTACCACACATGGGATGGAGCCGTCTGGCCAACATGGAAAGCGGCCTGTTTAAAGGGATAGAGAAAGGGGCTTACGTCTATTTCGTGCACAGCTATTTCGCTCCTCTATGCCCCGACACGATTGCTACAGCACGCCATCCCGAAATGTTTTCGGCCGCTCTTAAATACGAGAATTTCTACGGCACGCAGTTCCATCCCGAAAAAAGCGGCGACGTAGGCGAAAAGATAATCTCAAATTTTCTTACCCTATGATAGAGATAATTCCGGCCATAGATATAATAGACGGCAAATGCGTGCGGCTCAGTCAGGGAGATTATGGCCGTAAACGAGTTTACGATGTGACACCTGAAGAAATGGCCGGGCGCTACGCCTCGATTGGTGTAAGGCGCCTACATCTTGTGGATCTTGACGGCGCCAAAACCGGCATGCCGCGTAATCTGCAATCGCTCAAAGCTATTGCAGGCATCGGAGGGCTGAAAATTGAATGGGGCGGCGGTATCAAAACCCGAGAGGGGCTGGAAGCAGTGTTTGATGCCGGAGCTGATTATGCGATAATCGGTTCGCTTGCTGTGAAACAACCGGATCTTTTTGAGGAGTGGCTTAAAGAATTTGGCGGCGAGCGGATAATACTTGGCGCTGATTTGCGCAACGGCAAAGTGTCGGTCAACGGATGGCTTGAGGATTCAACGCTGTCAATTGAAGAACTGATTGACCGATTTCTGCCGATGGGGCTTAAAGAGGTTATTTGCACTGACATTTCCCGCGACGGTATGCTCCAAGGACCGTCGACCGAACTATATACTGATTTGGCCGCCCGTTATCCGTCAATCGTGTTGACTGTATCGGGAGGAATATCATCGGCCGAGGATATCGTTGCGCTCGACGCGTGCTCTCTTCCTCGCGTAATCGTAGGCAAAGCCATATATGAAGGCCGCATTACCATCGACGATCTCAAGACACTCATTCAATCCGAAACGAAATAATATGCCAGCAAAAAGAATAATACCCTGCCTTGATGTGAAAAATGGCCGAACCGTAAAAGGTGTCAACTTCAAGGGCCTTGTAAATGTCGGCGATCCGGTGGAACTCGGAGCACGCTACGCCGCAGAGGGAGCTGATGAACTGGTTTACCTCGACATATCGGCTTCGCGGGAAGAGAGGCGCACGTTCACCGATCTTGTCAGCCGCGTTGCTGAGCGAATTAATATCCCCTTTACAGTCGGAGGCGGGATTTCGTCGATAGAAGACGCTGCACGGCTTCTCAATGCCGGCGCCGACAAAATCACGATTAACAGTGCGGCCGTAGCAAATCCGGAGCTCATCAGCGCTATAGCATCGCGCTACGGGCGCCAATTCGTAGTGGTTGCAATCGATGCACGATGCATCGACGGGACATGGTGCGTCACCACCCACGGCGGTTCGCGCACCGCAGACCGCGAACTCTTTTCGTGGGCCAAGGAAGCGGAAGACCGCGGAGCCGGAGAAATCATGTTTACATCAATGGATCATGACGGTACACGCAGCGGCTATCCTTGCGCTACGTTCGTCCGGTTGTGTTCGAGCCTCTCCATTCCCGTGATAGCCTCCGGCGGAGCCGGCTCGATTGAGGATATAGCAGCCGTATTGTCTGAGGGACAAGCCGATGCAGCCCTCGCCGCCTCGATTTTCCACTACGGCGAAATATCCATTCACGACCTTAAGAAGCGACTCGCCGCGCGCTCGATTCCCGTGCGACTTTGAGTGTCATAAACAAATTATTAGGATTATGGATTTCTCTGATTTCAACTTAGATAAATGCGCCGACTCACTGCTCCCGGTGATAATTCAGGATGCGGTGTCGATGAAGGTTCTAATGCTCGGTTATATGAACCGCGAAGCTTTCGAACTTACAGTGGCTACCGGTAAGGTCACATTCTATTCCCGCACTCGCAAAAAACTATGGACAAAAGGTGAAACCTCAGGCAATTTCCTACTCGTAAGGGAAATGCTGCCTGACTGCGACGGCGACACCCTGCTTATCAAAGCCAATCCCGTAGGCCCGACCTGCCATCGCGGCACAGAATCATGTTTCGACACTCCGGAAGAAGAAGGGTTCATCCGAAAGCTATCGGCTCTCATTCATCGCCGCCATCAGGAAATGCCTGAAAATTCCTACACGACCCGACTTTTTATAAAGGGCGTAAAGAAAATCGCTCAGAAAGTCGGCGAAGAAGCTGTTGAATCGGCAATAGAAGCCGTTGACGACAACCGCTCCCGCTTCATCTACGAAGCTGCTGACCTGATGTATCATTACCTCGTACTGCTCGAAGTAATGGGCTGCGATTTGACCGACATAGAAAAAGAGCTCTTACTGCGCCACTCCTGACTCAACCAAAGCATTAACCGCCGGGCGCGTCAGATTGTGATGAGATTGACGTCAGAGAGGTTTGTATAGTCGGAGTTCATTATGGCGCCGTTGGAGAAAATTGTGCCCTCGATCAGCTCCATGCCGTGTCGGGCATGGATGTGACCGAACAGATGGAGTCGCGGCCGTAGCTCCATGACCTTTGAGCGGAGCTGCTCGTCGCCATAGTGGATATTGTCGTCGAAATCCAGAATCCCGTATGGCGGGCTGTGGGTTATCAACACATCGGTATCGGCCGGAATATTGCTGATATTGCGCGACTGCCGGTCAGTGACGCAGTCACTCAGAAACATAGGAACGCCATAAAACTTCAATCCATCAATCTCCACACCGGAGTTACAGAGATAATCCACGTTTGAGTCCAGACCATCGATATTCGCGCCGTACAGACATTCGTCGTGATTACCGCAGATAAACACCTTACGGCCATACGGAAGGTCGCAGAACCAGTTCATAAAATCGATGGCCTCGCGTTCGCTTCCGGTCATGGTGAAGTCGCCGGAATGAACCACCACGTCGGCCTCCGGCATCTCGGTCAGCCGTCTATGGCAACCATGAGTATCAGAAATATGCAGTATCTTCATCAACGCATAATAGTTTTACCCCGCAAAGTTACCATTAGCCTGTCGCATTTCCTGCTACAGGTGATATTTTTTGAGCTTAGCGTTTTTGGCCGGAGCATTTGCCGCAGTCGCTGCAGCCGTTGCAAATCATGCGGCTGCCGCA
>CAYUYQ010000021.1:0-20926 GCA_964449335.1 uncultured Bacteroides sp. | reverse complement strand
ACCATATAGGAGGCGTCGACGCCGATGCCGTGGGTGTGGAAGCCGGCTCCCATCGAGAAGTACTGGCGATTGCCTTTCATAGCATTCTCATAGAAGTAACCTGCCCGCAGGAAGAACTGCCGGTTATAGCTATACTCAGCGCCAAGCGACCACATGATTTCGCGCAATTCTTCCTTGAATCCGCCCGGCGCGTCGCCGAACGACTTGAAGATGCCCGCAATCGGTGAGCGATTTTCCCATTCGGTCAGTGCAGCTTCATACTCGCGCTCAACTTCCAGTTCATCTTTTCCTTCACCCTCGAAATCGCTCATACGCGGTTTGGTCGGTACGAGCAGTTTGTTAAGGTCAAGGCCTATCGACAGATTGTGATAATCAGCGAGCGGGAAGGTGAAGTTGGCGCCTATGCGCAGATTGGTGGGCAGAAATGCGGTCTGGTCGCCATAGGTGAGCTTTGAGCCGATGTTGGAGATATTCCATCCCCACGAGAACTGACACTCGTTGCGGCCGATTATAGGATATGTGGTGTAATAGCCGGAGATGTCGGCCGAAAAAGCCGATGCGCCCGAATTGCCCGTATCGCTTTGCGAAGGGTCGGCACCGAAGGCCAAATCGGAATAGATATAGCGGAGCACAACACCCATCGAATACTTTTCAGACAGCTTTCGCGAATAGCCTATATCGAATGCCATCTCAAAGGGATTGAGCGTCTGAGCCACTTCCTGACTGCCGGGATAGCTCGTAGTCACTTCGCCCAGCGAGAAGTAGCGGAAAGAGGCACTCACAGCCTGCATATCGTATGAGCCGATTTTCCAATAACCCGACACATTGGCAAGGTAGATATCGTCAATCAGCTTGCGCAACCAGGGAGTATAGCTGAGCGAGACCGCTCCGCGGCTATTGGCGAAAGCATATTTCGACGGATTCCAGTACTGCGAATTGACGTCGGGCTCTGTGGCTGCGCCGAGATCGCCCAATGCCGACCCGCGCGCATCGGGAGCGATATCGAGCGAGTTCACACCGGTCTGTACTGGATTAAAATCATCTTTTTGCGCCATGACGTGGGGCACGGCGGTAAATACAGCAGCGGCCACAGCCAGGGCCTTAATCGTTGCGTTCATATCTGAATGTTGTGATTTGCGGTGATTGGCTATAGATATAACTGATTATACCTGCGGTTTATTGCCCCGGAAGGAGGATATTAAGTTGGACCTTGTTGCGCGCCATGCTATCTGATGCGTACGCTCAGACAGGTTGCCCCGTTGATAGCCGCCTCAATCCCGCTGCCGACTTCGGGAACGACGTCCGTCGGAATCCACGACGGGCAGATTACGTCGCCGGTCTTCACCGTCGCATACCGGCTTATCGACTCAAGAGCCCGGCAGGCGGCATCGAAATGATTGTCAATCTCGACATTGAGCGCACCTGAAGTAATCTCAAACGTTTCCGGCAGTGCATGGTCGATTTCGGTCCACCGGCCAAGCGTCAGCGCCGAATCAAACAGTCCGTCGAGGCCACATGGAAGCCCTGCCGCCTGCAATTCGCGGTTGGTGTCGACCGGCACAAGTCGCAAAGCAAGTGTGTAAGCGTCGATATAGCGGGAGGCGAATTTCCGCGCTATGCTCTTGCCCAAGCGTCCTATCCTGTAAGCCGGATAGATGCGCGCCTCCCAATTGGCGTCGAAGTCAGGGAGAAACAGCGGGTGAGGAGGAAGCACCACTGCCGAGTCGGCTATCAGCTCCACCGCCGGCGGCTCGACGAAAACCCCATCGGGGCGACGATCAAAAGCGATTACTTTCATTTACCTGACAATATGCGGTTGTACATCACGGCGAGGTGGGCGTAGATTGAAGTGTTTTGTATCACTACGCCCGAATCGGTGCGGATGCGGAAGGGCGTGTAGTTCCAGATGGCACTGACTCCCGCCTCGACAAGCAGGTTGGCAACCTGCTGGGCATTCTCCACCGGCACGGCCACGATTCCGATGCTGGCGTCGTACTGGCGCCGCTTTTCCTTGAGCTGATCTATGTGGTAGATCGGTTTCCCTTTGATGGTATTGCCGATTATCGAGGAATCGATATCGAATCCCGCCATGATATTGAGGCCGTAGCGCTCCAGACCTTTGTCGGCCATCAGTGCCGAGCCGAGCGAGCCCACGCCCACTATCACAGCCCGGTGCTCACGGTCGAAACCAAGAAAGTCTTTCAACGCCTTTTCGAGCACCTTCACTTCGTAGCCTATCCGCGTCTTGCCCTTGATGTCGAGCACTGACAGGTCTTTGGCTATCTGGGCCGCATCGACATTGATTTCTTTGGCTATGGCCGTCGACGAGATATGCTCGACGTTGCGCGCTTCGAGCATCGACACATAGGCCAGATACCACGGCAGCCGCCGCAGTGTCGGTTCGGGAACGGGATACCGGCCGGGGGCCGGCTTCTTATCTTGGGTCTGCATGATAGGTTTTCAGTGGGATGATGATTGCTGTTGCACACTCATAAATGGTTCGCCTTCGGCATCAATCAGCGGTAGACTCCGCCACCGCGCAGACGCTGGCCCGAACCCATGCCGGACGTACCGTTCAGGCCGCCTCCGCCGAATTGCGAATTACGGTTATAGTCGCTGTTGCGGTTTTTGCCTTTGCGCTTGCCGAAGGGGTCGTCGGGGTCAACGGCCGGATTGCCGAATTCGTCGTAATACTGGTCGTCGTCCTCATATTCGTCATACACTCCTCCGGTGCTGTTCTTAGGCTTGTTTTTCTTTATTTCTGCAGGCTTCTGCATGTCTATCGGCAGTTCGTTGATGTCCCATGTCTGATCCACATCCCAATTCTTTTTCAGCGCCAGCTTCTTGGGATAATAGTAGACTTCCTCTGGTTGTATCGAGTCGATGACGCCCGTATCCCACACGCCGTTGCCGTTTGCGTCGATAAACAGTCGGGCGAAGTAGTCGCCCGGCGTCACGTTGGCAAATACCGCGTGACCGTCGGTCACCTCCACGCTTCTCACCGGCGTGTCCTGTCGGCTCAGCAACTGTGCGACAGCCCGACGGCCGTCGAGCCCAACGATGCTGAGCGAAAGGTTGGCGTATTCCTTGAGGTCGCGCACCTCAAATTCGCTTGTCACCGTGCCGCTGTTGAGTCCGTAGATATCGGTCATTCCGAGCGAGTCGACCGTCAGACGATACTTCATGCCCGGCTCCCAGTCGTAGTCGGCCCGATAGTGCAGCTGATCGTATGGTGTAGCCTTGTCGAACACCGGACGGTCAACCTCATACCATGTCGAATCTTCGAGAATCTCAAGCCGTATGGCCGACGTGTCGAGGCGTGCCAGAGGCCGCTCAAAAGTGAACGTCAGCGGCGCGTAGACGTCGATTGTTCCGCGGGCCGAGGTAATCACATTCATCAGCGGCACTTTGGGTGTCGTGGCAGTGTCGGCATCCGATTTTATCTTCTTGGATGGTTTTTCATCTTTGGTTTTCGATTTTTTCTTGCCGCGCACGCTCAGTGTCAGCGTGTCGGTGGTCCACGAGAGGCGGTCGAGCGAATCGGTGCGCAGATAACGCGCCTCGACCATAATAGTATCCTGACGTATCACGGCCGAATCCGTTATCCAGTATTCGAGGGTGTCGAGCGTGGCCGTAGCGTTGACCACCGCCCAGCGGTCGATTGTCTGGCCGTGGCGGCTACCGCCGAGCATAGTCAGAATCGGAAGCGTGTCGCTCGGTGCGCCCATACCTATGGTTATGCGATTGTCGTCGGGACGCGCACGGTCGGTCATATACTGTGCGCGGTAATTTTCGTTGAACCATGTCAGCAGCACGTCGTCGGGCTTATATTCGGTGACCGTATGGGTATAGATGGAGTCCACCTGACCGTCGGCGGTCTTGATAGTGTCGGTGTGAGTAGCCGGTTCGGCTGTCGGAGTTATCGTCACGTCGTAGAAAGCCACATCCTCGGAGCGGTCCCAATGATAGTCGCGGTTCACGTCGTTGATAGCATAGATGCGGTAGGTGCCGGGGCTAAGATTGCGCACGGTAAACTGACCTAACTGATTCGTCTTTGTTATTCGGTCGAATACCGTGGTGTGGATGGCCGTGTCGCCCATATTGCGGTAGACACCAACGAGCATGCCCTGCGCCGGTTCGAGATTCTCGGCCTGAAATACCATTCCCGATATTGAAAGCGTGTCAATCTCCGGTCCGGTCGAGAAGTCGAAGGAGAAGCCGTCGAGCAGATTGCCCTCGTTGAGGTCCTTGATGGCATCGGTGAAATCGATGGTATAGGTAGTGTTGGCGTGCAGTGGATCGCGCAGGTCAATCGTCACGCGGTGACCCACACCCGATATCTGAGGTGTCATATTCTGAGCCGGCGAAACCACGATTTTATTCATCGGGTCGTCAAGCTGTATATTCTCGTCGAAGTCGATAGTGATACGCGTGCGGTCGACGTTGACCGCTCCGGGCGACGGATTGCTGCGCACGAATCGCGGCGGGGCGTAGTCGCGCTCACCGCCTTGCGGACGGCCCATACTGGCGCATGCCGACAGCAGCAGCCCCAGAGCCGCGACCGGCAAAAGGCGCATACAGGTTATGGTGCGTTTCATCATATCTGGCTTTGGTTATATCTCTGACTTTATTATATAATATGCAAAGGTAAACCATCCGCCCGAATTAAGGAATTTTTTAAGTATATTTTGCGGATTTTTCACCGGCCGAAATATACCATCAGACCGCCTAAGGCTATATATACAAGCGCATACGGTATAGCGCGGCGCAGAATTGCATCGTCGGCTCCCTTCATGTCGCAGGCTGCCGTGGCAATGGCTATACTCTGCGGCGAAATCATCTTGCCGCCCGTGGCGCCCGTAGTGTTAGCGGCCGCAAGCCAGTCGGTTTCGCTACCGGTAAACCCGGCCACGCTCGTCGGCCCGGTCATGCCGAGCTGCTGAGCCACGTGGGCCTGCAGCTTACCGAAAAGGATGTTCGACGATGTGTCGCTGCCGGTGACAAACGTGCCGATAGCGCCGATAAGCGGAGCAAACAACGGATAATATGACCCTGACACGGCTACAAGACCTCCGGCCATGGCCCCAATCATGCCGCTGTAGTTCATCACAGAAGCGAGCGCTATCAGACAAACGATGGTTATGGTCGTATATCGCAGATTGATGATTGTCGTGGCCAAGACCTCAAGGAGTTTATGCCAACTTAGCCCCTGGACAAGTCCCCCCGCCACACTGCCCGCGAGCAGCCATACCGCGGCGTTGCTGACCCATCCGAACTTGAAGGTGCTACCGATTACCGGCAGTTCGATGTGCGTGACAAGGTGCGACTTAAGGAAACTGTTGACCGGCGGACACAGCGCGCCCGTCAGCAATATCAGCGCGAGGATAAAGATATAGACACTCCAGGCCCTGAAAGTCTCCCCGACTGTAAAGCCTTTGGATTTCTGCTTATGTGAGCGCACGAACAGGCGCGCATAAATCACTATAGCCGCTATGGCCGCTATCGAGCCTACGATGGCCGGGGTCTCGGCTCCGAGCATCGACGCACACGCAAGCTGCACGGCGAGCGACACTCCGCCGGTCCACAAAGCCAGAACGATATTGCGCACCCACGTCTTGCGGTCGGTAAGCATCAGAATTACAAACGGGATGACCACAAACAGCGGAGCAAGCTGAACGACCGCAAACGCCGACACCTCGCACACCGTCTGAGCCGAAGCCACACCGCCGGGCGAAATCTCGTTGCAAAGCGTCGTGACCGGCACGCCCACAGCGCCGAAACCCGTGGCAACCGTATTGCCAAGCAGGGCCACCAGCGCCGAAAACATCGGCTTAAACCCGAGGCCAATCAATATGGCCGCCGGTATTGCCACAGCCGTGCCGAATCCGGCCATACCTTCAAGGAGTCCGCCGAAGCCCCACACCATCATGAGAACAAGCACTCCGCGGTCGTCGGTAAACGATGTGAACTGGCTTTTGATTACCTCAATCGCGCGCGACGCCACAAGCACATTGTAGCTATAGATTGCCATCAGGATTATCAGAAGAATCGGGAACACGGCCTTCAGCACACCCTCGGCCGTGGCCCACCCCACGACCGCCGGCACCGACTCGCCGTCAAACCGCGCGGGGACGATACCCATAGCCGGGACGACGGTCAAGGCCAGAACGACTGTGAAAATAAACGTTATTAAAGCGCTCAGATAGCTCGACACCTTAAACCCGAGCATCAGCACGAAAAGCAGCACTACGGGCAGTATTGAAACGATAGAATCCATCCTTTACTACATTTCTAATTTACCACGACGGCGACGCGGTCACCATATCTTATTCAACTCGGCATTATACTCGAGATTGTTAGCCGCCAGATAATCCTCAAGTGCCCGGCGGTCTATGGCAAGGTCATCGCAGAGCTCGTCGAGATTACTGTAAAAGTCGCGGAGTTTCATATTGAGAAAGCTCATCAATATTGCGGGGTCTTTGGGAAATTCGTCCATATAGCGTTCAGTTTTTCTGCAAAATTACCATTTTTTCCACACCCATTGCCTACTTTTGCAGCAATCAAATTCAGCTGAGCATGCTTTTTTTCGCCGCACCACTTCAGGGCTTCACTCAGGCCGCATGGCGCCACATCCACGCCTCGATGTTTCCCGAAGCCGTCGACGCCTACTTCACCCCCTTTCTCAGGATGGAGGGCGACGCCCCACGAGGCCGCGACGTGCGCGACATCGCCTCGCCACTCAACTCCGGCCTACCGCTCATAGCTCAGGTGATAGCGCGCGATGCTGCAGAGTTTGCCGCGCTCACCGACATTGCCGCCTCAGCCGGAGCCTCGCGCATCGACCTCAACGCAGGCTGTCCCTACCCGATGCTCACGAAGCGCGGCCGCGGAGCTGCCCTCGTCGAGAATCCCGACGCCATCCGCGCTATCGCTGCCGAGATGCACGCGCGTCCCCACCTTCGCTTCTCAATGAAGATGCGCCTCGGGCTCGACAACCCTTTGGCTTGGGAGAGCTCGCTTTCTGTCATCGACGCTATGCCCCTCGAAATGCTTACCGTCCATCCCCGCACATCCCGTCAGCTCTACAAAGGCGAGCTCCACACCTCCGCATTCGCCGGGCTGCTGAGCGCCACACGCCACCGCGTAGTGTTCAACGGCGACCTGTGTCACCCCGACCAAATCGCCACACTTACCTCTTCCTATCCCACACTCCATGGCGTCATGGCCGGCCGCGGCCTCCTTGCCCGCCCGACTCTCGCTTCAGAGCTGCGCACCGGCCGACCGGCTACCCCCGGCCAAATCCTCCACGCCGCTCTCGAAATCCACCTCCGCCTCCTCGACCACTTCCAATCAACCCTCTGCGGCCCCGCCCAAATCCTCTCTAAAATCAAACCCTACCTCGACTACCTCCCCGCCGATACCCTCCCCCGCAAAGCCATCAAAACCCTCCGCAAATCCCCCACCCCCGACGCCTACCGCACCACCCTCCTCACCCTTATACCATAAGAGCTATTGTTAAATAAAGTTAAAAAACACGAAGTGTCATGCAGTCTTTCGCCTCTTTCCGCATCTTTAGGGTAAGAAGACTATTGTTTCATAATTAACTTATCTGAATATGAAAAAGATATCATCGTCACTAAGCACACTCCTATCTATTATCACAAGCAGCATTATTTCGCTTCTGGGCTTTACTTCTTGCAATGATGACAAAAATAATGTGTTAATGTATGGTTGTCCCTATGGTGATTTTGAGGTTAAAGGCACGGTAACAGATAATGAAGGAAAGCCGGTAAAAGATGCTCAGGTTATCACCCGACCGACCTCGATGAACTACGAGGAAGCTCATTATGATGATTACCACAATGGTGACACCACATATACCGATGCCTCCGGAAAATATTCTATAAGTAGAGATGATGTTTACTCAAGCCTTATAAAAGTCATCGTACACCCGAAGAATGACAATCTTGAAAGTGATTCGATTCGTCGTTATCTGAAATTTGAGGGTGGCCATGGCTGGTATGAAGGAAAAGCTACCATCACTCAGAACTTCTCGCTCAAAGCAAAAGAAAACAAAGAAGAGGAAGAATAATGCCGAATCTCAGCCTACGTCGCCGCGTGGCGCTCGAGCTTGACCGCCGGTTGCGACATGAAAGGATTAACCGACACGAACTGAAAACACTCTTCTGGGAGTGCACGCAGCGCTGCAATCTCAATTGTCGCCATTGCGGTAGTGATTGCAAGGTCAGCTCCGTTACGCCCGATATGCCGGCAAAGGATTTTCTGGACGCTGTCGATACAATCCTTCCTCATGTCAATCCTCATACCCTCAATATAGTCATCACGGGTGGAGAACCATTAATGCGTGGCGACATCGAATCTGTCGGCCTGGAGCTTTACCGCCGGGAACTACCGTGGGGTATGGTTACCAACGGCCTAGCCCTCACACAGCTACGTTTCGAGGCATTGTTGAAAGCGGGAATACACAATCTGACCATAAGTATCGACGGTCTGAAAGACGACCACAACTGGATGCGAGGCAACAACTCATCATTCGACAAAGCTCTTGATGCAATCAGGAGGGCAGCGTCGACCGAAGGTCTCAACTTCGACGTAGTAACCTGCGTCAACCAACGGTCATTACCATCACTTCCACAAATCGCATCTATTCTTGAAGATGCAGGGGTCAGACGTTGGCGTCTTTTTACAATTTTTCCGTCAGGTCGTGCTCGACAATATCCTGAATTCCATTTAGACAGCTCCGAATTTATCAGTCTGATGGAATTTATCCGCACCCGACGCAAACAAGATGGAATCATACCATCATATTGCTGTGAGGGATTTTTAGGAAACTATGAGGGCGATGTCCGTAACAATTTTTTCACCTGCCAAGCCGGTGTCTCAGTAGGGTCAATTCTCATTGACGGTTCGATTGGGGCATGCCCGAGCATAAGAGCGGATTATCATCAAGGTAATATCTACACTGACGATTTTTGGGACGTATGGCAGAATCGTTTTCAACCCTATCGCGACCGTGAGTGGATGAGGACAGGTATTTGTGCCGACTGCCGCATGTTTCGCTACTGCGAAGGCAATGGCTTTCATCTACGCGAAGCCGACGGCAGTATCAAGCACTGCTACTATCACTCAGCTTTGAGATAGACGAGGGCGGGATATTAGGGCGGAAAGTGTTATCTTTACAGATGACCAATCCAAACTGATAAGATTTTCTCACAATGAAACATGCAATATGGCTGTCGGGGCTTGCGCTGCCGCTCTGCGCGCTCCACCTGGACGCGGAACTTGTCATAATCTTCTATACTAACCTCGTTATTTCTCTTGGTCGGAATAATTGAAAGTTCACAGACAAGGTACATACTACATATTCAACGTAGCGTATCTAAACCACGTTTTCTTCCGCTATCTCTCCATGACTGAGGTCCATCATCGTATAAAGGCGTAACGCCTCATCGCAGATTACTTTCTGTTAATGTCCTTGCAGACCCTGAAATCCTATCATCTTATTGACTTGTTTTGAAATCAACTTTTCAGAGCGAAACACTCTTCTCCTTTGGCTGAATAATTCCATGATTTCTTTTATTGCTTGTATTAAAAAAATTCTGCGACCCTCTTTCCCATATTTCAACAAAGATAATTGTCAAAATGAAAATTATAAATGGCAATGTAATTGAGGGAAGACCTAAAATTTCACCATTTACTGTTTTGAATATGCTAAGTATAAACATATGAAATATATAAATACCCAGTGAATATTTTTTCCCGATTACCTCCAATAAGGAATTTCGGCCCAATGAAGGATACTTTACTCCGATAAGTAGTATAGAAGCTGCTAATGGCAAAGTAGTGAGAAGATAATCTCCAAAAAGAAATCCGCTTACATATCTCAAAATCCATATTTCACATTCTGACATTATCAATATAATGCAAGCAATCAAAACCGGGGAGGAAACAATACGAAGAAGTTTTGAATGATATTGTTTAAGAAGCCATCCAATTCCAAAACATGGGATGCCGAAGGTTAAAAAATTCCTGGATAAGATTAGATTATTGGGTATATTCGGAAAAAGGAATTCATATTTTCCAAATACAAGCCCAGCTATTACAAATAAGGGGATGCACCACCAGAGGCGTGAGAGAATATTTAGTTTCAGTGAAATAATTACTATGATTAAAGTCTCGATATAAGCATTAAGATACCATAAATGTCCTCCTAAATAATCTCCTATTACTATATATCTGGCAAGTGACTTTAATGTATGTAAAGGAAATAAATTAAACGGAATATAAAAAACAAGATAATAGAATATATTTGCATATACAGTTATCCAAACTATTTTTTTCAAAGCTACTATGCATTTGTTAAGAGCAGCTCCATGATTGGTTCTATAAAGAAAGTATCCGGAAATCATAAAAAAGAATGGCACTGCGGTTCTTATGATTGGATAAACCACCCATGGATCGTAACAATGAATGCAAATAACAAAGAATGCTCCAAATGCTTTTAAACAATATAAAGATGAAAAATTGAGGGGCTTTTTAATTAATTCATCTTTTACCCTTACGGATTTTAGTTTAAACAATACTTTTCTATAAACAGACTGTACGGAGCTAGCCATAAGCTTTAAATAAACTATTTGGCTCTTAATAGGAAGTTGGGGTTAACAAATGAAAAGCGAGGAGCCGCCTTATCGTTGCTCGCACCACTTCTCAAGGCCTTCGAACTTGCCCATCTTACCGGTTTTGAGCAACAAACGACTCCACGCTGTATATGCTTTTACTCACACTCATTCTATACCAATGTATTGGTATAGAATGAGACGGATAAGTATGTGCATACCCGTGACGTCTATTGTTGCATTGTCCTTCGGTAAGATTTCAGAGTGTTCGAAGTTCTGAGAATGAAGAACAAGCGTCAATACACGCTTTTTCCATAATGTTGGCCCTACGTCTGACTGAGGTCTGATAGCAGACTCACCCACAGCGTGGAATCGTACTACAAAATTAAAAATTATCTTCTATATTTTTGATATGTTACAGCTTTTTCTAATATACACTTTTTCCATATAATATCCGAAATCTCAGTAGGGTCAATTCTCATTGACGGTTCGATTGGGGCATGCCCGAGCATAAGAGCGGATTATCATCAAGGTAATATCTACACTGACGATTTTTGGGACGTATGGCAGAATCGTTTTCAACCCTATCGCGACCGTGAGTGGATGAGGACAGGTATTTGTGCCGACTGCCGCATGTTTCGCTACTGCGAAGGCAATGGCTTTCATCTACGCGAAGCCAACGGCAGTATCAAGCACTGCTACTATCACTCAGCTTTGAGATAGACGAGGCGGGATATTAGGGCGGAAAGTGTTATCTTTGCAGACGACCAATCCAAACTGATAAGATTTTCTCACAATGAAACATGCTATATGGCTGTCGGGGCTTGCGCTGCCGCTCTGCGCGCCCCACGATGCGCAGGCGCGCAAACAACCCCACATCATTCTGATTATTACCGACCAGCAGCGCGGCGACGCTCTGGGCTGTGCCGGTAAGTATGGCATTAAGACGCCTAATCTCGATTCGCTTGCCTCCGACGGTTTTTTCTTTGACAATGCCTATACGTCGGCTCCGAGCAGCACGCCGGCCCGCGCGGGGCTGCTGACCGGAATGTCGCCCTGGCACCACGGACTTCTGGGCTACTCCCAGAAAATGGGAGAGCACTACCGCTTTGAGATGCCTCAGATGCTTCGCGACAACGGTTATCTCACTCTTGGCATAGGCAAGATGCACTGGACCCCGCAAAACGCGCTCCACGGCTTCCACGCCACACTGATTGACGAGAGCGGGCGAGTGGAATCGCCATATTTCTGCAGCGATTACCGCAAATGGTTTCAGACTATGGCACCCGGCCGTAATCCCGACGCTACGGGCCTCGACTGGAACGGACACGGAGCCGCCACCTATAAACTCGACGAAGAGCTGCACCCTACGGCCTGGACCGGAGCGACGGCCGTGCAGACCATACGCCATTTCGATGCCGAGGGCGAGCAGCCCCTGTTTCTGAAGGTGTCGTTTGCACGCCCGCACAGTCCTTACGATCCGCCTCAGCGTATTCTCGACATGTATGAGGGAGTAGAAATACCGCGCGCGGCCGAAGGCGAGTGGAGCCGGAATCTCGGCAGCGGACTGACTGACCCGGCGAAAGACCCGACGGCAGCTTTCGCCCAGTTTGACGACGATTATATTGCCAACACGCGGCGCCATTATTATGCCGCGGTGACGTTTATCGACGAGCAGGTGGGCCACATTGTCGAGGCTCTCAAGGAGAAGGGGATGTATGACGATGCTGTGATTCTATTCACTTCCGACCATGGCGACATGATGGGCGACCACCATTCGTGGCGCAAGACCTATGCCTATGAGGGCTCAGCCGCTATCCCGATGATTATTAAGGCGCCGGCCGACATGGCCGCCATTCGTCCGAAAGGCTCGACTATAAGCAATCCGGTTGAGTTGCGCGATGTCCTTCCGACGTTTCTCGACGCCGCCGGAGCCGAAGTGCCCGATGAAATGGACGGCCGCTCCATGCTGACGCTTATAACGGAGGAAAATCCCCAATGGCGCCGCTGGATCGACATGGAGCACGCCACATGCTATTCCGACCATAATTACTGGTGCGGACTGACCGATGGGCGGCTTAAATACATCTGGTTTCTACGCACGGGTGAAGAACAGCTTTTTGACCTGACTGCCGACCCCGAGGAAACGGTCAATCTGATTGACGACAAGCGCTATGCCGCGACGGCCGACACCATGCGGGCGGCGCTTGCCGACCATCTGAGCGAACGAGGCGAAGAGTGGGTGCGCGACGGTCGCCTCCAGACGCGCACAAGCAATCTGCTTTACAGTCCTAATTTTCCGAAGTAAGAGCTATCGGACCGTGAGGTGAGGCACGCACTGTTGGGGAAACCCGCGCCAAACGAGCATGATTAATTCTCGGAGGACTCGACCGGCTTGGGAGCGATGGTTATCAGCTCAAGACGGGTTGCCGTGCGACGCCGCACGGTAAAGAGATAGTTGTCAATCACCAGTTCGGCACCCTGAGGCGGAATAGTGCCGGTGGAGTAGAGCAGATAACCGGCGAGAGTCTGGTAGGCGTCGTCCTCGGGAATATCTATGTGGTAATTCTCGCGAAGATACTCAATCTCCACACGGCCCGAACATTCATAGACTCCCGGCTCCGATTCTCGCACCATCACGGTGCCTTTATCGTGCTCATCCTGTATGTCGCCGAAAATTTCCTCCACGAGGTCCTCGAGCGTCACCAGTCCAGCTGTTCCGCCGAACTCGTCGACAACCACAGCCATCGAACGTTTCTCGGCAAGCAGACGGCGCATCATTTTGTTGGCCAACAGTGTTTCGGGGGCGAACACCACGGGCTTAATATGCTGCTTCCAGTCAGAATCGGGCTTGAACAGCTCGCTGACATGGATATATCCGAGCACATCGTCGATATCGTCGCGATACACTACGATTTTGCTTCGGCCCGACGATGTGAAAAGCTCCGAGAGTTGGGCGCGCGTGGTTGTCGCTTCGTTGACGGCCACTATTTCGTTGCGTGGAAGCATGCAGTCGCGAAGATGCGTGGTGGAGAAATCGAGTGCGTTATGGAAAATCTTCACCTCCGTCTCTACCGGCGCTTTGGTAGGATTGACTTCATCGATGGTCTTTTCGAGATACTGGTTTAGGTCGCCGATGGAAAGCATGCCCATACGAGTATTGTCGTAGCGCACACCGAACAGACGCATCAGCGCCTTCGACAGCCACGAACTGAAAATCGAAACCGGATAAAGCACTATATAGAAAAACGCCACCGGCAACGCAAAAACTTTCAGCGAGGTGTAGGGATTGATACGGAATATCGACTTCGGGAAAAACTCACCGACGAGCAGAATGACGGCTGTGGAAATAAGCGTTGACAGCAACAGAACGAGCGCCTGACTCCCGCACCATGTTTCAATCCAGGGGTCGAGAAGCGCTGCGGCTCCCATACCGTAGATTACGAGCATCACATTGTTGCCCACCAGAATAGTCGATATAAACAGGTCGGGAGCGGAATAAAACCGTCCGATAGTGCGGGCCACGAAGCCGCCCGATTTTACATCGAGTTCCATCCTGACTCTGTCGGCAGTGATGAAAGCAATCTCCGTGCCCGAAAACAGGGCGGAGAGTACGAGCGAAATAGCAGCAAGAATTATCCAGGTGGTAAGTGTCATTTCTTAGGTTTTTGAGGGGTGCTTTCAGCCGGTTTCAATTTCTTGTCGAGGTCTACTTTCAATTGTCGCTGAGGTCGGCGAAGATTTAGCTCCTGCTGTCCGCCGGAAGCCGGAGCGGCGACCACTTCGTCGGCAGCCACACTATCAGTCTGCTGACGGCGCGCGCGTTGCCGACCCGATGAACGGTCGGGCGTGGACTGCAGTGGAGCCGTAGACTCGCTTACGCTCGGGCCCACACTGTCGGAAGCCGCCGACGCACCGCCCGAGCCACCTTCGCGGAACTGATCGACAGGGAATATACCGCTTACGTTCAGCACACGATATTGAGTCATGCGGTCATTGCTCTCAAAGCCGTAACCTTCGATTATACGGTCAGCCCGCTCGATGTGGATGAACGAGTCGCTATAGACTTTCTGTCCGCGCTGATCCCAGTAGAGCTGACTGGTAAGAAATTTCTCACCGGCGGTATTCTTGATATCGACATAGCCGTCGAGGCGCCACAGCTGTTTATTCTTGAGATATAGAGCTGAATCGCAGTCGACCGTAGCCTCGCGGCGCATGAAATTATCATACTTCTCCATGTGGAGCCCCTCAGGAAATTTCCAGTTGGGCTCGCGTGCTTCATCGTAGACAAGCCATATAGGAGCGTCGATACGGTAGCGCACCACTCCCGAATCGGAAATAAGTGTCGAGACATCGATTGTTGTCATGGTGGCGAACGTCTCAGGATCGTACTCCAGATCCACGAATTCCTTCTTATTGTTGCGGCACGCACAGAGAGCCAGGACCACAACCAATACGATCACGGGCAACGTCCTCATGCCTACGCTTATATGGACAGGCAATTTCATCGGCTTACAACTCCACAATCAAACTCCGTCGTGCCGCCGGCTGCGCACCCACACGAGCCGGCGCGTGCGGCGACGGAAAAATCCGTATTAGTGCAGTTTGTTCTGGAAGAACCAGAGTTCGTTGAAGTTCACACCCAGACGCACGCAGAAATAATTTTCCTTTACCAGCGGATTGGGATGTGCCTGACGGTGACGGTATTCAAAGCCGAGGTTGATAATGGTCTTGTCAGATACGGTGGGGAATCCGAAACCGCATGACAGACCATACTCCCTGACGTTGTTGGTGCCGACCATCACATAGTCGCGGTTGAAGAAGCCACCCACGCGGTATGACACACGGCGCAGATAGCCTCCACGGTTCGAGGGAGTGTACGATGCTCCGAGGCCGACCTGATAGCGGTTGGCGAATTTGGTGCTCTCCACGCTCCATTCGGCAGGCCAACTCACGTTTTTGGCTTTTGCCCAGGGTTGATAGGTCACGTCGGCCTCAATCATCAGTTTATTGCGCCACGTCCAGTTGATGCCGCCGCCATAAGTGGCAGGCAGGTCGGCATGATGACGGAGATTTTCGTTTCCGAGCGTATCGGGAGCCACATCGGCATCGACGGCATACTTAATCACGCACGCGTTGCCAAGCAGCGTCTTGCCGGGTGAATAAGTCAGGCCGATACCTATGCGGTTTTCGGGATTGATATTCACATGATACTGCACGCCCAGTTGCAGACGCCAGTCGCGCACACGCGTCACCTGCTCAAAAAGCGACGTATAACCGGTGCTGGGCACGGTAGGAGTGACGTAGACATCGTTCACCGTCGTTCCAAACAGATATGAGATGTTGGCACCGACCGAAAGGCCCTTGTAGATTTTACCGGCCAGACCCACGTAGAGCTGATTGAGACCGCCCGAGCCCTGACGCGAGTTGACACCGTTGGCAATTTCCGAGCCAAACGAATAGCCCACCGACGAGAACGGCACC
This sequence comes from uncultured Bacteroides sp., assembly GCA_964449335.1. Classification (GTDB taxonomy): domain Bacteria; phylum Bacteroidota; class Bacteroidia; order Bacteroidales; family Muribaculaceae; genus Paramuribaculum. Next base: position 4,805 of record CAYUYQ010000021.1, on the reverse strand, counting down.
AGACCGATACTTGCGCCCATATATTTCGTGATGGGGAACTGCATGGTGATATAGTCAAGTCCGCCACCGAATTTCTTGTCCTGCGCCGGAGCCATATCGCCTACCGCTCCTTCGCTCATCTTGATTGTGGTGAAATCGATGCCCATGTCGAAGAGGAATGTCAGAGTGTCGATAGCCGCATACGAGGCGGGGTTCATCACGTTGATCTGACGGCCCGAGCTCATGGCGTAGCCCACACCGCCCATCTGGCGCTGCGCGGCCGTGGCGTTGTTGTCGAGCAGACCGTAACCGAATTTCGAGTAGGGCGAGATGTTGCCCTGCGCTTTCAGTCCTGCGGGAGCGGCCGCAATGCCGGCCATGATGGCCAGGGCCACTAATGTTCTATTTATTTTCATTGCTTTCATTTTCGTTGTAAAGTATGATGCGGTTAAGGCCGATGCTCACAAGATTGCTCTCGACCGTAATCTCGAAGTTACAGAGTTTGCTGAGCTCGCCTGCCCAGCCGCCGGTCATCACCACGCGGGTTTCGCGCGGCAACCGCTGCATATAGTAGGTTATGGCCGAAACCACGCCCCATACCGCGCCGTTGACCATGGCCGAAGCCGTATCGTGGCCCAGAAAGTCGGCCGGGTCGAGCTCTCTGGGAGCCTTGACGCGCGGTAACCGGGCCGTGAAGCGGTGCAGAGCCTCCAGACGCATATTGATGCCCGGAGCTATGTTGCCACCCATAAAATGGCCCTCGGCGCTGACGGCATCGTAGGTCACGGCCGTGCCGGCATCGACCACAAGCAGAGGTTTGCCGGGGAAAAGCGCCATCGCACCGACGGCAGCCGCGATGCGGTCAACCCCGAGAGTGCCGGGCGTGCCGTAGTCTATCACCAGCGGCAGCGGCATGTCGGATTTCATTCTGACCACTTTTCGCGCCACCCGGGCCAGACCGGCCACAAAATCCTGGCCACGACCGGCCACACTGCAATAAAGCGCCAGATCCACGCGCTCGCATGGGGCAATAAAACGAGCCACATCATCAACGCTGAGATGCTCCTCGATTCCAACTTTGAGCAGCTCCGCGCCCTCCCAGAGGGCCATCTTGGCTGCCGAGTTGCCTTGGTCTATGGTCAGAAAGAGTGACATTTGAGCGCAAATTTAGCAAATATCAAAGAATTGAGCGCTATTTGACACAATTAAAAATTCGTAAGCACGCGGTCTCGGACACCGTGTAGTCGATTACCACGGCTGCGCCGCAAGCAAAATCGGCTCACTCGCCCTTTTTCTCGGCGCGCGGTATCATCAACGACGTGTAGGCCTCAAGCATGCCGCCGGCGAGCGTAAACGCCAGCCAGTCGAGCGGACCCGCACCGGGATACCACAGGAAGAACGCGCCCACGCAAAAAATCACTGCAGCCCAGAACTCGATACGCATCAACCGTTTGACGCGGACCACACGTCCGCGATAGCCCGGTCGGACCACGCGGGCTATGAGCAGCACGACAGCCCCCGCAGTGTAAATCACCGACGAAGCCTGAGTGATGATGTGGAGCAGCGGCATCAGCGTTGCCACTGCGATTAGAAGCAGACCCGTTACCGACATCCATGTAGCTGCGGCAGCTCGGGAGTTTTTATTATCGGTCAGATTATTGTTCATTGAATAGCTGTTTAAACTGTTGATAATGCAAAGCTTTGCGACAAAAGGAGAGGAAATGTTCAATCGCCGTCGACGATCACATACACATCCTCATTGTCGCGCTGCATGTGATAATTCTCGCGCACCACGCGCTCCATCTCCTCCGGATTGACCGAAAGATTGTGATTGAGGCGTTCGTAATAGGCCAGCGTATCGCGGTTGGCCTTGATTTCGGCCTGCAGACGCTCAATCTCACGGTTTTGCTCGTAGGCAAGCGCGGCCGAATTGTCGGTAAAGAATATCACATAAATCAATATTCCGCTAACCACAAGCAGATTGAGGCTCAGATAGCGGCGGCACCACTGAATGAATGTGCGCCGCTGAGAAGGATTGTTTTCATTCATTATCCGAAGCGTTTACGTCGGCGCCGGGAGTAGCGGCGCTGAAAATCGAGAAATTTACACTGCCGTAGGCAAGGTGGCGGCAGAAGAGCGGATGCGACGAATAGTCGCGCGTTTTTCCGTGTTCAAGAATGAACACGCCTCCCGGCCGAAGCACCCCCGATTCGAGGACGGCCGGAGCCACCTTGTCGAAATCAGGCAAGTCGTACGGAGGATCGGCAAACACAAAGTCAAACGAGCCGGGCGCAGCCGAAGCCAGATAGCGGAACACGTCGCCGCGGATAATCTGCAGGTTTTTCTCGCCCAGCGTCTGGGCGACCTTGGCTATAAATCGCTGCTGTGTGGCCGCTTTCTCGACAGCCACCACACGGGCGGCACCGCGCGAGAGCAGTTCGAAACTGACGGCTCCCGTCCCGGCAAAAAGATCAAGGGCCGCTATACCTTCAATATCGACGAGATTCTCGATGATATTGAAGATGTTTTCGCGCGCGAAATCCGTTGTAGGACGCGCGGTTATGTTGGTAGGCACGTCGAATCGCCGACGGCCGTATTTTCCTCTGATTATTCGCATGACTGACGTATTAGGATGTCAAACGGAGCTTCAAGCGTGGTACGTCCGGCGCGATAACGCAACTCCGGCGAATCGAGTTCGCTCACTCCGGGCAGATAAGGGCGCAGTGCGTTGACGAGAGATGAGGCTCCTTCGCCTCCTGCTCTCACCTCCACGTCGGCGGCCGACAGACCGAGCGACGACATAGCCGCAAGAAGATAATAGACCGCATCACTCTCCGAGCGATACCGGAAATCGTTGGCGCAAAGCAGTCGGTCTTCGTGAAGAATCACTACCGTCATCTCACCGCCGCGGGTCAGTGCATATATCCGTGGCCCTTCACCGGCCGCCGGGAGTGACAGCAGATATTCAATCAGCCGACCCATGCGGCTATGAAAACGGATATTGAAGAACGTTCGGCTCAGAAACGCATGCGTCTCGCCGTCAATCCATTGGGCTATCACGGCATTTGTCGTGCCACATGGCTCCGTCAACGTGAAGCAGCCTTCATCGTCGGGAGCAAGCACGGCGTGACCCGTCTCGCCCACAGCGTCATCGTCAAGCCCGGCAGGAAGAGCCATGAAGCAACCGCAATCGGCTATACACTCCACACTCTTAAAATCACTGAGCAGCAGCGGATTCTCATAGATTATATCCTGCAGAGCCTTGTGGCGGTCAGGAGCCGAGGGGTCGAATTCGAATGTGCGCCAGATTATCTCTTCGACCGCTACCGGAGGGAGGAGCGCAACATCGAGCCGCTCTTCTCCGGGCATCAGTATCAGACGCCAGAGCTGAGGCTGCGCAATCATATCCTTATCGAGAACGGTCTGCTGCATAATAATGCAAAGGTAACATTATTCCCGCGAATAACGTTACCTTTTACATTATCATTTTTTACGATTCCGCCTACTTCTCGCGCATGAACACGTTGATGGGCGTGCCGCAGAAGTCCCAGTTGTCGCGGATTTTATTTTCGAGATAGCGCCGGTATGGCTCCTTGACCCACTGCGGAAGATTGCAGAAGAAGATAAACGTTGGAATCGGAGCATCCTTAAGCATGGTGATATACTTTATCTTGACATACTTGCCTTTGTTGGCTGGCGGCGGATAAGCGGCAATGGCTTCCTGCATCACGGTGTTGAGCTGCGATGTCGGGACGGTGCGTCGACGATTCTCATAGACCTGCACAGCGGTTTCAAGCACCTTGTAGATTCGCTGCTTGTTGAGAGCCGAACCGAAGATTATCGGGAAATCGGTGAACGGAGCGAAGCGCTGGCGGATTGACTCCTCGAAGTGCTTCATGGCCTGAATAGACTTGTCGGTAGCGAGGTCCCATTTATTGACGCAAACCACCAGTCCTTTGCGGTTGCGCTGAATCAGCGAGAAGATACTTACGTCCTGACTCTCGATGCCGCGGGTAGCGTCAATCATCAGTATGCAGACATCCGACGCTTCGATGGCTCGGATTGAGCGAATCACGGAGTAATACTCAATATCCTCGTTGACCTTGTTTTTCTTTCTGATACCGGCCGTATCGACCAGATAGAAGTCAAATCCGAATTTGTTATAGCGCGTATAGATTGAGTCGCGGGTGGTGCCGGCGATATCGGTCACGATGTGACGGTCCTCACCGATAAATGCGTTGACAATCGACGACTTTCCGGCGTTCGGACGGCCGACAATGGCAAATTTCGGCAGATTTTCAAGATGCTCGCTCTCCTTGCCGTCGGTTTCAGGAAGTTTCTTCACCACTTCGTCGAGGAGGTCGCCCGTTCCGTAGCCGTTGACTGCCGACACCGGATAAGGTTCGCCGAGTCCGAGAGCATAGAATTCGGGCACGTTATAGAGCCAGTCGTTTGAATCGACTTTGTTGGCAACGAGTATTACCGGCTTCTTGGAGCGACGGAGTATGGCGGCCACATGGTCGTCGAGATCCGTCACGCCGTTCATCGAGTCGACAACGAAAAGTATTTCATCGGCCTGCTCGATGGCAAGCTCTACCTGCTTGTTGATTTCCGATTCAAAAATATCGTCGGAATTAACCACCCAGCCGCCGGTGTCGATAATCGAAAATTCCTTTCCGGCCCAGTCGACTTTGCCATACTGGCGGTCGCGGGTTGTGCCCGCCGTGTCATTGACAATGGCGGTGCGGGTTTGTGTGAGTCGGTTGAAAAGAGTTGACTTCCCCACGTTGGGGCGGCCAACTATAGCTATCATCTGTCCCATGGTT
>CAYUYQ010000020.1:11384-20974 GCA_964449335.1 uncultured Bacteroides sp. | reverse complement strand
CCATCCCCGCCTCGCCCCCAAAGGGGTAATCGTCGACCTTGCGGTGCTTGTTGGTGGTATAGTCGCGCAGGTTGTGGACATGGATTTCTACCAGCCCCTTGTCGCGCGCACGCTTTATTATCGAGCAGTTGAGCGGCGACTCGAGCATCTCGGGCACGACGGTAAGGATATCGATTCTCATTTCGGTTCGGTTGATTCGTAGTTTGACAAAGATTCGCGCAGGCTCTGCGTCATCATGGCGCGGAGCTCGGGCGGAGAGATTACGGTGACCTTCGGCCCGTAGCTCAGCAGTTCGGCCACAAGGTCGGGCGTAAGTCGCAGCATGTAGCTGAATATCGAGTAGCTGTCGCCCACCATCTCGCTCTGCGACGGGTGGAGCGGAAGGGCGCGGAAATATTTGGCCTGACGCAAATCCGTGCGGAGCACCACGCGCTTGGGCTCGCCATGACTGAACACGATGCCGAACGAATAGCGGAAATATTCGTCGGGATCAAAGTCGGTTGCGGGAGTGAAATGACGGTCGGTCAGCACCAGGTCGGTCATGCGGTCGAGCGCGTAGGTCTTTATAGTGCCCTCGGCCACATTTCGGCCGGTGACATACCAGCGCAGCTTGAAAATCTTCAGAAAGTAGGGTTCAAGTGTCACCTTTTTCGGAGCGCCCGTGCGCGAATACGGGCTATAACCGAACGTGATGGTCGACTTCTCCTTAAGCGCCGAAATCAGTGGCGAAAGAAACTGGCGCGCCGACGGCACCTCCTCGAGAAACACCAGATCGGCCACGTCGCGCGCATCGGAAAGGGCGTTGCTCATCGAAGCCGTGTTGAGCATCCAGTCGGTCACGCTCTCAGCCCGCGAGTCCTCGCTGTCGGAAATCGAATACTCATACGTCACCGGATTGCACACGATATCGATGCGAAACAATTCTTCGATAGCATTGCGGTAGTTATAGAACGTCCGCCGCGGCAGTCCGCGCCCCTCGCTGTAGGGCGACAGCTGCCACAGACGGCTCAGCTCCGAACGCGAGATGGAGCCGTGGCGGCGGATTGTGTCGACAATCCAGATGTAGCGGTTGAGCAGATTTTTTGACATAAAGGAAAGCGGAGCCGCCCGCATCAGTCGGGCAGCTCCGCAAATATACGAATTAATTTGCTTCAGGTCAAACCGGCGTCGCATCTCCGAAGCTACTTTCGTCGTGGCTGCGGGAAGCCTCCGGGCGCTCTGCGGGATGGGGTTGGTGTCGGCCGGGAGGCCGACACTCCTAAGCTACGCAGCGTCAGCCTGGGAGTGGCGGTCTCCCGACCGCCACGCGTAGAGGCGAGGATTTATAGAAAGACGCCACGAAGCGATTGAAGCGAGGAAGCGCCCGGAGCTACGATGGGGTCGCACCCTCCGGGCGCTCACTCGGCCGGGCACTCTGCGGGGATATGTCGGCCAAGAGGCCGACACTCCTAAGCTACGCGGCGTCAGCCTGGGAGTGGCGGTCTCCCGACCGCCACGCGTAGAGGCGAGAGTCTTGAGTCGGCCGGAAGGCGGGGATTTATAGAGAAGCGCTACGGAGAGAAGGATGGCGCGGTCACTCGCTGCGGAGGTGGTCTATGGGGTTGCTGCGGGCTACGGTTAGGCTGTTGAAAGCCACTACGGACAGCAGCAGGACAAGAATCAGGGCGATGCAGACCACCATTGACAGAGGCGAGAGCGAAACACGGTCGGAGAATTGCGCCAGCCACCGCCGACCGACAATTACGGCTACCGCACCGCCGGCCACGAGCGAGGGCAAAGCCACTTTGAGAATCGCACCGCAGAACAGCCTGATTATTTCCTGAGTCGACTCGCCGTTGACCTTACGGATGGCAATCTCGCGGGCGCGCCGCTGAGCTTCGTCGGCTGTATAGCCCACGAGGCCTATCAGCGTTATAAGCAGAATTGCTATCGCGGCTATGAGCACTGACGTCGCAAAACGCTTCACCGAGTCGTTCATTATATCCACACTGTTTTGCACCGTTGTGATATATAACTCTTTATCGGGTATCATACGAGCGAGCACTTCCTGAGCCTGGCGCATGGCATCGGGCGTAAGCTGAGTGAATCTTATATAGATATTGGGTTGAATCGCAGCCGCCGGGAACCACACGGCTGCACGCTCATCCGTCCCCTCATTCTCGAAATGCTTGCGATGGAGATTCTTCACTACACCACAAATCTCATACTCGTTGCCGCCGGAGGGTGTCATGTGCTCGGTGATGTGGAACCGACGTCCCACGATATTCCGGTCAGCAACACCCGAGAGCTTTTCGAGCACATCGATAAAACGCTCCTCGACAATGACCTGATTGACGGTCGTATCGGCCAGTTGGCGGAACGTCTCGCCCTGAACGAACTCTATACCTGCCGCGCTGAAGAAATCGGGATTTACATCATACATATCGGCAACGTTAATGTCCTCGTCAGGGTCACGGTCAAGCCACACATTATTGCCGCTGCCCCAGTTGAGCAACGCCGTGTAGGTCGACCCGACCTCCTCGACACACCCAAGGCGCCGCAACTCAGCCACGAACGCCTGCTTGGTCTGCTGCGGTACGCCCGACACATTGACACTCGCCAGATTCTCATAATCAAAGCCGAGATCAATGTTTGTCAGCATCCGGTACTGACGCCCGACAAGCACGAGCAGGCATATCAGCATACCTGAAGCGAAGAACTGAATCGAAAGCAGGGCGAGCTTCCAGCCGCGGCGTCCGCGCGCACTGCCACGGAACGCACCGGCCACGGGAGTACGACAGTAGAGCCAAGCCGGAATCACACCGGTTACGATAAGCAGCAACAGGCACACAACGCCTTCCACGGCCCAGACATTGCCGGTCGAAAGGAGTTGCGACGGAGTATAGCCGAGCAATCGGGCGCAAAGCCCGGGGAAGCAGCACACGACCAGTACGGCAAGAACAATCGACACGGCCATGAAAAAGAGGCTTTCGCCCATGACGCGGGCGAAGATGCGGAAGTTCGACGTGCCATAGCATTTGCGCACGGCCATCTCCTTTGCCCGTCGACCCATCTGCCCGATGGTTATAAGCAGATAGTTGAGCCCGGCGCTCATCAGCAGAATCACGGCGAGAAGCGTCAGCATGACCGTCATGCTCCTGACGTTGCTCTGCTGAGAATAGAAGCCAACAAGCGGCACCGGGACTATTCCGAACTGCGCCCGGTCAAGAATTTCCTTATCAATGTTAGCCTCAAGCATGGCCCGGATTGACGGTTTTATATCGTCGGGACTCACGCCCTTAGCCAGACGGACGTAGCTGCGGTATCCGTCGTTGCCCAGCCAATTGTCGCGGCCGTCATAGGTGATGAGAGCAATCGTAGGCAGCCCCACATAGATTTTGTTTTCAATAGTGGAATTAAGCGGGAAATCTTCATAGACGCCACCGATTGTCAGGACAAAGGCGTCCATATAACTCTGGACGGTAAAGGTCTGCCCTATCACGTCGCCCCCTATCTTCTCGGCCAGTGAGCGAGGTATCATGCACTGCTTTTCCTGAACGAGCACGTCGTGTGGGTCTCCGGCTAAAATCGGCGTGGAAAACACATCAAAAAAATGCTCATCGGCAAGCAATCCCCCGTCGATATCGAAAATCCGTCCGTCGGAAAGCCTTATCTTATCTTTAGCGATAATGCTGCGCGTGCGTGTGCCCTCCTCTACCTGCGGAATATAGCGTTTCATTCCCGGGGCAATGGCTCCCGGAGTAAAGGTGAAGCTATTACTCTCACCGCTTTGAACAAAAACTTCGCTAAGCACATACAGGCGGTCGGAATCGGGGAAGAACGAATCGTAGGTCTGCTCGAACCACACTTTGGCTATCAGCAGAAAGCCCATCGCCAGACCTACGGTCAGACACACAATCTTGGTCAGATTGCGGCGCAGATCGGAAGTAAAGAATTTCATCATGGCCGTCACATTCTGTCGTTAAGTGTCTCTACAATCTGGCCGTCGAAGAGATTGATTACACGGTCGGCCGAAGCGGCATCGCGCTGCGAGTGAGTTACCATGACGATTGTCGACCCGCTGCGGTGGAGCTCTGAAAGCAGCTCCATCACTTCGGCACCGTTCTGCGAGTCGAGGTTACCCGTGGGCTCATCGGCCAGAATCAGGCCCGGCTCCGAGACAATGGCGCGGGCTATCGCCGCGCGCTGCTGCTGTCCGCCCGAGAGCTGCGAGGGATAATGGCGGCTGCGGTGCGAGATGCCCATACGGCGCATAGCCTCGTCGACGCGGCGGTTTTTCTCGACTTTAGACAGTCCGAGATTGTTGAGCGGTAGCATGATATTGTCGCGGATATTCAGCTCCTCGATGAGATTGAACGACTGAAATATGAAGCCGATGCGGCCGCGGCGCCACGCTGTGCGCTGGCTCTCGCGAAGCTGCCCCACGTTCTGACCGTCGAGCCGGTATTCGCCCGAAGTAGGATTGTCGAGGAGGCCGAGAATGTTGAGCAACGTCGATTTTCCGCAGCCCGACGGACCCATGACAGCCACAAACTCGCCGTCGGCAACGTTGAGCGACACATCGTTGAGAGCCATAGTCTGCACGCTGTCGGAGCGGAACACTTTCTTAAGATTTTTAATTTCTATATTCATGATTCAAAAACGTTTAATTGTCAATAATTATTTTGTCGGCATCGCCATAGGCTGAATATGTGCTGGTGATTATGCGCTCGCCGGGGTCGAGTCCGTCGGTCACTTCGTAGAACTGCGGATTCTGACGGCCTATGGTTATCGGCCGGCGCGTGGCCGAACGGCCGTCGGGCGCAAGGACGTAGACCCATTGGCCACCAGTGGACTGGAAGAACGCCCCGCGCGGAATCATCACCGCCTCCGACGGCTCACCGAGCAGCAACTCTACGGGGTAGGTCTGACCCACGCGCAGATTGTCGGGCAGCGCGCCGTCGATTGTAAAGTCGGCGCGGAACTGGCCGTCGGTCACCTCGGGATAGACCTTGCTCAGCGTCAGTCCGAACTGCTGGTTCTGGCGGCGTGCGGTGGCCTTGAGTCCGGCCGAAACGCGGTCGATATAATGCTCGTCGATTTGCACGGTCACTTTATAATTGTCGAGTATATTAATCTGACCCACCTGCTGACCGGCGGCTATATTCTGGCCCAGTTCGGCGTTGAGGCTTCCGAGCTGACCGGAATGGGAGGCGCGGATGTTGAGATTGTCGGCCCGCTGACGCACGAGGGCAAAGTTTTCCTGCATGTTGTGGAGACTCTCGCGCATCATGCCCACCTGGACGGAGCGGTAGAGCGAATCCTGACGCAGACGGTTCTGGAGCAGAAGCAGATTCTCGCGGGCGAGGTCGCAGTCCTCGCGGGCCTGCAGATATTCCTCGCGCGAAGTGAGATTTTCGTCATAGAGCGTGGCCTGCTGCTCGGCCACACGGCGCTTGCGGTTGAGGTCGGTGCGCGCCGTCAGAAGATCTTGCTTGACTTGCAGTCGCTCCTTCTCCATGGCGAGTTCGGTGTCGCGCAGCATATTCTGCCGCTCGGCCAACTGCGACTCCGAGTCGAGAATCTGCTGCCGGAGATTGGGATTGTTGAGGGTCAGGATTACGTCGCCGGCATTGACCATAGCGCCCTCCTCGACCCACTTGCGCTCGACAATACCGGTTTCAAGCGCCGAGACCTGCACGATTACGCCAGTCTCGATTTTGCCGTTGAGACGAACGTAGTCGCTGAACTCGCCCTTTGTCACATCGCCTACGGCCATGCCCACCGACGAAGCGGAGTAGGACGACTGCGAGCCCGACACGGCGGCCCACACGATAGCTCCTGTAAGCGCCGCAGCGCCTACGATCCACCACCCGTATTTTCTCAGACGTGGATTTCGCTGTTTGATTTCTATATCCATAATGATTCGTTTTTTTACTCTTTTATCAATTTATCGCCACGATAGTAGCCGAGGGTTATCCGGCTTATGATTTTCTGAATCCGCTTCCCCTCGAAGTTGGCACGGGCCGTAGCGAGTTTGGCTCCGGACGTGTAGAGGTCTATGGCCGAGGCGTGGCCGAGTTCGTAGCGGCGGCGAACGGCGCTGAACGCTATCTGCTCGGCTTCGAGCCGGCGGGCGGCGGCCGTCATCTCAGCCTCGGCCGTGCGAAGGTCGAGAGCGGCTTCAGCAGTGGCCTGAGCGATTTCATACTCGGCCTGATGCAGACGCGCGCGGCTCTCCCTCAACTCAATCCGCGCGCGGCGTACGCGGTTGGTCGTAGCCAGACCGGTAAACAGCGGAATCGACAGCGAGAAGCCCACATACTCGCCCATATTGTCTTTCCACTGACTGCGGAATGAGGGGGTGAGCACACCCGCGCCCATCATCTTGTAATAGGAAGTCGATACGCCGGCGCTCAGCGACAGCCTCGGCGAGAAAGCGCCTTTGGCCGCCCGCAGCTCGTATTCACTCTGACGAAGCGCCAGCCGGGCCTCGGCAACCCGCGGATGGACGTCGAAGCGGTCGACGCTTTCGCCACAATAATCGTTGCCATCATTGTCTTCCATGAGGTCGAGCGGCTCGGAATCGGGCTCCATGCCCATAGCGGTACGCAGCGTAAGATAGGCCTTGGCCAGTAGGCCCTGCTGATTGGCAAGCTCATAGGCATCGGAAGCCACAAGGGCGCGAAGTTCGGCCACATCGGCTCCGCTTTTCGTCCCGAGCTGACGGCCGCGCTCGGTGGCAACACAGTCGGTGCTGTCGCGCTCAAGTTGCCGCTGCATCTGGTCGACCATTGCCCGGCAATAGCTTACGTTGTAGAACGCCCGGATTACTTCGAGCGAAATGCGGTCTTCCTCGGCCCGCGCCGACTCTATCTGGCGTAACTGCGCCACACGCGCAGCCTTCAGATTGTTGACTGACACAAGACCGTCGAACAACGGGAGCGACATATTAAGCCCGAAACCGGTCGATAGAGTCTGCTTGTTGTCGTAGGTGTTTGTCTCGGGGTCGATGTTGCGGCCGAAACTGAGGTTGCCGCTCGACGAAAGGCTGACCGAAGGCATGAGCGATGACGCGGTTATGCGTCTGTCGGCACCCGCTTTCTCCACAGCCAGACGGCCGAGCACATTGGTGTGAGCATGTTCGCGAGCATATAGCAGACAGTCGTTGAGCGTCATGGCGGCATTGAGACACTGAGCCGTCAGCAGCGAGATAATGATTAGTGACAGATGTTTCATGGGGGCAAATTTATGACGCCGCCGGCCGTAGCTTTCGCACCGCCGACCCAAAACCGCATTTGGAGGGGTGATTTTGACTAATTTTTTTACACGTCGAGGCGCCGCCGCCACATTTCGACTGTTTTCATCCCGCGGTTGCCACTTTATATTATAATTTTGCGTCATGAAGATTCTGATAATTGATGATAATCCGGCGGTGAGAACAACGCTGAAACTGCTGCTGGCCGACGAATTCGACGAAATCGCGGCCGTCGGCAATCCGCAGCTTATCCCCGCTCTGCTTCAGGCGGGAAATATCGACGCCGTGCTACTCGACATGAACTTCGACACCGGACGTCTCGACGGAAGCGACGGACTGTTCTGGCTTTCGAGAATCAAGGGTAGCGCCGACGCTCCGGCGGTGGTACTCATCACCGCGTTTGGCGACGTTGAGCTTGCGGTCGAAGCCATGAAACTCGGAGCGGAAGATTTCGTAGTCAAGCCGTGGGACAACGACGACCTTATAGCCAAACTCCACCGAGCCATAGCTAAAAACCGCAAGGCTAAAACCGACAGCCGCACCGTCGACAATGCCCGCGAAATCGCGCGCCGCGACACGCTGCGCCGAACTATGACGCTCGACGAGCTGAAGCTGGACCACGTGCGCGAAGCCGTGGACCGTTGCGGCGGAAATCTGAGCGCGGCAGCCGAACAGCTCGGCATAACCCGCCAGACGCTCTACAATTTACTGAAAAAGAAATGAAACGGTTCAGACTCAATTTCGGACTCCTGCTCGCCGCTGTGATAGCGCTGACCGCATGCGGCGTAATGCTCTTCGAGCGCGGACTGTGGGCACAAGGCACGCTGACGATGATCGGCGTGGCTGTCTGCGCCGCTGCACTCGCCCGACTCGTAGGGAAGCTAATCGGAGTGATGTCGACGTTTGTAAGCGCTCTGGAGATGAACGACACCACGATGTCATTTGATTTCGGCCGCGATGATGCCGCCATTAGCTTGATGACGGACGCAATGAACCGCATTGTGAGCCTATATCACACCAACTTGCGCGAAATTGAGACCGGCAAGCTCTACTATGACCGGATTCTGCGCATAATGAGCCACGAGATGCGCAACTCCGTGGCCCCCATCATCGCCTTGACGGCCGACATGGAGAAACACCCCGCGAAATACCGCGATGACGAACTGCGCGAAGCACTGGGCATGATAGGAGAGCAAAGCAGGGGAATCAAGCGTTTTCTCGACGCCTACTGGACGCTCACACATCTGCCGGAGCCGCAGACACGCTCCACCGACGCTGCCGAGTTTTTCGGCAGGGTGCGCCGCCTTGTCGCCATCGAAGCGCGCGAAAGAGGACTGGAGGAGAACGTATGCTCGTTTGCGGTAGGAAAAGATATGAAACTCGAAATTGACCACTCGCTGATGACTCAAGCCATGATAAATCTGCTGCGCAACGCTCTCGATGCCGTAAAAGACAGCGACTCGCCGCGTGTCGACGTTACGGCTACATTGGCCGGCGGACACCCCTACATAGTCGTTTCCGACAACGGCTCGGGTATAGCGCCCGACATACGCGAGAATCTCTTCCAGCCGTTTGTCACCACGAAAACCGACGGCAGCGGCGTAGGCCTCTGTCTGAGCCGCCAGATTGTCAGGCAACACGGTGGCGATCTGCGACTTCTCGCGGGCGCAGGGCGCGGTGCAGCGTTCGCCATCACCCTCCCCTGACGGTCTACGAATTGGCGGAATGGGAAATAATTACTAATTTAACGCTGTGAAAACGACCTCCGATAAAACAAAAATAGCCATATTTGCCTCAGGCAGCGGCTCTAACGCCGAGGCAATCATACGTTATTTCAACTCCTCGGCCGACGCGCCAGGTCAAGTGGCACTCGTGGTCACCAATCGCGCCGACGCCGGAGTGGTTGAGCGCGCGCGACGTCTGGGCGTCGCCGTAGCCACGCTCACGCGCAGCGAGCTTAACGATGCTGCGGTGATGCTTCCGCTCATGGAGCGCCACGGCATAGAGATAATAGCTTTAGCCGGATTTCTGATGATGATTCCGCCCTTCCTGATAGAGCGCTACGACGGCCGGATGGTCAATATCCATCCATCGCTGCTACCCAAATACGGTGGCAAAGGCATGTATGGGCGCCACGTCCACGAAGCCGTTGTTGGTGCCCGCGAAACCGAAACCGGAATCACAATCCATCTGGTCAGCGAGCGCTACGACGAAGGCGCCATACTTCTTCAGGCCCGCGTCGGCCTCTCCCCGACCGACACCCCTGCTGATGTCGCCGCCAAAGTCCACGAGCTCGAGCATCATCACTATCCCCGCCTCCTCGCCTCGCTCTGCCTCCGGCGCAGCCACTAAC
>CAYUYQ010000020.1:0-11284 GCA_964449335.1 uncultured Bacteroides sp. | reverse complement strand
TATCAGAGGAGGGTGATGCCGGCGGAGGAGCAGGCAGCCAGCTGAGCAGCGGGCCAGAGGGAGGCCTGGACTTCGCCGATGTGGGCTTTCTGGAGCAGGAACATGCAGAGGCGGCTCTGACCGATGCCGCCGCCGATTGAGAGAGGGAGCTCGCCGTCGAGGAGCATGCGATGGAAGTTGAGCGAAGCCCGCTCGGTGCAGCCGCACATTTCGAGCTGACGGCGCATGGCCTCGGCGTCAACGCGCAGACCCATCGACGAAAGTTCCATCGAAGTACCGAGCACTGGGTCCCACACGATGAGGTCGCCGTTGAGACCTATATAACCCTCGTCGTTGGGCGTGCTCCAGTCGTCGTAGTCGGGGGCGCGGCGGTCGTGAGGACGGCCGTCGCTGAGCGGCGCGCCGATACCGATGACAAATATGGCGCCATAGCGCCGGGCTGCCTCGCGCTCACGTTCCGAAGGCGTCAGACCGGGGTACATGTCGAGAAGCTGCTGCGAGTGGAGAAATGTGATTTCGGGCGGCAACACGGGCGTGATGTGCGGGAAGCGCTCGTAGATGTCGGCCTCGACTTTACGGATAGCCGCATAGATCTTTCTGACGGTGTCTTTGAGATAACCGACATTGCGCTCGGTCGGTGTGATGGTCTTTTCCCAGTCCCACTGATCGACGTAGAGCGAGTGCATATTATCAAGCTCTTCGAAGGTGCGGATGGCGTTCATGTCTGTATAGAGTCCGAATCCGGGCGCTATATCGTAGGCGGCCAATTTTGCCCGCTTCCATTTGGCAAGGGAGTGGACCACCTCGGCACGGGCTCCGCTCATGTCGTCGATGGTGAACGACACGGCATGTTCCACACCGTTAAGGTCATCGTTAAGACCTGTGCCCGACAAGACGAATAGCGGCGCAGTGACGCGGCGCAGGTCGAGCGCAGCCGAAAGAGCTTTCTGAAAGTTATCTTTTATCAGCTTGATTGCAATTTCGGTCGTTTCGGGCAGAAGTTTCTGCTTGTAGCGGGGTGGAATTATCAGTGCCATACTATGTTTTGATTTATTAGCGTGCGGTAATGCGGTTGGCCTTACAACCACAAATATAAGAAGTATTTTCCGCATTTCCGCGCACCCGACGCTTCAGCCGACGTACGGGAGTTTGGAAAAAACGGTGGAAAATGTTAGCTTTGGGTGAAAAATAACCCGCAAAAAACCCACATCATGATAAAGGAAATCTGGGCTTACAACGAGAAGTTCGTGCAGAACCGCGAGTATGAACGCTTTGCGACCAGTAAATATCCCGACAAAAAGATAGCTATAGTGACGTGTATGGACACACGCCTGATTGAGCTGTTGCCGGCCGCGCTGGGCTTCCGCAACGGCGACGTGAAGATTATAAAAAACGCAGGAGCCACGATTGTCAACCCCTTCGACTCGACTATGCGTTCACTGCTGATTGCCGTCTACGAGCTGGGAGTCAACGAAATCATGGTCATAGGCCACACAGGCTGCGGCGTGCAGGGTATGGACGCGGGCGAGATGCTACATCTGATGAAGGAGCGCGGCGTCAGCGAGGAGCATATCAACCTGATGAAGCACTGCGGCATAAACCTGCAGGAATGGCTCCACGGGTTTGAAGACACCGACGCGGCCATAAGCGAGACAGTCGACCTCATACGCAACCATCCGCTCATGCCGCCGGAGGGTGTCAACGTCCAGGGTTTCGTCATGGACAGCTACACCGGAGCGCTCCGCCTCATTGAGTGCGCGCAGTGACGCCTATCAGTTCTTAAGCTGAGTCATGTGGTAGCCGAGGGCGTTGAGCTCCATAGCCATGCCGGCGAGGTAGAGCTGATGGAGAGCGCCGATATAGCAACCGAGGGCAGCTTCGGTGCCGGGCTCCACGTGCTCATGGTTGAGCAGACTGTAGACGCGTGAGGCACATTCGGCCACAAGCTCGGTGATTTTCTCGGCTGCTTCACCGGCGTAGCCGAGTATGTCCTCGACAACGGTTTCGTCCATATTGTCGTAGCCACGCTTATCGCGCAGCTGCTCATAGATGTCGGTCTTTTTTGAGTAAGCTTCCCAATCGGTGTCCCAATAATATGCCATGGCCATGCCAATAAGCATCATCCATCCCAGCGACACCACGGGATAGTCCTTAAACTCGCGGGCTCCGTCGGGCATGTAGCTGCGGGCTATCTCGCCCCATTTTTCTTCTACGTCGATGCACTCGGGCACATGCTGATCGAGCGCTTCTTTCTTCTGCAGGAACTCGATGAGGTCTTTGCGCACTTTCTCTTCAAATGCTTTTGCCGTTTCGCGGCTTTCGTTCTTATCCATAATATCTGATGTTTTATTTCGTGTTGTTAAATCTGTCTATATCTTAGCAACGTCCGGGCGTGAAAATAGTTGGACGGACCGCACTACCCTACTGCACAGTTCGCGTGAACTCTCGGAAAGCGCCGTTCGTTGTATTTATATGAGAAACACTACGACAACATCCAACGCCACACCGGCTCTTCCCGTCACCCCCAAAGGCGTGGAAGCGTTTCTGGCCGGAGAATCGGTTGAAGGCATAGGCCCGGCCTACGCCCGCCGATTGGTGACGGACTATGGCGCCGACGTAATCGACCGTCTGCGCGACAACCCTGAATCAATCACAGGCATCCCGGCCGCGCGCATCGAGTCGGCCTCGCAGAGCATCGCGCAGCTCTCACGCCCGATTGATTTGCTGCTGTTTCTCTATTCATGCGGGATTCCGGAACTTTATATCGACCGTATATTCGGAAAATACCGCAAGCACGCAATCGACGTCATCACGGAAGACCCTTACCAGATGGTGGAAGACGTGTGGCGGCTGTCGTTTTTCACGGCCGACAAAATCGGCAAGGCACTTGGGATTGCCCCCGACGATGAGCGGCGGCTGCGCGGCGCGCTACTGACGGCCGTAAAGCATTACGCCGAGAATGGTCATCTGTTCGCCACGCCGGAGCAAGCTATAGGTTATGCGTCGGAAATCACAGGCGTGGCGCCTGACCGATTCGCCGGAGCCATCGACTCACTGACAGCCGATGGACGCCTCGTCAGCAGCCGGGGCGGACTTTATCTTCCGGTCTACTACAACGCCGAGCGCAACGGCGCCCGCCGTCTGCTCGCGCTGGCCTCAGCACAGACCGGCGAGCAGCTCGACGCCGACTTTCCCGCTACGGATATGAAGGGCCACGAGTATTCACCGAAACAGCGCGAAGCGATGCGTATGGCGGTTGAGAATCCGGTGATGGTGCTCACCGGCGGTCCCGGCTCGGGTAAAACTACGGTGCTGAAAGGCATCCTCGATTATTTCGACCGACAGGGGCTGACGTTTACACTCGTTGCGCCGACTGGCCGCGCGGCCAAACGAATGTCGGCCCTCACGGGCTATGAGGCCCAGACTATTCACCATCTGCTCGGCTACCGTCAGGGCGAGGGCTATCACAACAAAGCGATTGACACCGACGTGCTCGTAATCGACGAAGGTTCGATGATGGAGCAGGTGCTCTTCGACCATCTGCTGGAAGCAGTAAGGCCCGGAACGCGGATAATCATGGTTGGCGATGTCGACCAGCTACCGGCCATCGGAGCGGGCGATGTGATGAGAGACATGATTAAATCCGGAGCGATTCCGGTCGCGCGGCTCGACGAGAATTTCCGACAGGAGGCCGGAAGCGTAATCGCTGCCAACGCCCGCGCCATCAATCAGGGGCGGCTGCCGGAAGCGCGACCGGTGGAAGATTTCATGATTATCGAGGAAAAAGGCGTGGCGGCCATTCACGAGCGAATCCTTGAACTCGTAGGCCGCGAACTGCCGGGACAGTTCCACATCTCACCGACCGACATACAGGTGGTGACGCCCCAGCAGCTTGGACCGCTCGGCGCCCGGCAGCTCAATATTGACCTCCAGACCCGCCTTAATCCCGACGGCCCGGCCGTACGCCGCGGAACGACGGTGATGCGGCTGGGCGACCCGGTCATGCAGCGTGCCAATTCGCGTGAACGCGGGCTATACAATGGCGAGATAGGCCGTATAGTCGAGGTCGACCCGGAGGAGCGGTTTATCACGGTCGAATTCTCAGGCGACCGCCGGTCGACCTACCGCCGGACAGAGCTCAGCGAGCTGACTCTGGCCTACGCCACGACCGTCCACAAATTGCAGGGCTCGGAAGTAAACTATATGGTGATGCCCCTCACGATGACCCACCGGCCGATGCTCTACCGCAATCTGCTTTACACGGCCGTCAGCCGCGCACGGCGGCTCTGCGTTCTTGTCGGCGAAGAGGAGGCTATCAGTTATGCCGTGGCCAACAACCGCGACTCCACGCGCAACTCCAATTTCAGCGAGCGCCTGCTTACAGGCCATACGCTCGGCAGCGCCTCGTGACGGGGGCTCAGCGCGGATAGTTGATAAAAACGAGATAAGGGCCCCGGGCGTGGATTGTGAAGCGATTGGCAGTGGTCTCATTGAGTGTTCCCTGCCACCAGCTGTCGAAGTCGCGCAGCGGATAGCGCAGCCCCTCGGCATGGATGCCCGTTGCTCCGAAATTGAATACCGACACCTGCGTACCCACGGGACACGTAAACTCGCGGTCGCCGTCGACGGGAATGAACACGCCGAAATCCGTGTATGCCCGCGCGTCGATGCCTTCGGCAAGATACGATATCAGCAGACTGATGTTGCCCAGCGTGTGGTCTTCGCGTAGACCGGTCGCACCGAGTATGACTATGCGGCCGACGCCTTTGCTCGCCAGATATCTCACGGCCTTCGTCTGGTCATTGGTCTCCTGGTCGGGAAAACGGCGAATAATCGGGGCATAGCGCTCCCTCACCTCCGGCGACATCGAATCGCAGTCGCCCACTATACGCCACGCCTTGCGGCCCGTGGCCAGATAGCGGTCGGCCGCCCCGTCGCAGCAGACAATGCGCCGGCTCCCGTCGAGCCATCGCAGCGCCACAGGATTGCGCGGGAAGCTTCCCGCATCGACTATCACCGCTTCCGGTCTGAAATCTGTAATCGAATCAATCATCAGAGTGTAATCATCATTCGTTTCCATTTACGGTAGCCAAGCACGGCAACGACGGCGTAGGCCAGATAAAGGCCGCCCGTGAACCACAAATCCTTATAGACATAAAGAATCGAGCAGGCCACGTCGGCAGCAATCCACACCAGCCACTGCTCGACATATTTCCGGGCCAGCATCCACATAGCCACGATGCTCAGAGCTGTAGTAAACGCGTCGGCCCACGGCACCGTGCTGTCGGTAAACCGGCTAAGAATATAACCGATAGCCACGAAAATGGTTGCGAACACCGGTACGAGCGTGACCCATACCGCCCCGGGCGTGCGGGTAATCCGCAGTTCCGTCGTCGCCTCGTCGGCCGCCCGGCCACGCCCTCGCAGCCAGCACGCCAGACCATAGACCGAGGCCAGAATATAATAGATACTTATACCGAAATCGGCATATAGCCCGGCGTCGTAATAGACCGCCAGATAAATCGTCGGCATGGCGATACTGGCCGCCCACAGCCACGCGCTGGCCCGATATTCCAGCCAGAGATAGACGACACCGACGGCCGTTCCAAGTATCTCGAGATAACTTTCCATAGAAAACTTTCCGCAAAATTCGGCATTTTCGGGAAGATACAAACCATCCGACTCAAAAATATCCTATCTTTGTAGACCGCATGCCTCCTCGCGGCCTACTTTGACCTGAAAACGCCACGTTATGATTAACCCTCCATATCTTGCCGATGAACGCCGCTATGACGGCGCCATGACCTACAGTCGCTGCGGACGCAGCGGAATCCTGCTTCCCCGCATCTCGCTGGGCCTCTGGCACAACTTCGGCGATATCAATCCGATTGCAGTCAGCCGCGCCATGCTCCACTACGCGTTTGACAACGGAGTGACATGCTTCGACCTGGCTAACAACTACGGGCCGTCCTACGGCTCGGCCGAGGAGACTTTCGGCCGCATAATGCATGCATCGTTCCGCCCCTACCGCGACGAGATGATTGTCACCACCAAAGCCGGCTACGATATGTGGCCCGGCCCTTACGGCAACTGGGGATCGAGAAAATATCTGTTCGCCTCGCTCAACCAGAGCCTGCGCCGGATGAATCTGGACTACGTCGACATCTTCTACAGCCACCGCTTCGACGCCGAGACACCGATGGAAGAGACGCTTCAGGCGCTCGTCGACATAGTGCGTCAGGGTAAAGCGCTTTATGCCGGCATATCGCGATGGCCCCTCGAAGCCGCTCAGTTTGCCTACGATTATCTGGCCGAGCGCGACGTGCCCTGCCTCATCTATCAGGGATGCTACAACATGATGAACCGCGACGTGGAGACGTCGGGCATCCTGCGTCAGGCCGCCGAAAACGGCGTAGGCTTCACCGCCTTCTCCCCCCTCCAGCAGGGCATACTAACCAACCGCTACCTCGACGGCATTCCCGAGGGCTCGCGCGCCTCGCGAGGCCGCAATCTCAGCGCGGCCGACATCACCCCGCAGCTCGTCGAGAAGCTCCGCGCACTCGACGCCATAGCCCGTGACCGCGGCCAGTCGCTCGCACAGATGTCGCTCTCATGGCTGCTCAAAGACCCGGCGGTCACCTCAGTGATAGTCGGCAGCAGCTCCGTCGACCAACTCGCCGACAGCCTCTCCAGCCTCTCCAACCTCACCTTCACCCCCACCGAACTCACCGCCATCGACCGCCTCCTCCACCCCTGACCAGCTAAAAAGAGTTTATTACAAGAAAAGAGAGACTGCGATGGAAGCACTGAGTAGGATGTTAGGCATCGGGAGGGTGTGGACACGGCGTTTCGTGCTGGTGTGGACGTGGTGTCTGCTGACTGTGCTGGCGTTTGATTTGCTATGGTGCGGTCAGACAACGTTTCGCGCCCTCGGTTTCGCAGCCACATATATCAACGCTCTCACTCTTGCCACCGTAATGGCGCTCCCCTCGGTGGCCGCGCGCAAACTGTGGCCGCAAATAGCGTTAATGGCGATTGTCGACGTGATGATGATTGCCAACCTGATGTATTGCCGAACGTATTTCAACTCAATTCCTCCGGCAAGTTATCGGCTGGTGGGGCAGGTTTTCGATTACCATACGAGCATAACATACTCCTGGAGCTATCGTTATCTAACGCTCCCGCTGATAACACTGCTGACAGCGATTTTCAGCCTCCGGGAGCGAGAGATGCGCAAACAGGCATGGACGTCCTATCTCACCGCTCTCTTCGTGCTGGGAACAGTCTCGGCGATAGCGGCTAAGCTCAACGGCGGAATGGTAGCGCATGTGGGTCGGCTGAAAAGCGAGTGCTACTTAGCCACGACACCTCCGGTAGTCTATACGCTTTTCGGGGCACTCGCCTCGGAGATGTCCATTTCTGAGCGCGACATCACTCCGGCTGAGCGCAAGAGCGTGGCGCAGTGGAACGGTGACCACGCGCGGCTACAGAGCCTGATGCGCCCGGCAAGGGAGCTACCCGACAGTCTGCGGCGCGACAATCTGGTAGTAATCTTGTGCGAATCACTCGAATCATGGCCGATTGGCGCCACGCTTGAGGGCAAGGAGCTCACGCCGCATCTCAACGCAGCCATAGCCGACACGGCCGCTACGTGGTATGCACCTCACGTGCTGTCGCAGGTGGGCAACGGACGCAGTATCGACGGACAGCTTCTGATGCTGGCAGGCATGTACCCGTTGCGCGACGATGTGTTCGCAATGAAATATCCCGATGAAAAGTACTTCGCACTCCCCGACGCGATGAAGGAACAGGGAGCCGCGACCTACCTGTTGAGCGGCGACAAGCCCTCAACGTGGAATCAAGCGCTCG
Organism: uncultured Bacteroides sp.; assembly: GCA_964449335.1. Taxonomy (GTDB): domain Bacteria; phylum Bacteroidota; class Bacteroidia; order Bacteroidales; family Muribaculaceae; genus Paramuribaculum. The sequence continues at coordinate 3,415 of CAYUYQ010000020.1, read as the reverse complement.
TTGCCGACAGCTTCGGCATCAACCGGCTGGAGATGGCCGACAGCTGGGACAACACCGAGCGTATCGGTCACCCCAAACGCCTGAGCGACGCCTCGCTGATGGAGCAGACCATCGCCAAGATGGAGCGCGGCGATGTATGGCCCGACGGAGAGAAGGCCTACGTACAGATTGTCACTTATACGGGCCACAACCCATTCAAGATTCCCGACGAGCTAAAAACCATCTCATTCACAGGCGACCACGCCGGTAAACTCAGCGACTATCTAACAGCCGTCAACTATACCGACCGGGCCGTCGGCAGACTGCTCGAATATCTGAAAACCCGCTCCGACTGGGAGCGCACGATGGTTGTTATCGTCGGCGATCACGAAGCCCTCGCATCGTGGCGCCACGAGTTGCGCAGTTCGGCTGAGGGGCGCGAAATGGTGGCCGATGCGGGCTACGTGCCCATGATTGTCATCAATTCTCCTATCAGTGGATATCGTCCACAGGTGATGGGTCAGGTCGATGTCTACTCCACCCTGCTCGACCTTATGGGCCTACCCTACAGCTGGGGCGGCATGGGCTTCTCGGCGCTGTCGCCCGACAGTCCACACTTCGCCTTCGACTATCAGGGGACCATGCACGGCTCGGCCGACAATGCAATCGACGGCCTCCGTGAGCACGTGGCCTCCGCTCCCCGCATCTCCGACCTCACAATCCGCCACCGCCTCCTCAAATAACCGTTGGCGTCGCGCCCTCACGCTCGATTTAGTCGACAATCCCCCCTATCTCTTAGCCCCTTTCCTGAACAATTCGGAATGGGAGCCCGTATCACAACATTATCGTGCATTAATCGATAGGCTATTGGCGAGGCATGTGGAAAATTCAACTTCTGACCAAATCCGACATCAGAGCTAAAGCCACCAACGACATCTATATGACCGCGGCAAAGTAAAAACAATGAAAAAATTATTATTTTTATCAGTAGTGTGCCTTGGCCTATTGACAACCAGTTGCGGTATTTCACGCTCAGCAACTGACAACAAGAACCTGTCTCAAACTGAGGTTGTTCTTGCAAAAAAGAACTACAAAATCATTAAAATGGTTGAAGGAGAATCTAAACAGAATTACTGGTTTGGAATTGGAGGTCTGTCCAAGAAATCTCTTGGAGAGTCAGCAATGTCAGAGATGTATAAGAATGCCAACCTGACTGGTTCTCAAGCCATAATAAATGTAAATGTAAGCTATAAGGATAAATATATCCTTATTCATAATCAGGCAAAAGCTATTGCTACCGGTACGGTAATTGAATTTGTCGATTAATAATAGCCTATTATCTCTCTAAATAGTTTAGGCGCTATTTGAGCTTTATTCTTCATTAATACCAGAATTGCTCAAATAGCGCCTTGCTTATTACCACTTCATTGAAAATCAAACGAATATATCTAACAAGCAAAGGATTGAAGTTTGTCCAAAGACTTTTACCCCTGAATTTCTACAATAGAAACCAAACTTCATTGAGATTCAACGGTAGAGAAGACTCTTGATGGATTTGGTTCCAACATCACAATATAAATAACTATTATTACCGTACGTTTATTCAATTAAGCTTATCCAACATTAAACCTTAGCGAATCGCGCGAAGTTATAATGTATATCCATTTAATTTCGCATCGCTATGAAGTATATTTCCAATGGCCGGGGAGCGATTCCCCTGATTAGCCTGATCGCACTGCTGTCGGTGTCGCTGACAGTCAATCTGCCGGGCCTGGCCGTCTCGCCCATGCTCGGAAAACTTTCCGATTTGTTCCCGCACTCAAGCCAGTTGGAAATACAGCTGCTCACGCTGCTGCCCAATCTGGTGATTATTCCCATCATCCTGATTTCAGGTAAGATTACTACGGTCAGGAACCAGACGGCCGTACTGGCAACGGGACTGGCGATATTTCTGCTCGCCGGCGTCCTCTATCTCTTTGCCGACTCGATGCCGATGCTGATAGGTCTGGGCGGACTGCTGGGCGTAGGGTGCGGCCTGATAGTGCCGATAGCTGCCGGACAGCTCTCCGAGTGGTTCTATGGCGCACAAAATGCCAAAGTGCTGGGGTTTAAGTCTGGCACGTCAAACGGCATCGTGATTCTGGCCACAATCTTCGTGGGCTGGGCGGCCGATTTCAGCTGGCACACATCGTTTAGCGTCTATCTCGTGCCCATCATCCCGCTCCTGTTGCTGCCGTTTATGACCAACACGTTTATCCGCAAGCATCTTCGTCAGACCCCGGCCGACGCCGCGGCGGCCGCAACCCCGACTGCTGCCGCCCATCCAGCCCCGAAACCGAAGTTTGCCCATCCAGTCGTCATATTGGCCGGCGTAATCGGGCTCTACATTGCCCTTACGGCCACGTCGATGGTGTTTACATACTATCTCCCATTCACCATGAAGCACTACGGACTGACCACATCGCAGGTGGGCGTAGCGACGGCCATGTTCTACGTCACGGCCATGATAGGAGGCTTTTCGCTGACGCCTTACATCCGTCTGGTCGGTCGCACGGGATTATATGTGTGCATCATCATAATGGCCGTCGGTCTGCTTATGCTCGGCATCTTCCACTCGATGGCCACCTACACAATCGGCGTCCTTCTCATCGGACTTGGCTATGGATTCTTCCAGCCGATAATCTACAACAAAACCACTCAGATTGCCCCCGACAAGACGCTCTCCACAAAATACTTCTCCTACACTCTGGCGGGCAACTACGTAGCCGTGTCGGTCGTACCGCTGCTGGTCGAACTCTTCCAGCGCATATTCGACAATCATACCGCCGACTTCCCCTACTATCTCAGCGCCGCCGCTCTGGCCGCAATCTTCATTATCGGACTGCTGATGCGCCGCTCCTTTGTCTGGCAGACCGGAGCCGACACGCCCGCAACCGCGACCCGGAAATAATCGACGCCGGCAAACACTTCGTCAACTAAAAACTTATAGAAATGGAACATATCAAAGTAAAGATTATCAACGATTCGCCCTACGAATTGCCCGCCTACGAAACGCACTCGGCCGCAGGCATGGATATCCGGGCCAACATCACCGAGCCAAAAACTCTCCGTCCGCTCGAACGCACGCTCATCCCCACGGGTCTGCGCATGCAATTGCCGCAAGGCTACGAATGTCAGATCCGCCCACGCTCAGGCCTCGCGCTCAAACACGGGCTATCGATTGTCAACTCGCCCGGCACCGTCGACGCCGACTATCGTGGCGACATCGGCATAATCCTCATCAACCTTTCCAACGAGCCCTACACCGTCAGCCCGGGCGAGCGCATCGCCCAGATGGTAATCAAAGAATACGTGCACGTAGAGTGGGAACCGGTGACGCGCATCGACACCACCAAACGCGGCGACGGCGCCTTCGGCCACACCGGCACCGAATGAC
>CAYUYQ010000019.1:6709-21262 GCA_964449335.1 uncultured Bacteroides sp. | reverse complement strand
GCAACGTCGGAATAATCCACTTCCAAACGACCGTTAAGAAACGCCGAAGTCTGCATCAGCCGGAAAGCCTTCTTCCAGCGACGGTCCGACACGTAATAGCTCTCGCGCTGTTTCACACTCTCGCTGCGGTCAGCTTCGCGAAGCGACCTTCGCAGAGCCTTGACTGCACCGATAATCTCCGGCGACGCACCTACGCGGCGACTTTCCGCCTGCCACCTGTCACAGTCGGCCGCATTTAAGCTCGCGTCGCATTCGCCATGCGTTTCCGGTCCGTCGTCAAGAAGCATCCGCTCGAAATTAATATCGTCCTCTATGCAGTTCGACACCATCCTCACAAGAAAACGGTCCCAAAGCGCTTCCAGACCGTCGCCGGAAGCCGGAAGCTCATTACTTGCCGCAATCAATGTCTTCATCGGCAGCCGCATAGTTTTGGCGCCGTTCTGATAGATATGCTCGTTTATGGCCGTCAGCAGAGTGTTCTGAATCGAGGGACCCGCTTTCCATATCTCATCGAGAAACACCACGTCGGCTGTCGGCAGATAACCGTCGGTCAACCGCTCATAGCTGTCGTTTTCCTTTAACCGCGAAATTGATACCGGGCCGAAAATTTCATCAGGTGTGCTGAAACGCGACATAAGATATTCAAACGAACGCGCTCCGTCGAACGCACCTTTAAGCCGACGCGCCACCAGACTCTTGGCCGTGCCGGGAGGGCCAAGAAGAAACACATTCTCACCCGCTACCGCACACAGCAACGCCATCGCAGCAAGCTGCTCTTTCTCATAAATCCCTGCCGACATCCAGGCTACAATACGCTGCGTCCGCTCCCGCACAGCCTCGGCTTCTGATTTTGATTCAACTCTCATTGTCTGCAATATTTCCGGTTTTACACAGCGAAATTAGCCACCTGCAGTGCAAAACTCATGCACACCAATGCTAAAAAATTCGGGGCATTAAAATCCTTGTAGGTTCAAGGACTTTAATGACCCGAGTCTGTAAGCTTTGGTTGAAGCCAGGGGCTTCAGCGCACGGTGAATCGGTAGATAGTTGTCTGCGTGTAGGTGTCGCCGGGCATCAGCAGTGTCGTGGGAAACTGCGGATGATTGGGGCTGTCGGGGAAATGCTGGGCTTCCATTGCGAAGGCTTCGCGCCACGCTATGGGGTTGCCATGCTTGCCGGCAGCAGCTCCGTTGAAGAAGTTACCGCCGTAGAACTGTAGACCGGGCTGGTCGGTGATTACTTCCATCTGTCGGCCGCTGACCGGCTCGTAGACTATCGCCGAGGGCTGACGGGCGCCGACGCTGTCGAGCACCCAGTTGTGGTCGTAGCCGTGACCGAGTTTGAGCTGGTCGAAATCGCTCTCCACGCGTTCGCCGATAGCGTGGGCGGTGCGGAAATCAAGCGGCGTGCCTTCGACCGGAGCTATTTCGCCGGTCGGTATCAGCACGCTGTCAACCGGTGTAAAGTGCGAGGCAAATATCGTCACTTCGTGTCCGGCTACAGGATTGCCCTCACCTGCGAGATTGAAGAACGCATGGTTCGACAGATTGATATGAGTGGGCTTATCGGTCGTTGCGGAGTATTGTATCTCAAACTCATTGCCGGGAAGCACGCTGTAGGTCACAGTCAGCTTCATTTCGCCCGGGAATCCCTCGTCGCCGTCAGGCGATGTGTAAGAGAAGCGGGCCATGTCGGGCCCTACGCTGTCGACCGTCCACACATGGCAGTCGAGGCCTTTCAGGCCACCGTGAAGCGTCTGGCCGTTGTCGTTGATCGGCAACTGATAGTCGGTGCCGTCGATGCTGAAACGCCCGGCGGCCACGCGGTTGGCGTAGCGGCCCACGATGCATCCGAGGAACCGCTCGCCGGGATTGTCGAGATACTCGGCAATCGAGCCGTAGCCTATAGCCACATCGCCTCGATGTCCATCGCGATCGGGAACTATTATGCTTACCACTCTGAGACCGTAATTCGTCACCTGCACCTGCATGCCCGTATCCGAGCCGAGGGTGTAGAGTTTTACTTGTTTTCCGTCGACAACGGTGTCGAAACGAGCGGCGTCGACCAACAGTGAATCACCGCCACCGCTCTGTGACCGGTCGTTGCCACACGACCCAAACGATACTGCCGTCAGCGCTGCGGCGGCAAGGACTATAATCAGTTTTTTCATTTGACTGCTTTTATTTCGCATGAAGTCTTAAGGCGAACGTCATCAGACGATGCGCCCACCATAATATCCCAGGTTGTCGATTCGAGGCGGCTCTGCATATCAAGACCGATTATCTCGAAGTCGCTCGTCTTGAGCGGCAGCGTGACCTTCACGCTTTTTCCGGCCGGAACAGCCACGCGGCTGAACGATTTGAGCTGCTTCATGGGCTGCACGGTCGAGGCGTAGCGCGGGCGGGCGTAGAGCTGAACCACTTCGTCGCCGTCGCGGCTGCCAGTATTGGTGACTGTGAGCGTGGCCGAGGTGGGCACGCCAGTGGTCTTGTCGACAGCTACATCAAGACCGGAGTATTCGAACGTTGTATAGCTCAGACCATAACCGAACGGGTAGAGCGGCTTGGCCGAGAGCTCCACGTAGTCGTGGAGCGACGGCGAACGGCGGTTGTAGTAGATCGGTATCTGACCGAGAGCGCGTGGAACGGTGTAAGGCAGACGCCCGGCGGGATTGTAGCTGCCGAAAATCACATCGGCGATAGCCGTGCCGCCTTCCTGACCGGGGTAATAGGCCGTTATCAGGGCGTCGGCATTAGCTTCGGCCCAGGTCTTGTCGAGCGGACGGCCCTCGACATAGACCACCACAAGCGGCTTACCGGTAGCCTTGAGAGCCTCCAGAAGCTCCTGCTGGCGTCCCATCAGCGTCAGCGTAGCGCGATCGTAGCCCTCGCCGCTTTCCATATCGCTGACAGCGTTGGCGTCGACAACGGCCGCGCCGGTTTCCTTATACGAAGTCTTGAAATCTCGTGCGCTCGAACCGCCTACCACCGCAACGACCACATCGGCTTTGCGTGCAGCCGCTACGGCAGCCGGAATGTCGGTATTAGCCGTATCGCGGATTGCGCATCCCTTTACGTATGTCAAATTGGCGGCCGGGATGTGAGCCAGAAATCCGTGACGCACGGTCTTCACATTGCCTTCGTCCTGAGGAGCTGTATAGTCGCCGAGCATATTGTAGACATTGTCGGCATTCGGGCCGACGAGAGCTACTTTCACTTTCTTGGCATCGAGCGGAAGTATTGAATTGGCATTTTTAAGAAGCGTCACCGACTGGCGGGCTACGTCGAGCGCCACATGCTTGTGGTTGTCGCTGCGCACATCGCGGGCGGCCGTAGCGGGGTCAACGTATGGGTTCTCAAACAGTCCCATCTCGAATTTCAGACGAAGCACCCATCTCACCGCGCCGTCGATATCGGCTTCGGTGATAAGACCCTCTTTGAGAGCCGACGTCAGATTGCGGAACGCCTGACCGCCCAGATCCACATCCAGACCGGCCAGCAGAGCCTGCGAAGCGGCCGAGACCATGTTGGGAGCCACATGATGGCTTCCGAGAATACCCTCGATGCTGTAGAGGTCGCTGACAGTGAATCCCCGGAAATTCCAGCGATCGCGGAGCAAGCCGGTGAGCAGCGAGCGGTTAGACGTGCACGGGACACCGTCGACGGAGTTATACGACGTCATCACCGACAGCGCTCCGGCATTGATTGCGTCGTGAAACGGCGGCAGGAAGTAGAGATACAAATCGCGCTCGCCAACGGTGGTGAAGTTGCCGTTCTGACCGCCTTCGGGCGCTGCGTAGGCTATAAAGTGCTTAAGCGTGGCTATGGTCGAGTTGGGCAACTGGAGTTTACCTCCGCCAAGACCCGTAACCATGGCTGCGCCGATTGTGCCGGCGAGCACCGGGTCTTCACCCATCGTCTCCTCCACGCGACTCCAGCGGGGATCGCGCACCAGGTCAAGCACCGGACCGTAGCTGATGTGGGCGCCCTGGGTGCGCACTTCGTTTCCGATTACCCTGCCTACGCTTTCAATCAGTGCCGGATTCCACGTCGCAGCCATACCGATACCGGTGGGAAAGACCGTCGAGCCGATAGCCATGTGACCATGCGGGGCTTCCTCGGCCAGAAACATCGGGATACCAAGACGCGTGTTTTCAATCACATATTTCTGGATAGCGTTGCCTGCCATTGCAGCCAGGCGCGGATTGAGGCCGTTGTCAAGCGTCTTCTGTGTCCAGGGGTCGGCACGGTAGACAGCCCACAACATTCCCGGCTGAGCCTGCTCCACAAGTTCGCGGAATTTATCGGACACTTCGACCGACTTGCGGCCTTTTACTTCATACATCTCCCAGCCCAGCGGACAAAGCAGCTGACCTACTTTCTCCTCGACGGTCATTCGGCCTATAAGGTCATCGACTCGCTTCTCTATCGGAAGGTTGGGATTGAGATAATCGCCCTTTTCGGTGCGGGCCTGGGCGCCCAGTGCGATGGTGGCGGCCAGTGCAATAGCTGATAGCAGTTTCATGCGTATACTTGTTTTTGATTGATTTTCAGGTAAAGCGATGGTGCGGGACGCCGCTTCCGGCTATCGTCCGGTGAATTTCATGGCGGCTTATCGGCAAAGGTAAGGAAAAAGTAGTGTATCTACCACCCCTCAACCTCAAAACACCTCACAATTTGCGGATTTTCATCGGCAAATCGGCCATGATGTTATTTTTTTGATTATATTTGCCTTTGTAATCTAACCAAAACTATTAAATCTTTACCGGCATGACACGTACAAAACTACTATGGCTGATGCTTGGCGCCATCATCCTCACCTCCCTCTCCCCCCTCTCAATCGAAGCCAAGAAGAAAGTCGACCTCTCGACATATCTCTATGCAACATCCTACACGGACGACCTCCGCTACCGTAAGGACTGGAACTTCCGCAACGCCGAAGCTACCGTTCTCGAAGGAATCGGCAAAACCCGTCTCGACCTTATCGAGCCCTCGGAAATCAGCAAAATGACCTCTATGCAGAAACAGGCCCTCCTTCTGGTGCGCTTCAACGTGCAACAGCGTGAGGATGGCGGCAACGTGACCGTCGATCTGCTCGACTTCAACTCCAAGAAGCCCGTAGTAACATATCGCGGATCCTACTATACAGCCTTAGGTGGAGCGGGAGGTGATTTAGATACTGCCGTTGAAAAAATTCTTAAGAAAATCGACAAAGACTTTCCGCCCACCGCTCCTGCCGACGCAAAATAATTGAAACAATAATATAGCTCGTTGTCTTTCTCCGCGAAGGCAACGAGTTTTTTTTGTCCATTTACCCCACAGCCTTTTCCGCGCCGACGTTTCGGACTTTTTCGTGCGCCCGTCGATTTTGCCGAGCTTTCTATTTTTCGTAAATTTGCAGCTTCAAACGCATCGTTTTTTTTAACAGCTAAATCATAATGCAACTGACTCCGCTCACTGCCGTCAGCCCTATCGACGGCCGCTATCGCTCGAAATGCGAGAAACTCGACCAGTATTTTTCGGAATACGCCCTCATACGCTATCGCGTCAGAGTTGAAATCGAATACTTCATAGCCCTCTGCGAGCTCCCCCTGCCTCAGCTCGAGAGCGTCGAACCCGCTTCGTTCGAAGCTCTGCGCGACATCTATCGCAACTTCACCGAAGCCGACGCCATGCGCATCAAGGAAATCGAGTCGGTCACCAACCACGACGTCAAAGCCGTCGAATACTTCCTCAAAGAAAAGTTCGACGCGCTCGGACTGCAGTTCTGCAAGGAGTTTATACATTTCGGCCTCACATCGCAGGACATCAACAACACCTCCGTGCCCATGTCGATTCGCGAGGCAATCAACGACGTCTATCTTCCCGAACTCGAGCGACTCATAGCCGACCTTGAAGCCAAAGCCGACGAGTGGGCCGACATCCCCATGCTCGCCAAGACCCACGGACAGCCCGCCAGTCCCACCCGTCTGGGCAAGGAAATGCGCGTGTTCAGCTACCGCCTCCGCACTCAGGCCGACGCTCTGAAAGCCGTGCCCGTCAGCGGTAAATTCGGCGGTGCTACAGGCAACTTCAATGCCCATCACACAGCCTATCCCGGCATTGACTGGCCAGCATTTGCCGCCCGCTTCCTGAGCGAGCGCCTCGGCATAGAGCGCGAGCAGTGGACTACCCAGATTTCCAACTACGACAATATGGCCGCCATCTTCGACGCCATGCGCCGCATCAACACAATCATGATTGACCTCGACCGCGACATCTGGATGTATATCTCGATGGACTACTTCAAGCAGCGCATCAAAGCCGGCGAAGTTGGCTCGTCGGCAATGCCCCACAAGGTCAATCCCATCGACTTCGAAAACTCTGAAGGCAACCTCGGCATGGCCGACGCCATTCTCGGGTTCCTCGCCGGCAAGCTGCCTGTGAGCCGTCTGCAGCGCGACCTGACCGACTCAACCGTGCTCCGCAACGTCGGTGTGCCGATGGGCCACATGATGATTGCCCTCGCGTCCACGCTCAAAGGTCTGGGCAAACTCATCCTCAACCGTCAGGCAATCGACGCCGATCTCGACCGAATGTGGAGCGTAGTAGCCGAAGGCATCCAGACAATTCTCCGCCGCGAAGGTTATCCCAACCCCTACGAGACCCTGAAGCAGCTCACCCGCGTCAACACCGGAGTGACAGCTGAAAGCATTTCGGCCTTCATCGACACCCTCGACGTCAGCGACGCCGTCAAAGCCGAGCTCCACCGCCTCAGCCCCTCGACCTACACCGGCTATTAATCAGCCGCCACACATATCACCCACGCAATAAAGCCCGGGCGCGCCGACTCCAATCGCCGCGCCCGGGCTTCTTCTAAACCAAAGTCCTTAGGTCTCAAAGGCACTTAGCATCCTTTTTCCCTAAAGTCTGAAAAACCTCCCGACCTCACGGCCGGGAGGGTATTGGTCCCCTTAACGGGGGATACACTGTTGTTATTTATTAAGATCTATAACCCTAATCGTCCATAGTTTGGTTGTCCCGTTGGCAGCCATCACCTGATACTGATGTTCGGTTGTCCAGTTTTCAGGAACGCCAAGTGGTTTTGCATTGCCTACAGGCGTCAGACGTGCGGCCGTGGATAGTGTGACCTGACAAACGAGATTGTCAAGACTCACGCTGTTGCGGACAGCTTCAGTGAAAGCGCCTGAAGCGTCGGGCAGCGAGATGCTGCAGGTGACCAGACCTTGATCGGCATCGATGTTTGAGCTGACGTTGAGGCGCTGCTCCTTAACGACCGGCTCGCCTGTAATCGGGTCCTTATCGGTTGTGCTCGCCCAGCGATAGTAGAATTGCACGCCTTCTATTGCGGCGTCCTCGTATGCGGGCAGGTCTTCCCAGCTGCATGAAGCAAGCATGGGGAACACGAGCATCATAAGGAGCCATTTGATAATATTCTTGTTCATAATCGGATTTTTGAAGTTTGAAATGTTAGATTATTCCCATCCCGGGTTCTGATCCGAGTTGGTGATGGCGCTGTTGGCGTTGATGAGGCTCTGCGGAATAGGCATCAGGTACGAACGGACGTTGAACGCGCGCTGATCGTTGGAGAACTGCACATTGCCTACATAAGCCGCCGTGCGTTCGCGGTTAAACTCGAGATACGTTGCCGGAACGGTAAGTTCGTTGATGATGCTCGAAGGAGCTTTGCCGTCGTTGGCGTCACCGCCATATTTACCCCAGCGGAGGAGGCTCCAGTAGAAGTCGCCTTCCCAGAAAAGTTCTACACGACGCTCGGTCTTATAGTCGGCCCATGCCTGAGCGGCAGTCGATGCGGTCGATGCAGGAAGCTTGCCGTGGATTGTACGGGTCTGGTTGAAGGTGGCTACTGCGTCGCTCACGCGGTTAAGACGGAGCTGAGCTTCGGCTTTGTTGAGGAGGGCGCGGCCGTAGCGGCTTACTACGCGGTGATAGTCGGTGCTGACGTTGTAGAACGGGCGGGGCGACATCGTGGTGTAGATACCCTTGCGCATCGAGTAGTTGGTCAGCGGCAGGTGGTTGGCACCGTAGTTGAAGCCGCTCCAGCGTGTCATGTTGCCGTGGCTGAACGTCTCGATAGTCTCTCCGTAGAATTCCGATTTGTCATGGAGAATCGAAGCATCGTAGCGGGCGTCGCGGCCTTCGGTCATAAGGTCGGTTATGTCGACGTCGGGAGAAGTCACTTCGTAACCGATTACGGCCACGTCATCATTCCTATGTTCTACGAGCTGAAAAACGGCATTCTGATCGAGGATGCGGGTATTGTTGACCCACTGCGAGGTCTCGTTCCATTTCTTGGCCTGACCGTCTGCCTCATCGACCACGAGATAGGCGTCAACGAGGTTCTGTGTCGGACAGATTTCCATCCAGCATTCGAAGATGTCGGGGAGGGTTTTCCATAACGGTCCACATTCGTTAAGCTCAAGATTGGAGTTTACGACGTTAGCTATAAGGTTTACCTGACCGGTCGACTGGCAGGTAGAGTACTGCTTGTCGTAGTACTGGGCGAGAATAATTTCGCTCGAGTAAGCGCCATCCTGATTGAAGATGCCACCATAGTTGGGGTCAAGCGAATAACCATTGAGCTGGTCTACGCAGTCGATTGCCTCCTGATAAAGACTCTTTCCGTTCTGAAGGGCGGCAGCATCGCCGGTGTAGGCAGCAGCCGTCAGAAGCACCTCAGAGGTAAACGCGTAGCCAAAATCTTTCGAGAGCGCACCGCTCTTTACCGATTCGGGGAGGTCGGGAAGGGCCTCGCGCAGGTCGGTGAGGATGTATTTGTAGCTCTCTTCCACGCTCTTGGTCAAAGGCAGGTTGAAATCAGGGTCATCCGACGAAAGCACTTTGTCAACCCAGATAAACTTACCGGCTTTGCGGGCAAGATCATAGTAAACCATCGCACGCATCAGCTTGCCCAGAGCCACATACTGGCGACGGGCATTGTCGCTGAGATGCTCGCTGTCGGAGCAACGCTCGATAATCATGTTGCAGGCGCGGATTATACCGAAGCGGTCGTTGATACCGCAATTGTAGGTATTTTCCATAAGGCCGCGGGCGTAGGCCGGACAGCCGCGGCGGGCGTCGACCCAGTTGTTGGTAAACAGCACTTCCGTGTTGTTCTGGTTCTGGGCTTCGATATAGTAGCCCATCACGGTGGAATATTTACCTACGACAAACGCGTTGATGTTTGCTTCGCTGCCCCACACGAGGTCTTCGCTGTAGATGGCTGCGGGCTCGGTGTCGAGAAAATCGCTACAGCTCTGCACCGACATACCGGCCGCTATGGCCAGCGGTATGAGATATTTTGCTTTGATATTCATGTTGTTGGTCTTTCTTGGTGGTGATTAGAATCCGATATTGAGGCTGACGGTATAAGCTCTCGACACGGGATAGTCATAGCCGTTGGCACTGGGCGACTCAGGATCGAGACCCCACTTCTTGGCCGGGCTAAATGTAAGCATGTTGTAACCGGTCAGGCTCAGATAGCACTTCTGGAGCCACTTGGTGTTCTTGAGCAGCTTGTGTTTGAAGTCGTAACCGATTGTCATGTTCTTGAGGCGGATATAGTGGCAGTCCACGAGCCAGAAGTTGGTACCCACGAAGTTGTTGCTGCCCGTCATACCGGCGTTGATGTGCTGGCGGGGATAGAGGGCATCGGTATTGTCGGGAGCCCAGATGTCGGTCTGGAATTCGTAGATTACCGGCAGATAGTTGGAGTTACCGCCCATCAGGATAGCATCGAGATACTTATTGTAGTTCGTAGCGCCCTGCCAGAGCATGCTGAAGTTGAAGCCGCGCCAGCGCACGTCGGCAGTGATACCATAGTTGGCATGGGGTGCTGTGCCGGCGCCCTGACGATACTGGTCGTTGCCGTCGATTTTACCGTCGCCGTTGAAGTCATAGTACTTGAGGTCACCGGCCATGATGTTGACCGAACTGTTGCGGCGGGGCGAGTTGAGCACGTCGAGATAATCTCTGTAGTAGCCGAGGTTCTTATAGTAGTTGCCGGTATAGGCACCAACCTGAGTTGTGCGTGTATAGGGATTCTTAAGCGAGGTTTCAGATTCGTCGGGGTTGATGTTCCAGCGATCGTCGTAGACGGTGAAGTTACCTCCTACCTGATAGGTCACTTCGCCTATTCGGCCATTGTACTGGAGCGTGAAGTCAAGACCGCGACGACGGCTCTCACCATCCGATTTGACCATCGGCAGGCTCAGACCCAGAGGCGAAGTGTAGCCGACGTTAGAGGGAGAAGCGAGATAGCCTTTGGTGCTCTTGTAGAAGTAGTCGAACGAACCCGACAGAGCGCTGTTGAATGCGGCGAAGTCGAAACCGATGTTGAAGTCATGCTGGGTGTACCAACAGAGGTCGGGGCTGGGAAGCGCACCTTCTGCAAATGTCTGATACCACTGGCCGCCGATGTAAGCACCGGTGTTGTTGAGACTGTAGGAGGTCAGATAAGCATAGCGGCTTACGTCGTCGAGACCGATTTCGCCATAAGAACCGCGAATCTTAAACTGATTTACGTAGTCGTAGAGATTGGTTTCTTTCCAGAAAGATTCTTCCGAAACGGCCCATCCGAGCGAACCGGAATAGAACGTACCCCAACGGCGGTTCTTGGGAAGGTTGTCCGTACCGTCGTGACGGAGTGAGAACTCGGCGAGGTAGCGAGAATCATAATCATAGTGAGCGCGGAACACAACCGATGCGCGACGCCACTGAATGCCGTTTTCGGCGCTATTCTTGGCTGTGCTCACAGGGCCGGCACCAATCTGATCAACGTCGAGCACATAGTTCGAACGACTCAGCTCATTGTTGTCATACGACGAGCCTGAAGCCTCGATACCGAGAGTCGCTTCCACGTTATTCACGCCGAAATTTCGGTTGTAGTTGGCGAGAAGCTGAGTATTATAATAGGTGTAGAAGTTCGACTTTTTCGTGAGCGATGGAGCCGTGATAGTATTGGGCTCGCCTTCCCAGTTGTAAGCGTGAGCTTTCTTATTCCAGTTTTTCGAGCGAACGCTCAGCACCGAGTAAGAAGCGATGCCGGTTACTGTAAGACCCTTTACACCGGGAACGTCCCATACGGCATTGATTGAACCGCGGGCGTTGGTGTTGCTTGCCTTGGTATAACCGCCGTCCTCCGAGATGTCAACGAGAGGGTTGTCGACCGTTCCGCTATAGGGCTGACCGAAGGGGTTTTTAGCCACGTCGAACGGACGTTTGTTCTGTACGTGCGACCATACTTCATAGTAGCCTGAGTTCGGGTCGCGACGGTCGGTGATGTAGGCTTCAAGACCGGTATTGACGCGGAGGCCGATTTCCTTGATGTTGATATCAACGTTGGTGCGCACGTTGTAGCGCTTGTAGGTATTGGAGTTTGTGCGGTAGATTGACTCCTGATCGTAGTAGCTGAGAGCTGTGTAGGCCTTCACTTTCTCGCTACCGCCGGTGATAGTGAGCAGATGGCGCATTTCGGGAGCGGCCCAACGCATCACTTCTTTCTGCCAGTTGGTGTTGGGATGGCCCTGTGGGTCGGTGCCGTTGCGGAAAAGCTCGAGGTCCTCGGCTGTCCATTCGTCCTGCATGCCGTCATACTGTCGGCCACGGTTCTGATAGAAAGCAGCCGTGTACGAATCGACCTTCTTGGGCAGATCGGCCGGATGGGAAAGCGTGTAGTTGAACTGATAGTCAACGTTTACGCGTCCGGCTTCGCCGCGCTTCGTGGTGACGATAATGATACCATTGGCAGCTCGTGCTCCGTAGATAGCGGTTGCCGATGCGTCTTTGAGCACCGACATTGATTCGATATCGGCAGGGTTGAGGTTGTTGAACTCGCGCTGCTCGCTGATGATGTTGTCGATTACAAATAGCGGGGTGCCGCCACCACGGATTGAGATACTCGACCCGGCATCAAGACCGGTGCTGTTCTGCTGCACAATAAGGCCGGCAGCACGACCGGCAAGGGTCTGGCTGATGTTGGGCACCGGGACATTCTCGATATCCGACGCCTTGATTACCGATACGGATGAGGTGGTTTTGCGTTTTGAAGTCGTACCGTAGCCTACTACCACGACTTCGTCGAGCGAGGTGACATTGTCCTCGAGAACTACATTGAGCGGCGTTCCTGTCCAGGTCACTTCTGCGGTCTTATAGCCTACGCCGGCGATAGTGATGACAGATCCGCTTTTGACGTTGGCGATTGTAAACTCGCCGTCGATGTTGGTGATGGTGCCGTTGGTGGCGCCTTGTACCTTTACCGTGGCTCCGACGATTGGTTCTCCCGAGGAGTCACAGACAGTACCTTTGCACTGATTTGTTTGAGCTACAGAGCTAACACTCTGAGAATAAGCGTATTGTACCCCCCCCCATCAATGTCGATGAGAGCAATACAAATGCGGCAAATCCTTTCAATAGGTCTTTAGCCATAAGTTTTTTGGTATTGGTTAATTAATTAAGGGTACGTTTTTGGTTACTGAAACGGTTATCTAAACAACCACAAATATATGTAAATTCTCACAATATTTAACTATGTGGCCATAATTTTTCTAAAATTCGGTCACATTTTAATGTATTTATCTAAATATTTCTTAACTACGTTACTTTCCGATTTTGACTTTGAGGCAGTCGGTCTGCTTCACTTCGGGCGACGGCATACGGTTGCCCGAGATACCGACGTTGCTGCATCCGTTGAGTATAAACGTAGGCGTCGGCGTGCCTTCTACCTCGTTGTCGGTAAACTGCAGGTTGCCGGTGGATTTGGCGTAGACTACCGGACGGTCGCCGCCGATGACGAAGCGGTTGCCGGTGATTACGACGTTTTCATGTACGGGCGCTTTGGGCGAGACTATGGTGTTGGACGGATTCAGGGCGATGGTAGCACCTGAGGTCGCACCGTTGTAGCCGCAGTCTCTGAAAGTGTTGCGACGAATGGTGACATCGGTCACCGGCCCGGACTCAAACCACCCCTCAGCGTCGCCCTCTATCAGTATGGCGGCCATACCCAGACGGGTGAAGGCATTATCTTCAATCACTACCTTTCGCGGCGTGGTGGCGAGGATGCCGCGCGTGCTGTGGCGGGTGAAAGTGCAACGCGCCACGTAGAGCGTCGGTGTGCACGTCATGTTTTCGACACACGTTGACTCTAATTTGATATTTTCAGGCACTGGGCGGTCAAATGTCACGACGAGATTGCGGGGATTTTCCATCTCGACCGTCCTGACCACGGCCAGACCGGAGCGAAGCATCGTCGATGGGTCGACAAACGCAACGGTATCGCCCGGATGATAGGCCATGAATCCGTAGCTCTGATGGTGCATGAAGCGCAGACGCAGAGCGTCGGGAGCAACGACGGCTTCAGCACGCAGATTTGTGCCGTGAACGTTGATAGCGTCGTCGTGCGAGCCTGAAAAGTTGCAATCGGTAATCGTGACCGCTCCGCTGCAGCCTGAGAAGTGCATGAAATCGGCCGACGACGCCAGGATGCGGCCCGACTCATTCGACGGCATGCAGTTTACCCGCTCCATGGCGACGTTGTGAGTATACTGGCTGACGATACCGAGACCATGCATATAGCGCATATCGACATCCGAGAGTTTCACATCACGGCTGTCGATAATTAGGCTACCTACCTGGTCACGGATTATATCGCGGAGAGTGAGCGTAGCGCCTATTTCGGGCTTGAAATCGGCGGGAACGGCAAATTCGATGACTCCGGGGGCAAGTTCTCTGGCCGGACAGCGCTCGAGGAGCTGCCAATCGGTGGAATACGTGGCGTGACCGTTCGTCGGGCTGTAGCTGATGCAGTGAATCCGGTTGGAGCGCCAGCCTTCACCTATAAGATTCACGCGTCCACTGACAATGTCGTAGCGCGTGTCGCGGTGCGCTTTCATGACGACCTTCCCGTCACCTACCTCGGTGTAAGTCAGCTCCGATGTGCCGGGCCGTTCGAAATCGACAGTCAGATTGCGGATTGTCACCCCGCGGCTGCTGTCGACGGCAATAGGCGTTATCTTACCGTGCATCATGAGCGTGGCACCGGCGCCCTCCACCGTCACGTCGCATAGCCCGTAGAGATGCAACCCGATGATTTTTTCTTTCGATGGACACTCGACTTCCGACGAGGTATTGGAAATATAGATTTCTTTGCGCACGGCCCCTTCAGGCCATACGTCATAGCGCCCCGGCTCGAATAGCAGTAGCGAACCGGGATGCGACCGACAGCTGTCGATGGCAGCCTGCAGTCCGGTCACGCAGTTGACGTATGTCCCCGGATGCACGCCGAAGTCGCTGACGCGTATCGTGTCGACCTCGCCGGCAAACGCCGCCCCGGCCGATATCGAAGCAATAAAAAAACCGATTAAAGCTTTCATAACAATCACAATTAAAACGTTTCTTTCCCGCAAATATAACCAATTTGTCCGAACAACCAATCCATAGCGCAGCTCAGCAAGCCCCCCGGAGGGAGCGTCGCAGTGGCGCTAATGCCCTACATCACACATTACAGCGTCGCCCTCTCCGGGGCTCCTTGCTTCTT
>CAYUYQ010000019.1:0-6609 GCA_964449335.1 uncultured Bacteroides sp. | reverse complement strand
TCGCCTCAAGCCTTAGCCGCTCTAAATCTCCACGCCTATGCCCACAAGCCCCCGGTGGGGGCGGCACCATCAGCAACATCATGCGCAGCGGCGGAGCTGCAAGCGTGGTGACTCCCGCACTTCGCCGACGATGGAGCCCCCGGAGGGGGCGTCGCCGTGCCGTTCATGCCTTCCATCACACATTAAAGCGTCGCCCTCTCCGGGGCTCCTTGCTTCTTAGCCGGATAATTTCTCAGGGTTTGCAGCTCCGCCGCTGCACCCTGAGCTACGACAGTATCGCGCCTCAAGCCTTAACTGCTCTAAATCTCCACGCCTATGCCCACAAGCCCCCGGCGGGGGCGTCGCCATCAGCAACACCATGCGCAGCGGCGGAGCTGCAAGCGTGGTGTTTTCCGCACTTCGCCGACGATGGAGCCCCCGGAGGGGGCGACGCTGTGCAATACTCCTTAGTGTACGGAGACAAAAAAGTGGTGTGCCAAACTCCTTTTGGCACACCACTTGATTAGAGCGCGGACGCTATAAGGGAAATGTTAGTTCTTGAGAGCCCACCAGAGGTCGGTTGCGGTGTTGTCCGGACCGCCGAGCATCTGCTGTGCAGCTTTGACGTTGGCCTCGTTGGTGTTGAACTCTGACTGCGGGAAGGGCAGACGGCGAACGCCACGTGCGTCGGTCACACCATCGGTGCTCTTGTTGTCGACCACGGGGAAGAACTTCGGATAGCCGGTGCGGCGGAAGTCAGCCCATGTCTCCCAACCGTTGGGATAGTTGCCGAGCCATTTCTGAACGATGATGCGCTCCAGATTCTCGTCGAAGCTTGCTGATTCGTCGTATTTGGGAGTGATCGTTGACACAGCTGCGATATTGCGGCTTGCGTCGAGCGGGTCGACATAGTCGGCGGGAGTGGCTTCGCTCGAAAGATAGGTAGCGATGGTTGCGCCGCGCTCTTTCATCGAGGTCTGAACGCCCTGCTCGTAGAGTTCTTTGGCAGTGCCACCCATGTTCCAGCCGCGGAGAGCGCCTTCGGCGCGTGCAAACCACGATTCGCTGGCCGAGATGCAGAGCAGCGGACTGGTCGATTCAACAACGGGCTCCGAGTAGCCGCTCATGGTGATGAGATTGCGGTCGGGGTTGAAGATACCGCTACGCAGACCGTTGTAGGTGCCGTCGGGTGTAGCCTTGGCGTAGAGGGGCAGACGGGGGTCACCGTAACCGTTCATATAAGCGGTGATATCGGCGCTCACGCGGCTCTCGCCCCAGAGGATGTTGGTCTTGTGCCATGAGTTGCCACCGGGAAGGAATGTGCTCCATGCGGCATCTTCGGGATTCATAATCACACCGTAGCTGTCGGCAACAGCCTCTTCGGCCTTAGCCTTGGCTGTAGCGGGCTCCACGTTGACAAGACGCATGGCCATGCGGAGCTTGAGGGTGTTGGCAAGTTTGACCCATCTGGTAAAGTTACCACCGTAGATGAAGTCGACGTCGCTGAACAGCGAAGCATCCGTATTGTTGTCGATAGCTTTCTTCAGACCGGCGATTGCGAGGTCGAGCTGCTCAAACATTGCGCTATAGAGGGTGGGCATATCGTCGTAGGCCACTGCAAAGTCAGAACCGGTGCCGATTTTCGAGAAAGGCAGAGGACCGTAGCAGTCGCTGACGCGGAGCGTGCCGAACACTCTGATGAGGTTGGCCCAGTCGTAGGTCAGACCTTCGCTTCCGGAGATGTTGCGAATCATGAAGAAAGGAGTGTACATCTTCGGCATATTGGTGTCGAAGCAGTTGCCCATCCAGCCAATCGGGGGATTGTAGGTTGCGTAGTACTGCTGCGAGCCCCATGCGTTGCTTGCCGAGGTCATGCGGCCGTATTCGTAGCCAATCATCTGGTCGATCATCTGGTAGTCATTTTCCTGACCGAGAACCATCACGGGCATCATCGTGTTGATGAGCGATGCGGTCGATGCATAGTCCTCCTCCATCTGCTCGGGAGTCGGAGCCTTGGGGTCGGTGTTGAAATCCTCAAACTTGTCGGTGCAGGCCGAAAGCAATGCGCATCCGCCCGCCATGAGGGCTGCTATATATTTAATTGATGTTTTCATGTCTTTAACAGATTAGAATGCAACTTTTACATTGAAACCATAGCTGCGGATGCTGGGCTGCTGGAAGTAGTCAACACCCTGATAGAAGTTGTTAGCGGTAGCTGAGGTGCTTTCGGGATCGAAGGGAGCCTTGCAGTGAATCATCCAGAGGTTCTTGCCGGTGAAGCTTACAGTGACACCTGCCACATTGCGGAACCAGCGGCGGGGAAGATCGTAAGTCAGGGTGATGTCGGCCAGACGGATGTTGGTAGCGTCGTAGGCGTAGTAGCGACCTGAAGCAAACGAGATTGTCTCATAGTATGTGCGGGCGTCGACGTTGCCTACACCGGGGAGGTTAATACCGCCGGCATCGCGGAGGTCAGCCGAAGCTTCCGACACACCGTAGCGGTCGAGGAGGGCCTGGGTCTGAGCGATGACCTTACCTCCGAAGCGGCCCGTGACAGCCCACGACAGAGTGAGGTCGCGCCAGCCGAGCGTGCCGTTCCAACCCATGTGGAAGTTGGGCAGGAGCGAACCGATGCGCTCATAATCGCTGCCGTTTTCGATATAGATTTTACCTGTGTTGGCGTTGGCGATAATATTGCCGTTAGCGTCCTGAGCCAGACGCTGGTTGGTATAGAGGTCGCCCATGGTGCCGCCTTCATAGAGACGGATTGCGGGACCGCCGTTCATACCCAGACAGCCTGTAGCGGAGAAGTATTCCATTTCGATAGGTCTGCCGGTCTCGGGATCGAGAGCACCGTTGGCAAGGCGGATAACCTTGTTGCGGTTGAGCGAGTAGTTCACGCCGGTGTTGAAGCGCCAGTCGCCCCAGGTGTTCTGGTAGGTAACGCCTGCTTCGATACCGCGGTTGCGGATGTTACCGGTCTGGATGAGGTTGGTCTTGTAGCCCGACGAACCCGATGCGGGGATTTCGAAGGTCTGATTGAATGTATTGGCGTTGTAGTAGGTAAACTCAAGGCCGATAGTGTTGTTGAGGAACTTGGCGCTGAGACCGATTTCATACGACTTGGTGTTCTCCGGTTTCAGGTTGGGGTTGTAGTGTTTCGAGGGCCATTCATACTGGTTGGTCTGTTCGTTGTAGACATACTGCATGCGGGTCAGATAGCGTGAGGGCGATGAAGCCACTTCGGCCCACGAACCGCGCACCTTGAGGTAGTTGATGAACTGAGGCAGTTTCTCGCGGAATGTCTCGCTGATGAGCCACGAACCGCCGACTGAGGGGTAGAAGTAGCTCTGCTTGTCGGTGAATGCGAGCATCGATGTCCAGTCGTTACGACCGGTCACGGTCAGATAGACCTGGCTTGCCCAACCGAGTTCGACGCTGGCGAAGATTGACTGCACCTGGTCGTGCCATTCGGCATCGTTCTTCTTATAGTTGATGGGGTTTACGTTACCGAAAGCGAAGAAGTTGGGGATGCGATAGAGCGAACCGCCGAACGATTCGGTCTCTTCGAGCAGGTCGTTGAGCGAAGCACCGAGCTGAGCGTTGACGTTCAGACGGTTGTCGACGAAGTTCTTGTTCATCGAAGCCATTACGTCGGCGTAGGTCGAGCGGTCCATTGTGCGGCCTTTCTGATAGTTACCCTTATTGTTGCCGGCGAGGGTCTCGATAGTGGTTGCGTGGTATTTCTTCTCATCGACGATGTTGGAGTTGTCGACGCGCACGCGGCCCATCACGTAGAGCCAGGGGAGGATGTCGTATTTCAGCGACGCGTTGAACATATAGCGCTGTTTGCGTGCCTGACGCTCCATGCGTTTCTGAGTCCAGTAGGGGTTCTGCATGGTAAATGCGTTGGGATAGGGCCAGTACTGCACGGGGAGCTGGCGGCTGTCGTCCCAGCGCTCGAAGTTCTTCACTTCGTCGAAGTTTTCACCGCGGGGGAAGAGGTAGACGGCGGGCAGCGGGTTGAAATATTCGCCCGAACCTACCATGTTTTTATTGTTCTGGATGATATACTGTGCGCCCAGATCGAGGGTCATCTTATCGTTGAAGAACTTGGTGGTGTTGCGGATGCTGAAGTTGTAGCGGTTGTAGTCCGTCTCAGGCATCACGCCGGGAGCGTTGGTGACAGCTGCCGAAGCAAACGTCTGGTTGCGCTCGTTGCCCACGTTGAATGTCAGCGAGTTGATTTCGGTCACGCCGGTCTCGAAGAAATCCATCGGGTCGTAGCCGGTGGCTGAGCCTTTGGTGCCCCACGATGCGAACTCACCGGCGACGTTGCCGTAGCGGTTCTGGAACTTGGGAGTCATCCACGCGCGATTGAAAGCGGTGCTGTTGCTGTAGGTCAGCTTGGCGCGGCCCTCGGTGCCTTTCTTGGTGGTGATGAGAATCACACCGCTGGCAGCGTCAGAGCCGTAGAGAGCGGCTGCAGAGGGGCCTGACAGCACTGAGATTGACTCGATGTCGTCGGGGTTGATATCGGCAACCGAGCTCGAACCGGGCTGATTCGACATCGTACCGCCTTCTTCCGAACCGGTGTTGACGTCAAACATGGGGATACCGTCGATTACATAAAGAGCATTGTCGTTGCCGGAAATCGACTTCGTACCGCGCATAATCACACGGGCTGCCGAACCTGCACCGGCTGCACCGGAGCTGATGTTCACACCCGCTACCTTACCGGCGAGCGAGTTGATGAAGTTGGCGTCCTTGTTGGCGGTAAAAGCCTCGCCCGAAACGGTCTGTACGTTGTAGGACAGAGCTTTCTGCTCGCGCTTGATACCGAGAGCGGTCACAACGACCTCATCGAGAGCGTTGGCCTCTTCCTGCAGGACCACATTCATGGTCGAGCCGGTGACGGCCACTTCGGCAGAAGCGTAGCCAATATAGCTGAAACGGATTACCTGTCCCTCCGAAGCCTTGATTGTAAACTCACCGTCGATGTTGGTGGTGGTTCCGGTCGTGGTACCCTTGACGATTACAGATACGCCAAGGAGAGGATCACCGGCAGGGTCAGTCACTGTTCCGCTGACGGTAATGGGAGCCGCTAAGGCGCTTACCATCGGGAAAAGCAAAAGCAGTAATAACAAACTTGTCAGTTTTGCCTTCATAATTAGTGATTTAGGGTTAAGAATATAGAACTTGGTTAATAATAGTGATAAGTCGTTTTGGTTATGTCGGGGAGAGAAAAACGGTCGTAATCGGACAGAGGCTATTCGATTTCAGTGATTTTTCGGAGTTGTGGCAATAATTTGAAAGTGTGGTAATAATTTGAGGTAGATTGGTGTCAGTAGATTGGTATCAGTAAATCGACTGGTCAGGAAGCCTTGCGGCTGATAACGGAGTGCGTCACCGACGTCGCGACAGGCCGCGGCCCGACGGGTCCGGCCAGCCGGCAACAACGGCTGTTATATTTTAACATCCATAAAGTTTATTTTGTTCTATGCAAAACTATAATAATCTTTTTAACACAAATATTTTAACATTTACATCGGCCCTACATAGCATTATATCGTCATATTATCAACACATTACACTTCAACAGCAATTTTCATATTTAACATCTCCAATAAGTCTTTTTAACAAAAAATTCTAATCCCTCCACCTACTCAACCCCCATCCCACGGCGTGAAAGCTCCACCTATCCATGCAAAAAAACATGAATTTCGGTGAACATTATTTGCAACGGTTGTTTCTATTACGAGATTATCATTATATTTGCATTGAAATTATATGAAATAGAAGAAACCGGGAACACGATTTGGCTCTGAATTACAATTAACTTCTAAATTTTAATTCTATCTAACGGTCCGAACCCTTTCAACTACTGATTTATTTTTATAGCAAAGTGAAGCCGAGAGGCTCTTCACATCCTACCACAATCATCTCAATTACATCCACAACTCACCCCGTCTACAAAACTCAGAATTATTATGGACAGCAGTGAAAAGAAAAGCAAACGCCCGCGCATAGGCGAAATGCGTGCTAATCCGGGAGAGACTCCCGCTTCACGTCCGGCTTTCACCGCCGACGCTTCATCATCTACATCGTCAGCCGAAGGCGCAGAACGTCAGCAGCGCCCATACGGCGGCTACAACCGCAACAGCGGCTACGGCCAGCAGCGCCCATACGGCCAGCAGCGTCCCTACGGCGCCTACAACAACAACCGCTACAATCAGGGCGGCGACTACCAGCAGCACCGCAGCTACAACCAGTCGGCCCCTACGACCGATGCAGCCTCTACCACTCCGGCCGAAACCTCGGCCGAGGGCACATCAACCGAAGCCCAGCAGCCCGCCGGCGGATACCAGCGCCGCAGCTACAACCAGGGCTCGTACAACCAGGGAAGCTACAATCAGGGAGGCTACAACAATCAGCACCGCCAGAACTCATACAATCAGGGCGGCTACAACCGTCAGGGTGGCTATAACAACCAGAACCGTCAGGGTGGCTACAACAACCGCAACAACCAGAGCGGCGGCTACAACCAGGGCGGTTATAACAACCAGAACCGCCAGGGCGGCTACAACAACCGCAACAACCAGGGCGGCGGCTATAACAACCAGAACCGTC
>CAYUYQ010000018.1:19213-21622 GCA_964449335.1 uncultured Bacteroides sp. | reverse complement strand
GCCGTATTTCTCCCTGTAGTAAGCCAGAGGCTTGCGAAGGCGAATCATCACTATGCCACATTCATGCTTCAGTTGTTCCATTGACATTTCTATTGTGCGTCGGGACGCTGACCGACAATTTTAAGGCGCAAAATTAAACATAAATCGCTTATGTTATCACCGCCCGCTCCAACTTTTTTACAATATTTTCAGACTGTACGATAGCTCCTCTGCGATTTTTTTATTAGCTTTGCTTCCAGGTAGCCGGATTGACCCGGTGCCGCAACGCAAGAATTCAATTTACTCTTACCTAAACATAACCGCTACATCATGAAAAAAGAAATCAAGAAGAAATTCACAGAGCATTTCGGTGGCACCGGTGTGCTGTTCGTAGCTCCCGGCCGCTTCAATCTTATCGGCGAGCATACTGACTACAACGGTGGCTTCGTATTCCCCGGCGCAATCGACAAGATGATTATGGCCGAAATCCGTCCCAATGGCACCGACCGCGTCAACGTCTATTCGATGGACCTCGGCGAAATGGCCTCGTTCGGCCTCAACGAAGAGGACGCGCCCAAAGAGCAGTGGGCCCGCTACATATTCGGCGTTTGCCGCGAAATCATCAAGCGCGGTGGCCGTGTAGCCGGTTTCGACGCCGTGTTTGCCGGCAATGTGCCTCTGGGCGCCGGCCTGTCGTCGTCGGCCGCTCTTGAAAGCTGCTTCGCCAACGCTCTCAACGAACTCTTCAACGACAATAAGTTCCCCAAAATGGAACTCGCAAAAATCGGCCAGTCGACCGAGCACAACTACTGCGGCGTAAACTGCGGCATCATGGACCAGTTTGCTTCGGTTCACGGCAAGAAAGACAATCTGATGCGTCTCGACTGCCGTTCGGGCGAATTTGAATACTTCCCCTTCAAGCTCGACGGCTACAAGCTGGTGCTTGTTGACTCGCGCGTCAAGCACGAACTCGTCGATTCGCCCTACAACAAGCGCCGCGAAAGCTGCGAACGCGTTGCCAAGACTCTGGGTGTCGATACACTCCGCGACGCCAACATGGCTATGCTCGAAGCTGCTGTCGATAAAATCAGCCCCGAGGACTATCGCCGTGCCAAATACGTGATTGAGGAGAAAGACCGTGTGCTCGAAGTGTGCGACGCTCTCGAAAAAGGCGACCTCGCTACCGTAGGCAAATGCATGTACGGCACCCACGAAGGCCTCTCGAAACTCTACGAAGTATCGTGCGAGGAACTCGACTTCCTCAACGACATCGCCAAGGACTGTGGTGTAGCCGGTTCGCGCATCATGGGCGGTGGTTTCGGCGGTTGCACCGTCAACCTCGTCA
Organism: uncultured Bacteroides sp.; assembly: GCA_964449335.1. Lineage (GTDB taxonomy): Bacteria > Bacteroidota > Bacteroidia > Bacteroidales > Muribaculaceae > Paramuribaculum. The sequence goes on along the minus strand of CAYUYQ010000018.1, from coordinate 20,298 downwards.
GAGACGACCTTTATGACCACTTCATCGAAACAGCCGTATCGAAATTCAAAGAGCGCTACGGCCACGAGCCCAAAATCTATCCCGTAATCGTAAGCGACGGTGCACGCCGCTACGAGGATCAGTAATCCGCTCCGATAAGTCATAGCATCTCCACCATTTTCAGGCTGCGCCGCCCCCATTCCCCCACTCTACGGCGCAGCCTGATTTTTTTAGCTTCTCCATCAATCTTCCATCACACTAAAGTCCCCGGCAACTGACGCAAGGTCGCGTAGCCGGGGACTTTAGTGACGGTTGACCGAGCCTCTTCGGCTCACTTTACCGTTGGAGAATAGTAATATCGGTTAATTAATAGTTATAGTCTGTCAAGCGGTTTATTCAACCGTCATCTCACCCACAATCGGGGTAGTAAGATAAGTCTTGATTTCGTTGGCCGACATGCCGCTGCCAAGCAGATACATCAGCTTCGTTACGGCTGCCTCGACGGTGATATCGTAGCCAGAGATAACGCCTGCCTTTGCGAGCATATCGCCGGTATAGTAGCGCTTCTGTTCGTCACCGCCGTTGAGACACTGGGTGACATTGAAGATAATCAGACCACGGCTGACGGCATCGCTGAGGGCATTGAGGAACCACTGCTCCGTAGGAGCGTTGCCGGCGCCAAATGTGCGCAGCACTACGGCCTTGATGCCCGGGGTGGCAAGCTGAGCTTTCACCACATCTTCGGTTATGCCCGGATAGAGCCACATGACGAGCAGATTATCGTCCATCGAGTAGAACGGATTGAGCGGCAGTGCCGTGCTGTGGCGCATAAGATACGGCTTATTGTAGTCGATGTGCAGGTCGATTGTGCCGAGGTTCGGGTAATTGAAGCTCTTGAAGGCGTGGAAACCGGTTGAGGTGAATTTAGTCGAGCGACAACCTCTTACGATATAGTCCTGGAACGAAATCACAACCTCCTGTATCATCGGGTCGCCGTTCTCGTCCTTGGCTGCGGCAACCTGCAGGGCTGAGATGAGGTTCTCCGTACCGTCCTCGCGGGTGTCGCCGATAGGAAGCTGCGAACCTGTGATTACAACCGGTTTGCG
>CAYUYQ010000018.1:5397-19113 GCA_964449335.1 uncultured Bacteroides sp. | reverse complement strand
ACCATACCGATTGTACCACCGGTGTAAATGATAAGAATTTTGGGTGTGTTTGTCTGTGCCATAATTGTGTATTTTTTTAATCGTCCCGGCCCCCGGCAGAGGACCGGGACGAAATTGTTAATTTTTAGATTATATTGTTAGTGATTTTCGACTTACTGATTAGAAGTAGTTCTTTGACATTCCGAATACGAAGTGACGGCAGCGGAGCACAACGAATACGAGCACGATTGCCGTAGCGACGCCCACGAAGATGAAGGGGAACGCAGTCGAAGTAGTGTGGAAGATTTTCTGGCCGGCGCCGATGATTACGGGCACCATCGAGATTGCTACGTAGTTGGCAACCTGCAGATAAGCCAGTGAAAGAGTCGACTTGCTGTCGTTGGTCACAACCTCGGTGGCCTTAGTGTAGAAGATAGGCTGGGCGATACCGTTGCCGAGACCGCAAAGGGCTGCCGCTGCGATGAACACGCCTACCGACTTAGTGAAGACGAAGAGAACGAAGCTGAGAAGAATCATTGCCGTAGCCACAATAAACGTAGTTTTGCGGAACAGTTTCATGACCGGCGTAAGGGCAAGACCGATTACGAACATCGCGAAGTAGAATACCGAAGTCATCGTCGAAGCATCCTCAGTCGAAATCCACGAGATGTTAGGCAGATAATATGACGGGATACAGGTCACGAATACAAAGAAGAAGTAAGCAAGAAGCAGCCAGATTGTACGGCCCACGTAGAAACCGCCTTTCACGGTCTGACCCTTGGTCGAGAAACCGTCGGCGTCTACAGCGGGAATAGCTGCGGCAGTAGTTGCAGTCTTGTCAGTCGCAGCTTTGTCAGTCGCATTGCTTGAAGCGGCGTCGCTCGAATCGGTTGCGGCGGGAGCGTCCTGATAGTCCGATTTAGGAATTTTGTTAAGGAACGGGATGAGCACGAGCGAGAGCAGCGGGATGAGGTAAACGAAGAAGGCACGGTGCCATGTCTCGTGGAGGTTACCGGCTACGAGATAGCCGACGGCAAACGTGGCGAGCACCAATGCGATATTACCGATAGCCGAGATGATACCCATCTGTTTCATACGGTATTTGCCGGTGAACACATCGGCGATAAGACCGGTCGAGAACGGAAGGATCAGACCGCAGCCGGCGCCGAGCAGACAGCTTAGCCAGATAAGGCCCGTCAGTGAATTACAGAATATTGACCATACACCGGCCACGAGATAGAGAATCGTGCCGAGTGCGATTACAGCCACCTTGTGACGGCTCTCCGACAGCTTACCCGAAAGCAACACGAAGGGGATAATCACGAGGTTGGGAAGCACCGTTAGCAGCTGAATCTTAAAATCGGTCGCATCAGTGAAGATTGACCGGAGGCTTCCCTCGATAGGTGTGACGGCCAGACCCGGAAGGTCGACGGCAAGCGACAGTGACCAGATTGCAATGACAACCATCATCGAGATGGTGCCTTTTCCTGTTTTTACTTGCATAGTTAAAACTTTTATGAGGTGAATTATTACGTTTGGCTAAATAAAAGATAACCGTCTCCCGTAGCCGAGAGGCGGCTATCGTCGATTATAGAGAATTGTGTAATTGAAGCCTTAAACGGTTATGCAGTTACGGTCACACGGTCGCCGTTGAACACGCCGAGTCCAAGTTTCTTCATCACGGCCTTCACTGCAGCCTGAGCCTTAACCGAGTTACCGGCTACATCCAATGGAGGTGCGAATGCGGCGATACCCATCACGCCGGGCATCACGCCGAGCACTCCGCCGCCTACACCGCTCTTTGCCGGAATACCCGAGGTGTAGAGCCAGTCGCCGGTGTTCTGATAGAAACCTACCGACGAAATCAGAGTGGTAATCTTCGGAGCAAGTTCGGGAGCGAACACCTGCTTCTTGGTTACGGGGTTGAGACCGCCGTTGGCGATGGTGCCGGCGCAGATTGCGAGCTGCGATGCCGTGATACCTACAGAGCACTGACGGGTGTAGAGGTCAAGACTCATAGGCACATCGTCGTAGATTCGGTTATAGTTCTTAAGCAACCATGCTATAGCACGGTTATTGAAATTGGTTTCCGACTCCGACTTATAGAGTTCGTCGATTACCTGAGCTTCCGATCCGCAGAGATCGGTGATATTGTTGATAATTGCTTCCCATTTGCCCCAGGAATCACCCTTGGGCTCTACCATCGAGCAAGCGGTGATTGCACCCGCATTGACCAGCGGGGTTGAGGGATGGTCATTTTCCAGTAGGATTGCGAAAATCGAATTGAAAGGAAGTCCGGTTGCGTCGGCGCCAATCTGCTTGAGAACGGCCTCAGCACCAAACTGCTTCAGAACGAGGATAGCCGTAAGCACTTTCGATACCGATTCGATACCGAATTTATATTCCGTATCGCCTACGTTGATCGTTGTTCCATCGAGAAGCGTCACGCTGATACCAAACAGATTGGGATCAATGTTGGCCAGGAAAGGGATATAATCGGCATTGTGACCTCCGGTTATATTCTTACACTCATTGTAGGCCTCTTCTACTGCGGCCTTGATTTGAGCATGGGTGATAGTCTTGTCCATAAGTCGGAATTGTTTTATGATTTATGTATTTGAATTAATTATATACAGATTTCATCGATGTTACAAACCTATAACAGACTAAATCCGTATTTTGTTTCCGACGTTTCGTATAAATCAAAACGGCGTTCATAGATGTTATAATATAAATTACGGTCAAACCTGTTTTTCCGCACCTTATAAATAAGATTGAGTCTGACGTCCCCGGATTTATACCCGGCAATTCTCTTCTAATCCCGACAATCCGGATAAAAAAACAGATTTTTCAATAAAAAATATACAATTATGAGTAAATCAGCTATTCTTCTCGCCGCTCTCACTGCAGGCACACTCTCATTCAGCGCCGCAGCTCAACGCGACAACCGCCACCATGAAACCGGTGTGGTATCGGTAATCAACAGCGATACGATCGATGTAGCCCGCGTCGAAAAACATCTGAAGGCCAACGCGCCTACCTCGCCCAACGACAACGGCCTGCCGCGATTTGCGATCGTAGGTAAGGACCATCAGTATTATATCGGTGTCGGTGCCCAGTTCCTCGGAGAGGGTGTGTTTGACTTCGGCGACGAGATGCCCTCATCGCTGCTATTTACTCCGTCGTCAATCACACCGTCGACACCCGGCAACCGCAGTTCGCTCGGATTCGCATGGCAGTCATCGTCGGTCTACCTCAACGCCGTAGCAATGCCCGGAACCGACAATCAGGTCGGAGTTTTCTTCAAGGGCAACTTCACCGGCGACAACAACGCCTTCAACTGCTTCCACTTCTACGCTAAATACCGCGGTTTGACCGCCGGTTACACCACAAGTCTCTTCGCCGACGGCGCCGCAGAGCCTATGACCATTGATTTCGAGGGTCCTAACGCCTATCCTTTCATCACGCTCTTCACCGCTTCATGGCAGCAGAAATTCACCGACCATCTCTCGGGAGCCATCGGTGTTGAAGCGCCCACAGTCTCCATCACTACAGGCGACAAGACTGCTGAAGTCAATCAGCGAATTCCAGCCATACCGCTTTATCTCCAGTATGCATGGGATGGCGGCAACTCCCATCTGCGTCTGTCGGGACTTATCCGACCAATCCAGTACCGCAACCTCGTCAGCAATAAAAATGCCACACTTGCCGGCCTCGGCGTCCAGCTTTCAGGCATGGCCCATGTGGCAGGACCGCTCAGCGTTAGCTACAACGCCGTTTACGGCCGCGGCATATCCAACTATCTCCAGGACGATAACGGCCTCGGTGTCGATGCTGTAGCCTCACGGGAAGCCGGTAAAATGGAAATGGTCAAGAGCCTCGGCGTGACTGGTGGACTCAACTACACATTCACTCCCAAGCTGTCGGGCAACCTCGTCTACAGCCACCTCACCAACTGGATGCCCGACAATGCCGAGCCTCAGGCCGAGCAATATCGCTACGGCGACTACGTTGCAGCCAACCTCATCTACAGCGTCAATCGCTTCGTTTCGGCCGGCGTCGAATATGACTACGGTCACCGCAAAGATTTTGCCGGAACCGGTCTCCATACCAACCGACTACAGCTCCAGCTCGCCGTCACCTTCTAATCCTCGACCGAAAAGATTTTAATTAGACCAATTGTGCTCAATAGGGCCAATTGGTCTGATTTATTTATCGAAATAAATCGCAGCATTTGACGTTAAAAATTCTTTTTTGGGTGAAATCTGTTGGATTTTATGTTGGCGTGGCTTATATTTGCGTATCATTTACATATAGTTAGGTTTCATTTATAGTACTCATCAGTCAGTTCACGACCTTGCTTATCATCGATAGCGTGGCGCCACGGTTGCCGTCGGGCGCTCTGTAAGTGACGCAATGATTACTATCAAAAACGGTAAAAAAGATATGATTGAACGATTTCTGAAACAGACCCGTTTTGAGTCGCACGATGATTTCATGCAAAACTTCCGCGTGGAAGTTCCCGATAATTTTAATTTCGGCTACGATGTGGTCGACGCCTGGGCTGAAAAGGAGCCCGACCGCCCGGCCCTGCTGTGGACCGACGCCCACGGCAACGAACGCCGCTTCACTTTCGCCGACATCAAGCGCGAGAGCGACCGCACGGCATCATTTTTCAGCAGCCTCGGCATAGGTCGCGGCGACATGGTGATGCTTATTCTCAAACGCCGCTATCAGTTCTGGTTTTCAATCATAGCCCTGCATAAACTTGGTGCGGTAGCTATTCCGGCAACCCATCTGCTGACGCCCCACGATATCGTCTACCGCTGCCAGCGCGCCGGCATAAAGACTATAGTCTGTGCTGGCGAGCAGACCATTATCGACCACGTAGAGGAAGCCATGCCGCAGTGTCCTACGGTCAAGGCTCTGATTTCCACGGGCCCGGTAGTGCCCGATGGCTGGCACGATTTCGACGGCGGTATCGCCGCAGCCGCCCCATTCAAGCCGCAGCTGCCCGTCAACGCCAACGACGATATTTCGCTGCTCTATTTCACGTCAGGCACCACCGGCGAGCCCAAGATGGTGGCCCATGACTTCACATATCCTCTCGGCCATATCGTGACGGCTTCATGCTGGCATGACCTCAACACCTCCTCGCGCCATCTCACCGTGGCCGATACCGGTTGGGGTAAAGCCGTGTGGGGCAAGCTCTACGGCCAGTGGATTGCAGGCGCAGAAGTGTTTGTCTATGATTTCGATAAATTCGTACCGGCCGATATTCTCAGGGTGCTTTCTGACTATCGCATAACTTCTTTCTGCGCTCCACCCACAATCTTCCGCTTTCTGATTCACGACAACGTTGAGGCCTACGATCTCTCGGCTCTGCGCCACTGCACCATAGCGGGCGAAGCTCTCAATCCGAGCGTCTACGCCGACTGGCTCCGCCTTACGGGCCTTAAACTGATGGAGGGCTTCGGCCAGACTGAGACCACCCTCACCATAGCCACATATCCCTGGATGGAACCTAAACCCGGCTCGATGGGGCGTCCCGGTCCGCAATACCGCATTGATCTTGTGGATGCCGACGGTAATCCGGTGGCCGACGGCGAGGAAGGTGAGATTGTGATTCACATCGACGGCGCTCGTCCGCTCGGTCTGTTCAAAGAATATCTCCACGACCCGCAGCTGACGGCCGAGGCATGCCACGACGGCCTGTATCATACCGGCGACGTTGCCACCCGCGATGCCGACGGTTACTATTGGTTCATTGGCCGAATCGACGACGTCATTAAATCGTCGGGCTACCGCATCGGACCGTTTGAGGTAGAGAGCGCCTTGATGTCGCATCCGGCGGTAGTCGAGTGCGCGATTACCGGTGTGCCCGACGAAATCCGCGGTCAGATTATCAAGGCCACGATTGTTCTGGCTCCCGACTTCCGCGACGCCGACAAGGATGCGCTGAAAAAAGACATTCAGGACCACGTGAAGCGCGAGACAGCTCCGTATAAATATCCCCGCGTGGTGGAATTCGTCGATGAGCTCCCCAAGACTATTTCAGGCAAAATCCGGCGCGCGGCCATACGCGAGTCCTACAGAAGCCGCAACAATCCCGAGTCGCTTGATTAAATTCAGATTTTCAGAAACACCTCGCGGCGATACATCTCGCGCAGTAGCAGAAAGAGTATCAGAAAATTGCCGAATGTGAGCCACGCCGGATAGAAGTCGCCCAACAGCGGCTCCAGCCCATAGCTCACCGAGCTGACTATGCTGCGGAAGTCTATCTTCTCGCCTATTACATAGGCCGTTATCGGATTCATGCCATAGATTCTCAGCCAGCCCAGTCCGCGGCTGAGTCCGCGGCAATCTATGGCGTAGTGAAACGCGCCCAAGAGCGCGAAACACCATCCGGCGGCGTAGAGCGTCATGCTCGACGTCCACAGACGCTTTATTATCGGCATCTGCAGGCCCCATAACAGCCCGGCGGCTACGAGCGCCACCCCGACGGCTACGAGCGTCGCCGCCGACCTTGCTCCGGGACGCTGCCGTATTATGGTTCCGGCAATGCCTCCCCACAGCACCGTGGCTCCGAACGTCAGGCTGCTCCACACCCATGTATAGCTCAGGTCGCCACGGAAACGCCCTATTACGGCGCGGTCGACCGCAAACGCGAAGTTACCTTCCGGCGTCCAGTCGCCACACAGCGTCATCGGCACCCAGTAGATTACCATCAGTCCCGCACACGTGGCAATCTGCGAGCGCAGGCTGCCACAGAGCATCACCACTGCTGCTATTGCATAGCCTACGGCGATTGCCTGAAGCGTATTGTTGTAAATCATCAGTCGCGACGGATCGAGAGCAAGCAGATTGCCCTGCACTATCATGCCGAATACGAACAAGAGCACGAATCGCCTCACAATTTTTGCGATTACCCTACGCCGTGGAAACGATGGGTTGCGGAATTTAGCAAATGAAAAGGGCATCGACGCTCCGACCATAAACAGGAACAAAGGCATCACCAAATCCCAGAGACGGAATCCCTGCCACACCTCATGGTCGAGCTGCCACATCACCGCACGCGCCCAGGGCCGATCGATAGCTGCGCACACACTCACAACCACCGGCTGAAGAAACAGAAGGAAAAACAGGTCAAGCCCCCGGAGAATATCGAGTGAGGCCAGTCGCGTTGAAGCAAGAGCCGGGCGGTTCATGGTTATCGGTTTTAGGTATCGGATGAAGATTGGTTGGACGCGCTTACTGCTGCCGCTCGATTATGCGCCGCAGCGTGATTTTTATATCGTTGGCGAGCGACATCATCGGCGTGATTATCGGTTTGAACGGTTTGTCGGCATCGGGCGCTATGACTCTTATGCCCGCTTTGCGGCAAGTCACTTCAATGCTTCCGGGCATATCGGCCGGTTCGCCGTCGAAATGCACCGCGCCACCGTGGGTGCGGGTGATTGTAGCCGCCGGCGCTCGAAACGAATGAATCAGGAAATTCTTGTCGATTAATCCGGTCATCATATCGATGCCTACAAACGCCGTGGTCAGCAGATTACCGTAATGAACCACGATAATGTCGAGCAGACCGTCGGTCATCGATGCTTTCGGAGCTATATAAGCGTTATTGCCATACTGCGAGGCATTGCACACGGCCACTAAGAAAGCACGCTCTGTCACCACTTCGCCGTTGGCAGCTATCGTATAGACGTCGGGCTGATAATTCACAAATTCCTTGACCGTGTTGCTCAGATAGGTCAGCGGACCTCTCTTTTTGGATTGTGCGAATTTCTCACTCACGGCCGCGTCAAACCCGACGCCGAACGTGCAGAAAAACGGACGGCCGTTGGCGTCGCCGTAGTCACACTCCACAACGTGGCCGCCTGCGAGTGTCTCTACCGCCGACGTCACATCGACATCTATTCCCAGATGGCGTGCCAGCCCGTTGCCCGACCCACAGGGTATTATTCCGAGAGCCGAACGTGAGCCAAGAAGAGCTACGGCAGTTTCGTTGACCGTACCGTCGCCGCCACATGCAATCACCATGTCGTAACCGGCATCCGACGCCTCGCTGGCAAATTTCGTCGCGTCGCCGCCACGCGCCGTAAAACGAGTTTCTACACGGTAGCCCTTAGCACCGAGTTTCTGCACCACGAGTTCGCGGATACCGGCTTTGTCGCCGGTACCCGATATCGGATTAATTATAAGTAAGGCCTTGCGGGAGGTCATCATCTTTTTTACTTGATTTCATAAAAGCCGGCCGTTGCCGCTCTGCAAAGTTAGCATTTTTGCGGAAATACTTAAAAAAACAAAGGGGGCTCTCGCGAGCGCCCTTTGTCATTTACACATAGTACTTAACGTCAGTGGATTTATTTGATGTCTAATTGGCACTTATGAAAAAGCGTTTTTTAGTTGATGTTGGTAATGCAAATTTAATCATAAGATTCCAATTTCAAAATGCCAAAAGCGATTTCCACATTTTAGCATTTAGTCAGTTTGACACTGATAGATTGACACGTGTCGCTTCCAATGTCAGATTTCCCTGGGCATCCGCTTTACATTTGCAACAAATCATAGCCCAATTCAAACTTTTTGCCATATTATTAATTTTTGTTAAGGATGCGAAGTCAGTTTTTACACTGTTTTTATCCATGTTTTACAACATATTTCTATAACCGTCTATTGCATACTCAAATCGACCATACTATATTTGCAACATCAAATTAATATCATTTTAATATCACCGATATGACTACATCCAATTCTACATCCGGCCACGAATTCGCTTACACCGGCCGAGTGCTCTCCGGTTTCGCTATGCTTGGATCGCTTTTCGCCTTTTTAGCTGCGGCGCTGTTTTTCCCAATCTACTTCTTTGGCTCGACTTATCCTGAAATCGCCGTGGCCATAACCATACCCTCCACTATCCTTTTTATCATCCTCTGCATCGGATTCTTCACCCAGCAGCCCAATCAAGCTCGCGTGATGATATGGTTCGGCACCTATCGCGGCACATTCGACAAGACGGGTTTCTTCTGGATTAACCCCTTCATGAACCGCCGCAAGATGTCGCTCCGAATCCGCAACATGGACATTCAGCCCATCAAAGTCAACGATAAAATCGGAAATCCGGTGATGATTGGCATGGTGCTCGTGTGGAAAGTGCGCGACACCTACCGCGCCGTGTTCGATATCGATGCCGCGCCCGACGACGTGGTTGAGAAAGGCAACGAACTGAAGGTTGTCAACAACAAGGACCGTGCCCTCAACTCATTTGTCAGAATCCAGAGCGACGCCGCCCTGCGTGAGGTTACAGGCCACTACGCCTACGACAACGAGACCTCCGACAGCGCCGCCGAGGAAGTAACCCTTCGCTCCGGTGGCCATGAAATCAACGAGCGGCTCGAAGACAAGCTCAACGAACGCCTTTCGATGGCCGGCATCGAAGTAGTCGAGGCCCGCATCAATTATCTGGCCTACGCTCCCGAGATTGCAGCCGTGATGCTCCGCCGCCAGCAGGCTTCGGCCGTCATCGCCGCCCGCGAAAAGATTGTGGAAGGCGCCGTGACGATGGTCAAGATGGCTCTCGACGACCTCGAGAAACACGACGTGGTCAAACTCGACGCCGAACGCCGCGCGGCCATGGTCAGCAATCTGCTCGTAGTGCTGTGTGCCGACGAAGCCGCTCAGCCCGTTGTCAATACCGGCACACTCTACAACTGATTCCGCGACGCCTATGGCTGAGAAACAACCGTCAAAAAGCTTTTTGCTCCGACTCGACCGCCCGACAATGGAAGCCCTCGAGCGATGGGCTGCCGCAGAATTCCGCTCCGTCAACGGTCAGCTCCAGTGGATTGTGGCCGATGCCCTGCGCCGGGCCGGACGCACGCCTTCAGCTCCGCCATCAACTCCCGAGCCTCCGCACGACGACCGGTAAGAACTATTGCATTTATCTCTTATTAAGGTGCACAATCTTATGATTTGTGCACCTTAATAAGAGATTTATTGTTACTTTGCATTTGTCTTTTTGCGTAAAATGCAATTCAGACCACGTAATTTTCCACAACGAATTAATCAAACGACCATGAAGTTTTACGGATTTCCTCTTATTTTTGCCACAATACTTGCCGTCGCTCCGATTTCGGCCGGAGCGAAACCGGCTAAAAACGCCACTACGGTTGCCGACCGGGTGGCAGCTAAAGTATCGGCTCTTCCTCCCTCACCCGTCACCCCCTCTACTAAGACCGACTTCGACTGGCTCCTGACGCCTGAAAAAGCCGTGGCCGGTGTCTATGCCGGTCCCGATGGCAAGAGCATCATCATAACCAACGGCCTGGTGAGCCGTACCGTCACTCTGTTTCCCGCTGTTGCAACTACCGATTTCGTCAACCACATGACCGGCGAGAGCATGCTTCGCGCCGTAAGCCCCGAAGGAACTGTCACCGTCGACGGACAATGCCTGTCAATAGGCGGGCTCGACGGTCAGCCCGAGCGGGCCTACATCAACGAAGCGTGGCTTGACGCGCTGACGCCAACCCCCGGCGCCTTCGTGCTCGATGATATCGACGTAATCCCAATGCAGGCTACCATCAACTTCGACACCCACCGCTGGGCCCTCAACAAGAAGCAACCCACCGGTCGTGAAGCCGTGCTGACAATGCACTCTCCGGCTGACCCCAATCTGAAACTGCGCCTCCACATCGGAGCGTTTGATGGTATTCCCGTCATCCGCAAAAGTTTCGAGCTGATAAACGAAACCGGCCGTCAGGTCAACATCGACTCGTTCGAACTCGAACGCCTCGCGATGGTCGAACCTGAATCGCTTGCCGAGGGAGGCTCGGACCTTCACCAGTTGCCCAACATCCACGTCGAAAGCGATCTGGCCTGCCGCGGGGCCTTCACTGAGCGTGAGACCGACCGCACCGAGCATTGGCTCCTCGATTCGGCCTATACGTCGCAGCGCAGCTACCTGCGCGTCACTCCCTGCATCCTTCAGGTCGCTCCGGAAGTCGGTCCCGATGTAGCCGTGGAGACGGGCGAGACGTTCGCGTCGTTCAACGTCTACGAAATGCCCTTTGACTCGGGCGACCGCGAGCGCAAAGGCCTGTTCACGCGCCGCATGTATCGCACCATAGCCCCGTGGACTACCCAGAATCCCATTTTCCTACACCTTACGTCGACCGATTCGGCACAAGTGCACCGCGCCGTCGACCAATGCGCCGCAACCGGCTATGAAATGATTATTCTCAGCTTCGGTTCGGGGCTCAACATCGAGGACGATTCGGAAGCGAATATCCGTAAATTCAAATCCTACGTCGACTACGCCCGGAGCAAAGGCGTCGAGATGGGTTGCTACTCACTCCTTGCAAGCCGTTCGATAGCCGACAGCGTCGACGTGATTGACGCCGCGACCGGCAAACCCGGTGGCGCGAAGTTCGGAAGCTCACCCTGCGTCTCAACTGACTGGGGCCACACCTATCTGGCGAAAATCAAGAACTTCTTCGAACGCACGGGTATGAAATGTTTCGAGCACGATGGGTCATATCCCGGCGACCTCTGCGCCTCGACAACCCACGCTCACCATAAGGGCCTCAACGACTCGCAGTGGACGCAGTTCCAGACCATCACTGATTTATATCATTGGATGTGCGAGAACGGTATCTATCTCAACGTGCCCGATTTCTATTTCCTCAACGGCTCCACCAAGGTGGGCATCGGCTACCGCGAGGACAACTGGTCGCTGCCGCGTGACCGCCAGATAATCCACACACGCCAGCTCAACTACGATTGCACTTTCGAGCGCCCGCAGTCGGCTCTGTGGAGCTTCGTGCCGCTCGTGCAGTATCATGGCGGAGGCGATGCCGCCACGCTCGAACCGCTAAGCGATCATCTCTACGAATACCGCATGCTGATGTATCAGAACTATGGCGCGGGCGTACAGGCCTGCTACCGCGGCCCGCGATTATATGACACACCCGAGACTCAGGCCGTGGTGACAGAAGTTATAGACTGGTATAAGAAATATCGCGAAATTCTCAACAGCGACATCATCCATCTGCGTCGTCCCGACGCCCGTGACTGGGACGGTATAATGCACGTCAACCCTGCCGGACAGCATCGTGCGCTCGCCATGGTATTCAATCCGACCGACGAGCCGATTGTGCGCGACATCAAACTGCCGCTCTACTATACCGGCCTCGACACCGAAGCCTCTATCCGACAGGAAGAAGGAGCTCCGCAGCGCGTGAAACTTAACCGCGATTACACGATTGACCTCAAAGCCGAAATCCCGGCACGCGGCTTCACGTGGTACGTCGTTGAGCCTTGACCGTTTCGCACTGCGATCAGATAGGATGAGTGTACTGGTCGCGGCGATTGCGATAAGCTCTCAGGCTGTGGCGAAGCGAACGCAACGGACGCATGAGCCACAGCCCGGGAACGCTCCAGAGCAACTGACGTTCGCCCAGCAACACAGCAAGACGACGCCAGCACACCATGGTCGGCACCCACAGTGCTATGCCGGTCGCGATGACCGCCGCGAGAACCACGAGCGACGGCAGCGACCACGCCACAGCCACAGCCCCGGCTGCAATCCAGACCCACATCAGCGCCGAGCATAACCCGGTAGCCAGATACGGCTGACGGCGAAGCAGGCGGCGGGTGAACTCCCGACGCACGCGATAGAGGTCGTGGAGCATATTGGGATCATACTCCATCGCCACGATTCTCGACTCGGGAGCGAGTTCGACGGCCGTGTTTTCAGCCGTGGCAATATCGCTCAAAAACACATCGTCGTCGCCATATTTCAGATTGAGCGTGCGCGAAAATCCCTTGCGGTCAAAAAACAGATGACGGGCATATGCAAGATTATAACCTGTGCCGATAAACGGATGTCCGCACAGAGCGCTGTTAAGCCCGGCTACCGACGCGAGCATCTCGTCGAACGAGCGTCCGCGCGTCAGACTCCGGTACTGTTCATTCTCCGGCTTAGCGCTCACGGCATGACCGATAATGACTTCCTTGCCTTCCGTAGCCACTTTGCTCATCATCAATCGCAGCCATGTGTCTGATTCCACGCGGCAATTGCCCTCCGTAAATACCAGCATCGGGTAGCGGGCAGCCTTGATAGCCAGCGTGAGGCTAAGCTTACGGCGGCTCAGATTGCGTGAGTTTTCGGGCGTGAACGTCATATAGAGATTGGGATAGCGCATCTCAAGCTCAGCCACGACATCCTGAGTATTGTCGGCACTCTGATCATTAACCACAATCACCTCCATCGGTGCCGGATAATTCTGCTCGAGAATCTGCGGCAAAAGCACACGCAGATTCGACGCTGCGGCCTGGGCGTAGACTATCACTGACACTGCCGGGTAGCCATCTTCAGGCAACTCTGCTCCGGCATCGGACTTTACCGCGCGACTCACCCTGCGCAGACGGCTCCACGACAATGTGGCAGCCCCCGCAGCGGCAACTATTGAGACACCAAGCACAATCCACACCCACAGCGGGAGATTGACGCCGTACAAACTTGTATAATCAAAATCAGGCAATTGCATATTGGAAAAACTCTAATGGCGGCACGAATCAGCCCCATGGTTCGGGCCCGCGCCTTACCGACTGCAAATTTAGCTATTTTTTCAATCCCCCAACACTTCTCCCCACCTTTCCTAAAACAATTCCTTTCCAACTTTTTTAAAGTCCTTAAAGCCATTAATGCCCTTAACCTCCTTAGAGTCCTTA
>CAYUYQ010000018.1:0-5297 GCA_964449335.1 uncultured Bacteroides sp. | reverse complement strand
CCCTTCGCGATTATTTTCTGCCCAAAAATCTTTCCCTTTCACCAAAAATACCCTATTTTTGACCACATGAACGAACTCCTACCTTCCCGAGGCAACTACAAGCAACTCCTCTCCTACCAAAAAACCGATGTAATCTTCCAAATTACATATTTCTTCTGCAATCATTTCCTGACTCGCGGCGACCGAACGATTGACCAGATGATACAAGCCGCTCGAAGTGGGAAACAAAACATAATCGAAGGCTCAGCAGCCTCTTCCACCTCAGCCAAAACCGAAATCAAACTTATTAATGTTGCCAAGGCCAGTCTTCGTGAACTACTCGAAGACTACGAAGACTTTCTCAAGACCAGAAATTATCATCAGTGGGAGAAAGACAGTATCGAATACGAAACCATGCGTCGACTCGGATCAACCCACAACGATGCGGCCTTCTTCATGGAGCTTATTTCCACTCGTCCACCCGAGACCGTCGCCAATATGGCTATTATCTTGATTAATCAAGCTGATTTTCTCCTTTTCCGTCAGCTTAAGCGACTGGCCGCTGACTTCCTTGAAAACGGAGGTTTCTCAGAACGCATGACACGCCTGCGCCGTAATACCCGGGGCTTTTAATATCAGAAATTTATGCCGGAGAAGAAATCGCGTGGTGCAAAATTTGCGAGTGACCTGGGGTTTTATGCCATAGGGAATATAGGCTCGAAACTCATAGCGTTTCTCCTGCTGCCGTTCTACACCTATTTTATTCATGATCCGGCCGATTATGGCTACTACGATATTTGCGTGGCCGTAGTCATGGGATTGGTTCCCGTCATAAGCATGCAACTCGGCGACGGAGGCTTCCGTTATCTCACCGACCGACCCGACGAAACGACAAAGCGCGCCATAGTATCATTCATCATCCGCGCCCTGCTGCGCAACGCCGCTCTGTTTCTCGCCATCATCATCGGTCTTGCACTCCTGGCTGACATACGCTACCTTTGGTATATCGCCGGATTTGCACTGGCTCAGTCGGCCTACGATGTCACGCTTCAGCTTGTGCGCGGCCTCGGACACCTACGCACGTTTGTAGCCGTGGGGATTGCCAACACGTTTCTCACCGCCGCCGGAGGCATCATTTTCGTTGCGCTACTCAACATGGGGGTGCCGGGCATCTTAATCTCAATGATTCTCGCCCGCGTGATTTCAACCGGCATCTGCTTCTTACGCATCCCGGTTTTCGGCCATATACTCCGATGGGTAGTGCCTTCGCCCGACTTGAAGCGCACCCTGCTCTCCTACAGCCTGCCGATGGTGCCGAGCGCCCTCTGCTACTGGCTGCTCAGCTGGAGCCTTATCTTCTTCATTCGCCACTATTTAGGGCTGACAGATAACGGACTTTATGCCGTATCAGCCAAATTTTCGAGCATCGTTGCAGTCCTTACATTTATTTTCTATCAGACCTGGCAGCAGAATGCAATCGAGCAATATAATTCGCCCGACCGCACCACATTCTTCTCCCGGATATTCCGCGTCTATTTCTATTTCCTTACAGCTATCACCGTCATAATTCCGTTTGCCTTAAGGCTGAACTATTTCTGGATTGTCGCTCCGGAATATCGCGAAAGCGCCCGGTTCCTCTATCTCAACATTCTGATGGTCATGCTCTCTTCGCTGGCCACGTTCTTTGAAATCGGCTATCAGTGCGCCGGTTGTACAAGGAGGGTTGTGCCTTCGTTCGTCGTTACAGTCATTGCCATGATTGTGGGCTACACGTGGATTGTGCCCCGCTACGGCATCGACGGGGCGCTGGCCTTCAGTTGCGTGCTCTATCTGTTGCTGGTTCTCTATCGTGCGGCCGATACGCGTCGGCTTCTGCCAATCTCCGGCAGCGGCGACATCTTGTTTCTCGCCCTTGCAATCGCAGGATTCGGAATACTCTTTTACACAGCCGGCGGTCCGCTCATCGACATCTCGGCAATCATCGGCTGCCTGCTGTGGCTTGCCCTATGCGGTGGAAAATTTCTCAAAACGGCAATCTCTGCGCGTAAAAAATAAGACTTGGCGAAGTATCATCTTAAATTCTGACGGTTTTTGTTTACCTTTGTCACGAAGCAGATTCTGACAACCGCAATTCATGACTCCAATTCCAAAAATCATTCATTACTGCTGGTTCGGGCAAAAGCCGCTGCCCGATTCCGCATTGCGGTGCATGGACTCATGGAGGCGCTTTGCTCCCGATTACACATTGCGGCGATGGGATGAAACAAACTTCGATGTAAATGCACTAAGCTACACTGCCGAGGCTTACAAGGCGCGGAAATTCGCGTTCGTCAGCGATGTAGCGAGGCTTCGCGCCTTGTCGGACTATGGCGGATTGTATCTCGACACCGACGTCGAGCTGCTACGCTCGCCCGAGCCGCTTGTAACCGGAGGTGCGACAATAGGCTTTGAGTCATCCGGCCTACTGTCTACGGCTGTCATATCAGCCGAAAAAGGCAACCGATTGCTTGCTGAGTTTCTCACCTCTTACCACGGCGCGCATTTCATCCTGTCGGACGGACGCCCCGATTTGACGCCCAACACGCAGCGCATCACCCAATTCATGGCTGAGCGTGGGCTAATGGTCAACGGTGAGGAACAGACTGTAGGACAGTTCAGTATCCTACCGTCCGAAATTCTTAGCCCACTCTGCCAGGAAGGCTACCGGCTCTACGCCAATCCACGCACAATTTGCATCCACCATTTCGAGTCGAGCTGGCAATCAAGGACATTCAGGTTCAAACGCCGGATTCAGCGGCTGATCGGGCCTACCGCCACCGTCGGAATCATCCGCGCCAAACGTTTTCTATCATCACTATAAATTAGTCACGAGACAACATTTCCTTATTATGACACGCTCCACTAATCCTATCATATTCCGAGCCATCTGCATCATGGCGGTTATCGCCGGTATGGCCACCTCATGCCGCGCCAAGCACGACCTGACGCTCTTCGACGACCTGACGGCTAAAAGTTCCGGCCAACTCCCGGCGCTAAACTATGTGAACCGTATCGAGCCCGAAAACGAACTGATAATCACCGTCAATTCCGAGTCGCCCGAAGCTACGGCCGATTTCAACAAACCTCTTGTCAATCCAGCTATCCCGGGCGCTTCCGAGACCGTGTCGTCGCCCAAACTCGCCACCTACGAGGTCGACTCTAAAGGATTTATCGATTTCCCCCGTCTAGGCCGGATTAGAGCCGCAGGCCTCACCACCGAGGAGCTTCGCGACACGCTCACGGCCCGCATCGCCGACTTTGTCAAGGATCCGCTCGTGACCGTGACTATGACCGGCTACCGCGTCGTTGTGATGGGCGAAGTGGCTCGGCCGCAGACCATCACCACCCGTGCGCAGCGTTTCAGCGTACTCGACGCGCTTGCCGAGTGCGGCGACCTCAACGAGTATGCACGCCGCGACAACATCATGGTGCTCCGCCGCGCTGCCGACGGCAACATCGACTACGCTCATCTCAACCTCCGTAAAAGCGATGTCGTGTCGAGCCCCTATTTCTGGCTGCGCAACAACGATGTGGTGATTGTCTCACCCAACGACATCAAGCAGGACAATTCGAAATATAATCTCCACAACGGTTACCGCTTGTCGGTAATCTCGACCGTGGTCGGAGCGGCCTCGGTTATCGCATCGCTAATCATCGCTCTGGCTGTCAAATAAATGTTGCGCACCGACCGACTCGCCGTATGGATTCTTATCGGGGCTTTCGCCCTGATTATACCGAGCATCGAGTTTCTCAAGTTCGCCGACGAACTGGGTTGCTTGCTTCTCGGCGTGCTCGCTGTGGCTCAATGCCTCGTCGACGGGCACTGGCGTATGTTCAGGTTGCTGTGGGTCATAATCGGCATTTTTGCGTTCTATCTCATCTACACGCTCATTTTCTGCCATTTCAATACCCCGGTAGCCGCATGCGCCGACTTCGTCATCGAGCTGAAGCCTTACGTGCCATTCGCTGTCATGCTCGGTCTGGCGCCTACGCTTACAGTTGTCGAGCTTACGGTTCTCAAGTGGCTTGCCGTAGCCAATGCTTCGGCTTCTACGGTCATCATGTTTACAGGACTTACTGAGACTGTGATTCATCATCCGCTCTACGGAGGCGCCGTGATTTTCGTCTCGATGCTCGTCTACGTCTATGCAGTCTCCACGCTCAACGACGGCCGACTTTCCGTAGGCGAACTCATTGCGGCAACAGCCATGATTCTCTGCGGATTGGCTTGCACGCGCGCTAAATACTACGGCGAAGCCGTCGTGGCTCTTTTTTTCCTGTGGGTCTACCGCCCCGGCATGATGCGACGCATCGGACTTCGACAGATTGCCACCGTCGGCGCGCTGCTCGCGCTCGTGGCGGCCGTGGCGTGGAGCAAATTTGACTTCTACTTCATCACCGGCGCGGCCGAGGGCCTCGACCATGATTCCGTCCAATCCTTTGCGCGTCCGGCTCTCTATGCCACTTCGCTCCTTATCGTTGCAACATATCTGCCGTTCGGGTCAGGCCTCGCCTCGTTCGCGTCGTTCTTCTCCATCCATCCCTATTCACGGCTTTACTTCCAATACGGTCTTAACCACATCTACGGCCTGACGCCTCACAACCCCGACTTCGTGTGCGATGCGTTCTATCCCTCGCTCGCTCAATTCGGTGTGGCTGGCATCGGTCTGTTTGTGTGGTTCTGGATTAAGGTTGCCGCCATGCTTCGGCGCCTCGTCCGCTCCGACGGCGAGCGCTTCCGCTATCCGTTTGCCGTCGGCTCGCTCATAATAGTGTTTATTGTAATTGAAAACGTCGCCTCAACGCTTTTCACCCAGACCATCGGACTGTCAGCTATGTGTCTGCTCGGCATTATCTGCGGCCATGCTCCCGCGCCGGTCCAATCCGTTGCCGTAGCTCCGTCCTCACATACCATTATATAATTACCACTTTGCCAATGAAAAAGAAAGAAAACGCCATAGATCTTCGCCGTTTTTTCCGGCAGGCTGCCGGAGCTAAATGGCTTTACGCCGCCTCGCTTCTGCTGTTTGGAGCACTCACTGCCCTATATCTCGTCAGAGCCATGCCGCAGTATGTGGTGAAAGGCGCCATGCTCGTCGAGGATAGCTCCGACGAATCGTCGGCTATCAAAAGCGGCTCGCTCGCCATGATGATGAAGACGTTCTCCGTGGGTGGCTTCGGTGCGTCGTCGGTCGACAACGAAGCTCATCTTGCCTCCAGCCACGACGTGATGCTCCGCACCGTCCGCACCCTCTCGCTCAACCGTCTCTACATCGGAA
>CAYUYQ010000017.1:15352-23441 GCA_964449335.1 uncultured Bacteroides sp. | reverse complement strand
GCTCTCGGAGGCTAAAGTGCGCCGCGCTGAAGGGCTTTTTAAGGCCGAAGGCACGAAGTGCGTAAGCGATACTCTGCCGCATTTCAGTCTCCGGATGCTGCTGGCGACGGATGAATGGCTCAACACAAACAATCCGTCCGTCGATTCGGACCTAATCGTCAAGGTCCCGAACCGCGAGATGGAGCGGATGAGTTCGCTCTCTTGCCCTCCTAAGGTCATTGCTGTCTACCGCCTGCCCGACGACGACTATACGCCTGACTGTCTTGTAGGCAATCTTACGCTCGCACTCGACTCGATTCAAGACCCCGGAAATCTGGGGACAATAGTCCGCACGGCCGACTGGTTCGGTATCCGCCATGTCCTCTGCAGTCGCTCGACCGCCGATATTTTTTCGCCGAAAGCTGTCCAGTCGACAATGGGAGCTATTTCGCGCGTGAAACTGCACTATTGTGAGCTTGCTGAAGAATTGCGTGAGGCAGCCGCGCGATGCATCCCTATCGTCGGCACGTTTATGGACGGACAGAATATCTTCTCGGAGTTACTTCCGACGGAGGCTGTCATCGTCATGGGCAACGAGGGGCGCGGAGTGTCCGACGCTGTCAGAGAGGTTATAGACCGACGGCTCACCATACCGTCGTATCCACCCGGCGAACCGACATCGGAGTCGCTCAACGTGGCTTCGGCTACTGCCATCATTCTATCGCAGTTTAGGGCTGCGGCTCTACGATAAAACAGACAATAACTACAGATTATGGCAAAGATAAAAAGCGCGTGGTTCTGCACCGAATGTGGCGCGGAATCGCCGAAGTGGGAAGGCCGGTGCCCGGCATGCGGCGCGTGGAACACCATGGTCGAGGAGCGGGTGTCGACATCAAAATCGAAAGGCACCACGCTTTCGCGAGCCACAAAAAGCCGCCCAAAAAAGGTTTCGGAGATTTCTTCAGTAGGCGAGGAGCGCATCCAGTTGCCTTCGCGCGAACTCAATCGTGTGCTCGGAGGCGGTCTTGTGCCCGGCTCGCTTGTGCTCGTCGGTGGCGAACCGGGCATCGGTAAATCCACGCTTGTGCTGCAGAACATACTGTCCATCCGCTCGCGCCGTGTGCTCTACATCTCCGGCGAAGAAAGCCCGTCGCAGCTCAAGATGCGCGCCGACCGCATCGGACGCGTAAGCGACAATGTGTTTATAGCATGCGAGACTTCTCTTGAAAACATCATGGATGACATCGAAGAGATAAAACCGGGTCTTGTAATTGTCGATTCAATCCAGACGATTGCGAGCGACG
The DNA here is from genome assembly GCA_964449335.1 of uncultured Bacteroides sp. GTDB lineage: Bacteria > Bacteroidota > Bacteroidia > Bacteroidales > Muribaculaceae > Paramuribaculum. The sequence continues at coordinate 22,158 of CAYUYQ010000017.1, read as the reverse complement.
ATATTGAGTCGGCTGCCGGAAGTGTGAGCCAAGTCAGGGAGTGTTCGGCACGATTGCTTAAGTATGCCAAAGAAAGTAACGTCCCCGTGATTCTGATAGGCCACATAAATAAGGAGGGAAGTATCGCCGGGCCGAAAGTGCTTGAGCATATAGTCGATGCCGTCCTGCAGTTTGAAGGTGACCGCCATTATATGTACCGCATATTGCGCTCAATCAAAAACCGTTTCGGGTCAACGTCGGAACTCGGCATTTACGAGATGTGCCAGAAAGGTCTGCGTGAAGTCACCAATCCGTCGGAAATGTTGATAAGCCGCCGCGATGGAGAGCCCCTTTCCGGTATAGCCGTCGGAATAACGCTTGAAGGAATCCGTCCGTTTCTGATAGAGGTGCAGGCGTTGGTCAGCACGGCGGCATACGGAACGCCGCAGCGCTCCGTGACCGGATTTGACGGTAAGCGAATGAATATGCTCCTTGCTGTGCTGGAAAAGCGCGTCGGGTTCAAACTCGGCCAGAAAGACGTGTTTCTAAACATTGCCGGTGGGCTGAAAGTCAACGATACGGCGCTCGATTTGCCGGTGATTTGTGCTATTCTGTCGTCGAATGTCGATATGCCGATTGAGCAGGACGTGTGTATGACCGGTGAGGTTGGATTGTCGGGTGAAATCCGCCCTGTAGTGCGCCTTGAGCAGCGGGTGATTGAAGCCGAAAAACTCGGAATGAAAAAAATACTCGTGCCTCGCAACAATTTAAAAGGAGTCGACCTCTCGAAATTCAATATTGAAGTCCAAGAGGTCGGCAAAGTTGAAGAGGCATTCAAGGCATTGTTTGCCTGAGAGTCTCTGGTTTATTATTTTTTAGTGCGGGGCAGTACGTTGACACGCAGCTTCTCGTAGGCTCGCTCTGCTTTAGCGCGTGCTTCGTCGACGGTGTCGGCTGTGGCCAGAATCACACCCATGCGGCGATGGCCTTTAATTTCGGGCTTGCCGAATATGCGCATCTGCACTCCCGGTTCGGCAAGAACTTCCTCGAGGTTGTCCATCTCTATAGTATCAGTGTCGCCTTCCACAACGATGGCACGCGACGCCGAGGGACCATAGAAACGAATGGCAGGAACGGGCAAGCCCAAGAGAGCGCGGGCGTGAAGACCGAACTCGCTCAGGTCCTGTGAAATCATCGTCACCATACCCGTATCGTGGGGGCGGGGCGACACCTCGCTGAAAATAACCTCATTGTCTTTAACGAAAAGCTCCACGCCGAAAATTCCGTAGCCTCCGAGTGCGTCGGTCACCTTGCGGGCAATTTCCTTGGCGCTTTCGAGTGCTTCATGACTCATGGGCTGCGGCTGCCAGCTGTAGCGATAGTCTCCGTCAATCTGCACATGGCCGATAGGCTCGCAGAACGTCGTGCCGCTCACGCTTCGCACCGTAAGCAGTGTTATCTCGTAGTCGAAATCTACGAATCCCTCTACGATTACTCGACCGGCTCCGGCGCGACCGCCTTCCTGAGCGTTGTGCCATGCTGCATCGATGTCGTCGGCTGATTTTATGGTGCTCTGACCGTGTCCCGACGAACTCATGATAGGTTTAACCACACAGGGTATTCCGATTTCCTCAACGGCTGACTTGAATTCATCGTAGGTCGAGGCGAAGCGATAGCGCGAAGTCTTGACTCCAAGCTCCTCGGCAGCCAGACGGCGGATGCCTTCACGATTCATAGTCAGCCATGCGGCGGTCGCTGTAGGCGTGACGTGGTATCCCTGCTTTTCGAGTTCGACGAGGGTAGGGGTGGCGATAGCTTCAACCTCGGGAATGATATGGTCGGGCTTTTCGCTTTCGATTACTTCGCGCAGTGCATCACCATCGAGCATGTTGAGCACATGGCTTCTGTGGGCCACTTGCATAGCGGGAGCGTCAGCGTAGCGGTCGCATGCCACTACCTCCACATTATATCGTTGCAGCTCAAGAGCTACTTCCTTACCAAGTTCGCCGCTACCGAGCAGCAAGGCCTTGCGGCCGGCGGGGGTCATTACAGATCCAATTTTAGCCATAGAAAACAGTATGAGTTTATTTTTCGGCAAAATTACTCAAAAAACGCGAACTTCCCATACGGCTCGACGACTTCATCCGCAAGCTATAGGCTCATTTGGCCCATAAGGTCGGCAATATTATATTACGAAGGGATATTATTCCGGTAGGTCGGGGGGAGTCAACCGAGGCGGGGAAGCCGGAGATTGACTGCTGGGTGAGGGCAGACCGAGTTGCTGATTAAGTGTCGAAATCTCCTCGAAACCTGAGGCATCTGAGGAAACCGGGAACCATGTGAAGAGTTTTCGGGCGGCTTTATCGCATATCTCCGGTGTGATGTTGGCGGCGACCGTGCGGAGTGCCCATAATAGTGCAGTCAGATCATCGGTATAGCCTAAAAGTCCGGAGAAGTCAGGAATCAAGTCCACAGGAAGGATAAAATAGCCGAGCGCTCCGTAGATTTTGGCACGGTCTTTAAGCGGAACTGCTTTACTGGTGGCGGCATAATAAAGAACCAGAGCCGCATAGACAACTTTGCGACCGGCTTGAGCGGCCACGTGCGATAGTTTCCGCCAGAAATCGGTTCGGCTAAAAAAACGGGCATAAGATTTATAGTTTTGCGGGGCGCGTTTCATAGTCTCGGTGTCTTTTTTGTATTTAAACGGAGGAAATAGTGCATGTGTTGTTCGATATGCCCTAAAACAGACAAAAAAACGCCGCTCCCGCGTCACGGGTTGCGGCGTTGAGTAAGAGAAGGAGGATGATTTTTATTCGGGTACGTAGATAATATCACCGTTTTCAAGCTCATAGGCAATACCTACGCGCTTGCCTTTGTTTGACGACGGATCGCTGTCGGACGCCGGGGTATAACGGTTGATTTTCTCTCCTTCTTTAGTTATGATTTCCATATTTTCCTTTCCGGGATTTTTCACCATCGTGAAATCTTCCTGTGAAAACATCTCGGTCATGTTGTAGCGGCTGACAAGAGCAACCATCAGTGCCACGGCAAACACCATGGCCACATCGAAAAGATTGCTGACAACGCTCATTGGGTCAGAATCCTCACGGTGGTTTAGCAGCGAACGGCGACGGCTTCTCATTTATCGCAGGGTGTATGATTGTTGACAATACGTGCTACATATTCAAGCACGGTAAGATTTTTAGCCGCCCAACGTTCTTTGACCTGTTGCGTTGTAAATCCAATAGCGCTCACAACGAGACCCACTACCGTAGTGGCGAAGGCCACCTGCATATTGTAGGCCATCGATGCAATATCGCCGGATGCAAGTCCGACCAGAGCCGGACCCATAGGTATGAGCGTTCCCATAAGGCCGAGAATAGGCCCCATTTTTGTAAGTACCTTCGATGTCGCGATGTTACGGTCTACTTCAATCTCATATTCATTAAGCAGGAGGTCGGTGCGAGCCTCACTGCCGGCATGGTCGAGAATCTTTATCAGATAGGCTGAGAGCAGACTGTCGGGTTTTGCGGGAAGGGTGGCCCTGAGGTCGGAGAGGGTGGCAGGCGTGAGCGTTTCAATCCGTCGATAGATTGGTTCGGCGGTTTTTTTCTCATGAATGTATTGGCCGAAAAAAGCTCCTATAAGAATGATGGCACGGATAAAAAAGAAAATCAGGAGTACGATTACCGGCACCAGCAGACCGGTTGAAATCCAGTAGAGGATGTTTGAAATCAGATTCATATCTTAGACGTTTTTGATAGTTTTCGTTTTGTAATATAGCGGTTAATCACGATTCCGGCCATCGCACCGGCAAGTATGATGGCAAGAACGCCGGCAAGAGCGCCCCAATCAAGGGAATCGATGCCTGTGGCGGCAGTACGTCCGTTTACGGTGGCAACGATTCCGAGTGCGGCAATCAGCACATTGACAAGAAACATCAGTTCGAGGCGCAATTCTGTCTCAGGCAGGATGTAGCGCAGCAACCAAGCTGCGGACGGGAAGAGAATAAGAACGCCAATGGCCGTGATGCGTCCCACCAGAGCGAAATCTACTCCCGGAGTGGCAAAGATAATCTCGACGAGAGCTGAGAAGAGTACCGGGAATATCAGAATCCCGGGAACCCAAAGAAGAATCGTGCGGATTATGCCGATGATGCGCGATGTGCGCACTCCGGCCCACAAATCGACAGAGAGCACACAGAACGAAATCTGCAGGAAAACATCGATCGTGAGAAGCACCGAAGTGTCGAGCATCAGATCGGGCTGAGAAAGCCAATCGGCAATCTGTGTCTTCGACTGCGTTATTGCGTAAGGCCATATCTGCCATACAAAAAAAGCTGTAAGCGTACTCAGAGCGATTGCGGCCGGAAACTTATGGCAAGTGAGTTTCAAGGCAAAACTCACTGCCACAAGTATCATAATGAGCATTACTACTATTTCCATCGTTTATTTCGCAGCGTTTTTACGACGACGGATGATAATGATGAATACAACCAGAACGACTGCTGCTACTACGGCTACAATCACACCGTTGATATGATTAGTTGTCGTCGAGGTCTGATTCATTTCCTCGCGTTTCATTACCATTCCGTCGGCATCGGATATCTTTTCAGCTCTCACAGCCGCCACCTGACTTTTGTAGCGGGCAGCCGTTTCGGGCGATACTTTACCGGCTATGTACTCGCGGAGCAATGCGTTGTCGCACACAAATCCGGAACATCCGGCCCCATATTTGTCGACCATTTCAGTGTGCAGCCGAGCTATTTCGGCAATCTGTTCGGGCGAGGCGTCCCACATGCCTTTACGCACTGTTTCGAGCATCACGGCTGTCATTTCCTGAAGAGCGGCAGGGCTTTGCTGTGAGAAATATTCCTTTATGCCGAGATTATTTCGGTCAGCCACATAAGTTTCGTAGATTCCGTCCCAAAGTTCTTCGTCGATGGCATCGGGCTTCATCACATTCCAGCCGTAGGTATTGCGAACGACGTCGGCAAGGTCCGAGGCATCGCCTGCGCCACCTTTCATCTTCTCCTTAATATAGTTGGGGTTGAGAATGGTAGTGCGGCTTTCAACTCCAATTGCTTCTTTGACTTCCTGCATGCGTGCATTGTTGCGGTTGCGGTAGTCGCTCAGATATGCATCGGGGTCTTTTCCGGTCACGTTGCGTACGGCAAGATTCATACCGCCCATAAACTCATAGACGTGGTCGAGACTCAGCGCGCCCCAGGTGTTGCTCTGACGGGGTTGGATTACAACGTCGGTATTTGATAGCGCGGCTTCGAGTGCGTGGTCGCGCACGCTTTCCCATTCTTCTTCGCTTCCGTAGCTTGCTCCCATGTTGTTGAGGTATGTAGCGGCAATCTCGCTTTCGTCGTCCCAGCGATCGCCGGCTTCGACCATGGCTTGAATCCCGGTGCCATAGTTGCCGTTCACACCACCGAACACACGGGCCGTTGACAACTCGCGGGCATCTTTAGGCGACACACCTTTCCCAACGAGAACACGCTCTGATTCGACCACGCCTTCAGTCACATAGTTGACAAACTCTTTATCTTCTGACTCTGCAGCCATCTTTACGGCGCGGCTGATGAGGAACAGGCGGGAGGCGGCCAAATCGCGGAGCTGACCGGAGGTCTGGACAACGACGTCGATACGCGGACGTCCGAGTTCGGCCGACGGAATCAGCCGAAGGTCAGTCACACGTCCGAACGGGTCGCGCACCGGTTCGACACCGAGCATATAGAGAATCTGTGCTATCGTAGCTCCTTCGGTTTCAATAAACTCGCTGCTCCACAGCGTGTAGCTGACCTTGCGGGGAATCGAATCGTTATGGGCCTTTCGATACAGACTGATTGTATTTTCAGCAAGCGATTTGCCTTTCTCCCAAGCCACTTGCGAGGGCGTTTCTTCGGCATTGACGGCATACATGTTGCGGCCGGTGGGTAGAATTTCGGGGTTGAGCACCGGATCGCCACCGGAAGTCGGAGCCACAAAACCACCGGCGAGAGCATGAACCACGGCGTCTATTTCGGCTTGCGGACTTTCGAGAAGTGCACGGCGATAGCGATTGACGTTTTTGAGCGTGCGCTCGACCTCGGTGATTGCTGTGGCAAAGTCGAGGGATTCTTTTGATATTTCCTCTCGATTGAGTCCGGGCATTGCATCGTCGGGGTGACCAGCCGGCATGTTTCCGGACTTTTTGTGTTTCATGGCTGCTTCCATCTTTTTGAGAGCTTCAGGGTCAGCTCCCATCTTTTTTGCCATGGCAAGAGCCTTTTCTGGCGACATGCCCGGAAGCAAGCCGTGACGTGAACGCGTAGCCGGGCGCTCTGCTATTTTCGAGGTGGCACGGGTAGATGAGGGCATCATCGAACCCATCACAATCATGCGTGAAAGCATATCCTTAGAGCCGTTTATCTGCTCGATAATGGTGCGCGCACTGTCGAGTTCGGTCCGGGTGATTCCGGTAAGACGACAAATATAATCATCGCCGATTTCAGCTCCTGATGACAGCAGATTGTCTACGATTACCGATGCTTGTTGGCGGCACGAGCCTAAAGGTTTGCCGGAAAGCCGATGAAGACTGTAGGCAATCGGATCAATAGTCATAGCTGTCACTGTCGTCTTGATATGTTCGGGTGAATACGGACGCCCCAAAACGTAGTGGGCACCAGTGATTTTTTCGTTGGCGAGTTCGTCGGCGAAGCTTTCGATGCGCGCAATATCGTCGGGAGAATAAGGCTTCGAAAGGATGCTGTCGAGACGCAGTTCGCGGTGTATGCCAAGTTCGACGGTATATTTCTTAACCAAAGCGGCAGCTCG
>CAYUYQ010000017.1:0-15252 GCA_964449335.1 uncultured Bacteroides sp. | reverse complement strand
GTGCTTGCCAGCGCCACTTGCTTGCGGGGAGTGAATTCGAGTGAGCCATGAGCACCGAAGTGCATGATGGCATCGGCGTTAAATCCATGTCGGGCCCAGAGATATGCTGCCGTATAGTTATGAGGAGGTGCGGCCTCGGTGCCATGGACCATCTTGAAATCATCGTCGCCAAGGCCGGCAGCGGGCTGAGGAATCAACACGATGTTGCCGAACCGCAGGCGCGCGAGAGCCAGGTTGCCGTTTTCGTCGCTGAGACCCTGACCGGGAAATTCACCGTCAATGGCGTCGATATCGCTCCGCATTTCAGGCGAGAGTGAGAGCTGGCACCATCGGTCATAGTCCTGACGTGAGATAATTTCCGGGGAGTGTTTTTTCACGAAATCAGCCTTTGCACCAACTGCGTAATCATTGAATACCTTTCCGTTTTCATCAATCATGCGTTGCAACTCAGCTGCGGAAGAGTGGAGACCGTCAACATTGTAGCCTTCGTCTTTGAGGCGAGTCAGCAGATTGAAGAGAGATGGAGCGACTTCCATACCTTCGGCCACGAGAGCATTCTGGCCCGGGCCTTTGAAATAGAAAATAGCGACACGCTTCTCGGAGTTAGGTTTATGACGCAGATTGATGTAATTATTGACCGTCTCTGTGAACGATTCGAGTCGGTCGGGGATTGCCTGAACCGAAGGAAGCCCATCGTTATCAGTGAAGTGGGCGAAAAGAGCGTAAGGACGCACTGCACCGTCAATCTCCGGCGTAACAACGCTCTGAGAAAGGAAGCCGCCGCTCATACCCATTTTGTCGTCAAGCCATTCATAGTAGTCGCGATTGACGTTGAGAGGGGAAAAGAGAATGATATTGTTGGCTGTGAGATAGTCGCGAACGCGGTCGCCCATTCGTCCGTGGGCCAGATTGATGACCGCTGTGGCGCCGATGGTGTCGGCGTGGGCGCCGTTGATGAGCAGTTGGATTGAGTTGACCGGATAAACCATGTTGCCGCTGCGCTCGAGCGCAGCTGTAAGACTGTCGGGGACACCCATCTGCCCGGTGAGGATAATGCGCGGGGCGCCTTCTTTCCATCGTCCGGTTTTGCGCATCCAGGCTTCATAGTCGGCAACGGTTGAGAAATTCAGGTCATCGTTGTCGGAGGGATAATAGAGAAGCGACGACGCCGATAACTGTGGGTCGGCAGGCATCGGGGCACTAAGTTTCTTTCCGTCGATAAACTTACGGATATAACGGAGCATATTGCGATAGTTGGCACGTCCGCCCACAAGATATTGGCGCAGAAATTCGTTGTCGACTGAATCAACCGAGACAATCTGATTCTGCGGATTGGTAGCAGCGGTCGTGAGAACAGGTGTGCCGTTTTCAGCTGCTTTTGTCAAAGCCTGGCGCTGCTCTTCGGTGATGCGAAGACCCATGCCGTTGAGTATGACCATGTCGAAATCCAATGCTTTCTCGAGTTCGTCGACCGGCAGTTCGACGATTTTAATAAAGCTGTTGTCATTGGCCTTCGAAATCTGTCCAAGCGTTATAGCCTGATAGTTGACAAAGGCGATTCGTGTGGGCGAAGCGTAGCGTTTCCAGACAAAAAAAGCGATGAGTACGACAAGGGGACACAGCGCTCCGAGGATTATTTGTTTTTTCTTGAGTTTCATGCGGATTACTTGCATAGTTTGTCAATATCCACCGACGCACCGATTGAGAGCGATATTCCGGTAGTGGAGGGGGTGGAACTATAATTGTATTTCGGGATATAGTTAAAAAGGTTGTCAACGGTCAGAATCAAATCAATACCTTTGCCGATGCTGTTTGTAACGTTGAGTTTCCACATAGTATATCCCGGATATTTAACCTTTTCGGTTTCTTCGTATGACGTCAGCGATGTGAACTCGTCGACAGTCACGTCGGAAAGCACACGGCCGTTAAGCGCAACCATCAGCCCGTAGTCGCGCCATCGTTTTGAGTAGTCGAGACGGAGTGTGGCAGTGTGAGGGCGTGTCGAGGACGTGTAAGGCTCTCCTTTCTTTACTTTTTCGTGAGTGAAGATATAGGAAAGACGTCCGCCGAATCCGTGATAATTACGCATCGACAGATTGGCCTCGATACCGGAGATGGTTACTCGCCCGATATTGGAATACACCATGCCGTCAAGCGCTTTATTCCAGACGGTTGTCATGCGATTTTCGACGAGGTTACAGAATGTGCCGAGATTGACGTCGAACAGACCGCGGATGTATTCGGCAGAAAGCTGGAAGTTGTTGCTCACCTCAGGTTTCAGATCCGGATTGCCGTAAATCATGAAGATTCCGGCCATATCGAAGTTCATATACATCTCCTTGAGTGTGGGAGCCCGGAATCCTCCGGCGTAACATCCGCGCAGAGCGATATCGTTGATGCGATACATCATGCTGACGCGCGACGAAAGATGCTGCACATCGGCATCGGAATAATAATCGTAGCGACCTCCGGCTATGATGTTGAGATTCTTATTGAAATTCAGGTCAATCTGTGCGAAACCGTCGGCCGTCACCTGATGACGGTCGCCACCACCGTCAAACTGATATGTCATCAGATAATCGCGCATCACATCTCCTCCGACAGTCAGTATGTGTTTATCGGCAAACGTATGGTTGAAAACAAGTTTTCCGATATTCTGCACGTTGGAATAGTCGCGCACATCTTTACCTGTAGTCAGATAGTAGTCGCTCTTGTCATATTCGTCGTAGGAGTAACTGAGCTCAAGATTAGTTCCGGGCTTGAAGTCATAGACGCCTTTCAGTCCGCCTGAGAAGTCGCGGTAGCGGTCGTCCATCGTTGGCTGGGCATTTCGTTCTCTGAAGAAATAGCCAAGTCGGCCGGTAAGTTTCAGTGCGTCGATAGGCCGGTAGGTGAGACGTTCGCCTACGTTGACGGTGCGCCCTCCGTAGAATCGGGTATAGTCACCTCCGTTTTTCATATTGTAGGAATTGATATGAGTGTATTGTGCGGAAGTGGTGCTATTAATTTTCCATCGGTTGAAACTGAAGTTAAGGCCGTAGCGCTGACTATTGTGGTCGCCGTAACGCCCGTTGACGTTGAGAGTCCACGGTTCCTGCGACTCGCGGCTGATAATGTTGACCACACCGCCCACCGCATTAGAGCCGTAGAGCGATGAGGCCGCGCCTTTCACAATCTCTATTTTACCTGCATTGTTGAGATTGAGGCGGTTGTAGTCAACGTTGTCGAGAGTTTCGCCTGCAACACGCTCACCGTCGATAAGAAAGAGCACGGAGTTACCACCGAATCCCTGCATGTTGAGAGATACCTGCTGGTTCATAGCGTAGGAGAACTCGATACCGGGAAGTTCGCTCTGTAGCAAATCGCTGATGTTGGTCGCATCGCTTATCTTGATATCGGCCGACGAAATGACGCGGGTGAGTATGGGAGAATTCTTGAGCAGTTTTGGTGTTCGCGTGCCGGTTATAACGACTTCGTCGAGAGTCTTATTCCACAGCCGTTCTAGTGAGTCGAGCTTTGCATCCTGTTTGTCCTGCCCACTGACCGCAGCCCAAAGCGGCAGACATAGAGTCAATAATGCTTTTCTTAACATTGCTGATTATTCAAAGGGATAGATATACTGAATGGTCATGAAGCCCTTAACGCCGGTTGAGTCCATATAGTCGGCGAGTTTCACGGCGGCAAGCGAGCCGTTTTTCAGCTTTATGAGATAGACTTTGTCGGAGGGAGTGTAAATTGGAGGCATCGTGCTCGTGTCGACTTCGAGCCATCGCGAAAGTTCGGCATTATAATCCGAAGCTATGTAGCTCAGATAGCCGTCCATCATTGTCGACATATCGATTGCGATTTTCTCTGTGGTCCACACGTCGGACGCATAGCCGTCGGTCGACTGACCGATGAGCGTCCGCGCTTTGTCGAATTCGGCATGTTGGGTCTCAAGTACCTTCCCGCCATTGGTTTTAACATCATAGCGATGCACGGCTATATCCCACGTTTGAGGGGCGTCGGCTTCCACATCGACTGTCTCGATTTTTTTGTTGGCAAAATCAATGTAGGTCCAGTCGGTATATGATGTGGCATCGATATAGATTGTTCCCGGGGTGCCCTGATTACTCGGATTGAGAAATCCGAAGTCGGGGGATTCGTTTGAGTCCAGCTCGTCGTAGATGCCGCTCATTATACCGTTGCAGCCCGTTAAAGCCAATAATAGCGACGTGGAAAATGCCGTTAGTATTCTGTTCATGTATTTTTTTCTTTATTTATCCTTTACTCAAATATCTTCAGGAAAAGCTGTGGCCGGCAGACATCAAATTGTCCGGTATCTCACCCTGCTCGAACTGAATTGTCATACCACCCATCACTGCCGGACACGTGAAAGTAAATGATGCTTCACCGTCCACAACTTTTCCGGTGAAAGTACACTCGTATTCGCTTGATGTCGAACCCTGCATGCCCATGACCGTTTTACCTTTACCCGAAATCAGGTATTCGCCCGATACCATGCTGACAGTAGCATCGGTGATGGTGAACGTACCTAAAGTGGTGGAGCTGTAGTTTACGTTTACGGTATTGAGCCCCGACGAGGCGACGGTGACGGTCTGTGAGGGAGTTACCATATTCTGAAAATAGGCACTTGAGGTGACGGTATATCCGCTGTAGGATTTTGCTACCTTATCTGCGAAGTTTTCAGGCTCGTTATCGTTGTCAGAGCATGATGTGAAAGAGAATAATGTGACGAGTGTGAGAAGTGTGGCAAATAAACGTTTTGTCGATTTCATCTTGATTGGTTTTATATATGTTTCGTTATTTTGTTTGAATCTATTTCAAATTGCAATGCAAAATTACCCGCAAATACTACCATGAGAAATACTTAAAATTTGGTATTTTTCCGGCTCGAAATAATCAATTTTCATTAGAAAATACATGTGATTTCTTAATCGGCGATGTCTTTTCGCGATATAATCGGATATATCTGACGCCAAAACACTAACTTTGCGCAACAACAATTAATGATAACGGATTATGGTATATTTCGACAGTGATTATATGGCCGGTGGACACCCGGCGGTAATGAATCGGCTGATGGCTACCAACCTCGAACATACAGTTGGTTACGGACGCGACCACTATACGGCCGAGGCCCGCGAAATGATTCTGAGTCTATGCGGACTGGAACATGGTGAGGTGTTTTTCTTCGAGGGTGGAACGCAGACCAACGCAACGATTATCGACGCTCTGCTCCGCAATTATCAGGGTGTGCTGGCGGCTGACAATGGCCATATCAATGTCCACGAGGCTGGAGCAGTGGAGGCGTGGGGTCATAAAGTGCTGACTTTGCCGGGCCACGACGGCAAGCTCGATGCAGCGGAGGTTGCAGCCTTCATCGACGAATTTTACAGCGATGACACCAATGAACATATGGTTGCTCCCGGCGCCGTATATATTTCATACCCCACCGAACTCGGCACAATCTATTCGCGTGCGGAGCTTACGGCGCTTTACGAGGCGTGCAGCAGCCGCAATGTGCCGTTGTTTATCGATGGCGCGCGATTGGCCTACGGCCTTAATGCCGATGGCAATGAGCTTACGTTGCGCGATATAGCGTCGCTTTGCGATGTGTTTTATATCGGCGGAACAAAATGCGGAGCCTTGTTTGGCGAGGCGATGGTGACCCGCCGTCCGGAACTATTCCCAAGATTTACAACGTTGATTAAACGTCATGGAGCGATGTTGGCCAAAGGACGTCTGCTCGGTGTGCAATTTCTCACACTGATGAGCAACGGACTGTATGACGAAATCGGTCGACACGCCGTAAAGCTTGCCGCTAAGATGAAGGCCGGATTTGCAGCTAAAGGATATGAACTATATATTGATTCGCCCACTAATCAGCAGTTCTTCGTGCTGCCCAACGAGACTATAGCGCGTCTGCGCGAGAATTTCTCGTTTGAACTGTGGGGCCCGATGAGAGAGAAAGCCACTCCGGTGCGTTTTGTGACCGATTGGACAACCACCGAAAATGATATCGATTCATTGCTTGGAGCACTGTAATATCTTGATTATAAGTAAATAAAATAAAATGGGGCCATGTCAACTCTTTGACAGGCCCCGTTTTTTTGGCCAAAAGGCCGCCTTGTAGGTAGATTTAAAAGAAAAAAATTACTCGTCATCACGACGAATAATCTTCTTACCTTAAATCTAATACCATGAAAAACTGATGCAAAGGTAAGGGTATATTTCAAACTGACAAAATAATTGCAAGAAAATATTGCGTAATTAATATATTTTAACTTTCAAAGGCTAAAATCAGAAGTATGGCACGCCTATAAATGTTCGGTCGGGCGAAATAATAAGTGTGATGTTATTTATTGATACTCTTTATTTTAAGTCGGATAATCATGGGGCGTCGGAAAAATAATTTAAGGCGATTGCAACTTTTTGGGTGCTAAATCACGTCAAAGAGATGTATCAGCTGATAGAAGTAATCAAGTAATAATACCTAATTCGATTCTAAATGATCACGAAAAAATTAATACCGTCATTATTCGCAATCCTTTTACCGCTGTCTGCACCGGCTATGGGGCAGCCGCCGGTGCCCGATTCGCTTTCTGTTGAGCTGGAGGAAGTGACCGTAAAAGCATCGCCTGTAATAAGAAAAGCTGACCGCGACGTCTACATGCCTTCGGCTGTGACGAAAGAAAAGTCGGCCGGCGGACTGTCGCTTCTCAATAATATGCAGTTGCCCGGCGTGGGAATCAATGACTATAAAAAGACAATCAGTGTCAATGGTGTGACTCCCGAACTCCGCATCAATAACCGCAGGACCACTATTGATAAGGTGATGGCACTTGATGCCTCCAATATATCACGCGTGGAGTTGATTACAAATCCGGGTGCCCGCTATGGTAATGCTCCGGCTGTAATAAACATTATTGTGCGTAATCCCGATACAGGTGGATATGCCATGTATGACGGCAGTCAGGCAATCCGCAGTTTCAATCTTGGAGACCATAGTGGTGCAGTGAGTGTCAACAGAGGCTATTCGCAATTTGACGTAAATGGCGGAATAAGTATGCGAGAGGATATTCCCTCGACACGAGTCTACGACGAACGGTTCCAACTTATCGATGGCTCGGACGTTAGCCGCAGTCTTGTAGATACGGTGGGCCACGGCAATGCATTCTGGGCTAATCTCAGCGCGGCTTACAGTTATTCGCGCCCCGACAAACTCAATCTCTATACGTCGCTCAACTTCAACCGCAGCTTAATCGACACCGACTATATGGGTCGGATAAAAACCGACGGAACAACATCGGGCTATGTCGATGAGAGTTCCACTTCGCAAACTTCGCCGTCGGCTCATATCTATCTCGATTACAACCTCGGACGCCGACAGATGATAGTAGTCGACGTTGATGCCAAAATCGGTAACGGTATGAGTACACGTGTGAACGACGAGTTCTCACTCCCTCACCGCGATCCGCTGCTGACAATAGACAACCGGATAAAAAGCCGCAGCTATGGCGTGGCATTGAATGCTATGTACACCAAGGACTGGGATAACGCCTCATTTGCCTCCGGCGTCAACTACCGGATGGCTCGAAGTCGTGAAGAGTATATCACAGGTAGCAGCGGAGTTAATCATCAGCGGTCCGATCTCGGAGGAATGTTTGGTGAATACATGCGCAAGTTAGGCCCCGTGTCGGTTACTGCCGGAATCGGTGCAGCACTTTGGCACAACGAATATGTGGAAAATTCGAAGTCGGTTACGGAGTTTCTGTTAGTTCCTGACATTTCTATGATGTGGATGGCCAGTAGAAAATCGAGCCTGCGCCTGAACTATAATCTGCGGCTGAACTATCCGTCGCTTACTGAGACGTCGGCCATCTATCAGCCAATCGATGCTTTTCAGGCTCAGATTGGTAATCCCGGACTTAAAACCTATACCACTTACGTGGTGGGGCTCACTTACTCGTTAAATGCCTCCCGTCTATCAGGAAGCCTCAAAGCCGAGTGGCGCCGCGCGCCGGGAGCTGTCATGAGTTACTCATATTATGGTCCTGACGGCATGATTGTCAACTCATGGGACAATGCCCCGGGGTTCACCCAATACACTGTAAGCATGTCGCCGCGACTGGTAGTGATTCCCGGGTGGCTTACGGTCAACGGCACAGTCGGTATTCACCATTACCGCAACCACGGGGTAGACTATCTTCTGTCGCGCACTTCATTTTTCACCGAACTGACGGCTCAACTTGACTACCGGAATTTCACGCTGAGCGCCTATTTCAATAAAAGCCCCGGCGTACTCGACGGTCAGACAGAGCAATGGAGCGAGAGTTACAACATGTTTTCGCTAAAATATCGCTATCGCCACTTCACCTTTTCGGCATCGCTGATGCAACCTTTCGGCCATTATTACGACATGTGTGCCGAACGGTACGACCCGATGGCCTGGAATAAAGTGCGTCATCACTTCGCGATTGAGCGTACTGTTAAAATCGGTGTCAACTACAACATCAACTGGGGCCGTCGAAAAAATGGAGTGATGCGAATCCTCAACAGTTCGGCCGGAGTAGAGCAGACCAAAGCCGCCGGAAAATGATGATTTGTAATGTAATATGATTTTTTTGAAAAATATTTTGAAAAAAATCGGGTAGTGATGTAATGTTTGGGGGTGGTTTTGTGTCATTATAATGACGACGTCAATAAAACAATACCACCCCCGGCATTATAATCAACCAAAATATTAACTTTACAAGATATAAACAGTCTATGAACTCATTTCTGAAATCATTCGCCCTCACAGTGATGCTTGCCGCTTCTGCTGTTGCCGCTAACGCCGCTGATGTGACCATCACGTCGAGCAATAAGTATATCACCCGGAAAGTGACTTCCGGCGATTTTGAAGCAATTCGCACAAACACCTCGATTGACATCGTCTACACCGTTGGTCCGCGTGACATAGAGATTAGCGCTCCTGACGTGCTGATGCCTTATGTGCAGGTAGCCCTAAAAGATAAGGAGCTTATCGTAAGCTATAAGGAGAACATGAATATCAAGGGTAACCATAAGACCTGTGTCAAGATTTCGGCTCCGAATGTAAGAGCTTTCACAACCGGATCGGCCGGCGATATCACGATTAACAGCCCTATCTCCCAGCCGTCAAAAACGGTGGAAATGACAGTTCTCAGCGCCGGTGATATTACGGCTAAGAGTATTGACGGCAACGAAGTGAAACTGCGTACGAATTCAGCCGGCGATATAAAGACCGGAGCAATCAAGGCCCAGGAAGTTTCATTGACAGCCAATTCGGCCGGCGATATTGAGACAGGCAATATTATCTCGCAGAACAACGTCCAGATTCACACTAACTCCGCCGGCGATATCGAGGTGCCTGAGATTGTAGCAGGTACAGCAGTGAGAATCGCTGTAAATTCGGCCGGCGATGTTGATGTCAAAGAGATATCCGCTTCAAACGTTTCGTTGGCAACCAACTCGTCAGGCGATATAAAGGTGACAACGGTAAAAGCCACGAATGTTTCGGCAAATGTAAACTCAGCCGGTGATCTGACCCTTTCCGGTATATGCACCAACGCTAATCTGGCAAGCCGCAGCATGGGCGATATCAATGCCCGCAAACTTAGGGCCGAGAATGTTACGGCTGAAGTGAGAAGCGGTGGCGAAATAACCTGCTGGGCACTTAATAGCCTCACGGCAACCCGAATCGGAATGGGCGAAATAAAATACGACGGTAAACCCGTCAATCTCACCATCGACGATCGCCAGTTCGGCAAAGGAGTGAAACCGCTCTGACTTTGACAAGCAACAGTTTTTTCAATATCCGATAGTTTCACAAGTGACGTCAGAACTCACCCGCAGCCGATTCGAGAGTGAAGCCCGCAGGCTCCGCCCGGGTCTGCTGCGGGTCGCGGCGTCCATCACCGGCAATGATGAAGATGCTGCCGATGTGGTTCAGGAGACACTGCTGAAACTCTGGTTTCTGCGCTCGCGACTTGTCGAGTATGGCAGCATCGACGCGCCTGCCAGGGTGATAGTGAGAAATCTGAGCATCAATCTTGTCCGCGACCGTCGCTCGCGACCGTTGGAAACGGACGAGATACCTGAAATAGCCGACACGGAAAGCGGCGATGATCTTTCCGAAGAACTTGCGGCTGCCATCGAGTCGCTTCCCGGCACGGAACAAGCCGTTCTGCGTATGAAGCATCTCGAAGGCCTGGAAACCGAGGAGATAGCTCTCCTGATTCAATCAACTCCCGGTGCCGTGCGCACGGCCCTTTCGCGTGCACGCCGCCGAATCCGACAACTTTATAACCGACCATCCTTATGAACGAAAAGCAGTTAAACAGCAATAATATCGAGGAAATGCTCCGACGATTCTTTGACGGTGATACCACATGCGCCGAAGAGAAAATGCTTGAGAGCTATTTCTGCAGCGGGGGAGAAGTTCCGCCGGAATATGAGTGTTACCGCGACATGTTCGGATGGTATGCGTCGGGCATGGACGAGAACGCTTTGCCTGACGCTCAGTCAACTGTTCTACCGATTGAAAAAACTAAGCCGAAGCGTCGGCGTCAACGAATCCTGCTTTGGTGGGGTTCAGTCGCTGCGGCAATTGCTATAGTAATCGGGTTGGGGTGGAATCAGCGGGTTGAACAGCTTGCCGGACCTTCGCTCTATGCCGGTAGCTTCGTTGTGCGCGACGGAATGCTCATCACGGGCGATGATGAAATTAAAGGTGATATCGAGGCCACGATTCTCGAGGGAGATTGTCTCGATGCCGAGATAGACACCCGCATTGCGATGCTTAATATCGAGAACTCCCAGATGTAACGATTAGTGATGTCAATAATACTACTGAGCAATATATGAAAAGAATATTAGCAATTATTATAGCGGCCGTTGTGGCGATTGGAGCAGCCGATGCCAAGAACTGGTGTGAGTCGCTCGTAAACTCGCTAAACGTGAATTCCGACGTTGATAAAAGTGTTGCAGTAAATCGCGACCCCAAGACGCATGAGATAACTAAGGCAACGTATGATTTTCGGTTTAGTTCCGGTAAATTGTATGACCAGATCTGTAACTCGATGAAAACCCATGCAGCAGATGCTGATTATTACTCGGAGACAGGGGAGAAAAACAAGATTATAATCATGCGTGTGACTGATAACGGACGTCTTTGGAGCTGTAAACTTCAGAAACTCGGGCGAAACAGTAAGCAATTTCTTGTGACGGTCAATACCGGCGGAGATGAAAAGTCGACGTCGACTATTTCCATCCTTTCACCATCGGAATCGAGAGAAATACAACGACAGACAAAAGAAGCGGTCCGGCAGGCTCAGAAAGTAGCCCGGGAAGCTCAGCAGAAAGCATGGCGTGAGCAACGCGAAGCTCAGCAAAAAGCATGGCAGGAAAAACGCGAGGCCCAACAGAAAGCATGGCGGGAGCAGCACGAAGCTCAACAGAAAGCATGGAGGGAACAACATGCTGCCGCACAGGAAGCACTTAGAGCTCAGCAGAAAGCTCAGCGAGAGGCGTTGAAGTCACGCGGAAGGTCTACTAACGGTAAAACCGTAAAAATCAACAGCACCACCACTCCGGAGAAGGCTGCCGCTATCAACAGTCATAATCAGGAACTAAAGCAAGCCGAAGCCGAAAGAAAGCGCAAACTCGCTCAGTAGACTGAATAAAGAGATTGAATAAGTATTGGTATAAATGCAGATAACGCGGAAAATCCTATAGTTTTTCCGCGTTATCAATTTAATATAAGTATGCTCCGGTTATATTGCCGGCGTAAAACGATTATTTCTGAGACTCACTAGCAACGACTATGACAGTGCCTGCTGAATGAGCCGCAAGTTGAGGTGCGTACTGACTCTGAATAGCTACGGTGCCGGAGGCGAATTCACCGGCATTGTTGACCCACATGTCGTAGCCGAGCTGATACGTGCCTGCAGGCAAGGAGTCGATAAAGAGCGAGGTGGTATTGTCGCCGTTCTGGCGGTAGAAACACAGACCGTCGGCATAAATCGGTTTTGGAGTCTGCTCGACCGGTTCGAGACACGCGGCGCGATTGTCGGTTACGGTCACGTAGTCCATCTGACGTTTCGATTCAATCGTGATATTGACCCTCACTCTATCGCCGACCTTCAGGTCGCGGGCTTCGACCCACTGCGTTCCCTGCTGTTTGTAAAGCGTTCGGCTTATTTTAAGGTCGGGAATCTCAGCAGCCGGAATGTCGGCCATATCCATCTTGAAGCGACAGTAAACCGCTCCCCACGCCGGAGTTGAGCCGGTGCGGGCGATAGAAAGCGTGGCTTCAGAGGCAATTGACGACTCGAGTGGCACACTGAACGCACCGAGACGTGCGTCGGATGCGGGAACCGTAATCTTTTCGCCTCCAAGATTGAAGCTCGTAGGAGCAGCCGGAACGAGCCAGCGATTGGCCATATTTATGATTGATGAGGTGATAAGCGATGTTGCAATCGATGACTTCCAGTCATTAGCCTCTTTCTGAAGAATCATCCATTGAACTACAGCATCGGTAGTCGAATCCGGTGCGTCGGTAGCAACCAAGGCGCGAAGACATTCGACCGTCGTCAGAAGAGTGAAGTATTCGTCGGCCGATGCTGCCGAAGGCCACCACATACCTTTTTCAGGACTTGACACGGCAAATTCTTCAATCGAAGCGATAATCTGATGGGCGACCGACGGATAGCCGTTGGCGTGAAGTATGATTGCACTTTCAGCTTTGGCCGTCACGTCGAAGTGTTTCCACTCACGGACGATATGCTGGATGGTGTTGGCCATTACTGTGCGCGACGCGGAGGTTGCCGGGGCATCGGGCCATAGCGTGCGAAGCATTCCTAAAACGAGACTGAAGTATTTCTTGTCGTGCTCAAGCGTTTTACCTAACTCCTTGTCGAGATAACGGAAGCCATTGTTGACCATATCAGTCACTTCATTGTCGGCAGGCAGATAGCCGGCATGACGCAGTTCGGCGAATCGGGCGAGAATACGTTCCGAAATCCATACCGAAGGCTCTTGATAATCTTTAGTCCACGACCATCCTCCCGACGCGCGCTGAGTCTGTTGGAGAAAATCGAACGACTGTCGGAGCACTCTATCAATATTGCTTTTATCGAGCAAGAGCGCAAGGCGTTGCATGCGTTCGGAATCGCTGCGCGCATCGAGCATCCAGGGGGTAGCCTGAAGCATGACGTTTTTGAGGTCGGCGTTGCGTTCAAGCATTGATGTCAGAGCCGAATCAGACTTATCGGACTTTGACCACTCCGTAATCGCGCGACCGATTTCGGGATAGCGGGCCAGAAGGCCTCGGGCAACGGCTGCCGAATAGTAGTTGTCGGCTGCGTCGTTGGACGTGCGTGGGGCGGTTGCAGAAAGACCGGGTAGAGCCGTGACGACGTACCACGTCGGATTCTCGCAATACTGTAGCGTAACTTTAGAATCGGCCGGGAATTTGGGAAGCGACAGTGAGAAGGCCGAGGAATCAGGCGAAATGTAGAAGGGGCGTGATTCAATCAGCGGTTCTGCGGCTTCGAGCACGGGTATCAGGCGCTGTTCGCCATCAGCAAATTCGAGCGTTGATGCCTTGATGCGGAAGCCGATAAACGGAGCGTCGGTGGGCGCGCGGAAACTGACGGTGACCGGGATGTTCTGAGAAGGAGCGATAACTATTGTGGTATCGGTGCGCTCGATTACTTTTGATGAAGTGGGATCGAAGAGCTCGGTGACTGCTGTTACACGCTGCTCCTTATCGGAATTGTTCATCACGAGCGATGAAACCTCGACGCGATCACCCTGACGCAGAAAGCGCGGTAGATTCGGTTGCACCATAACCGGTTTATTGGCAAGTACCTTTCGGGAGAAAGATGCGGTTGCCATTCGTCCGGAGGTAAAGCCGAGGGCATTGAATGTCCATGTGGTATTTGCGTCGGGAACACTGAATGTAAAACTCAGCGTGCCGTCATCGTCAGTTACCAGCATCGGGCGGAAGAAAGCAAGTGTGGCGTCGCCGTTGCGGTAAGCCATCCGGGGCGCTTCCTGTGCCGATTCGGAGGAGCCTGTCACTATAGTCTCAGATAGCACATCGTCAGACTCGGCTTCGGCCGATTCCTCAACCGCCTCTTTATTCATTGCGTTCATCATCCGCGGGGCGGCTTTTTTTACTTCCATTATGCTCGATACCCCCTCATCGGCCGTAATCTCGGTACTTACTCCACGTACCGCCATATCCGGCATACTGTTATAGAGTATCATACCGTAGCGGCTGTCTGCGGTGGTGTAGAGGGGATAGTCGTATGTGATAAATTCAGGCATTTCCACGCTGAACGACGCGAAGCGCTGCCCATCCTGCCGTATTGACAGGTAGTTACTGCGTAAGAAATTCCACGAATTAAGTGACAGAGTCGGAATGTATGTAGAGGAAAGAGTCATACGCCATGGCCTTGAGGCGAGTGCATCAAGAGCCGAGTTATACATATCGAGAATCATGGCCGAGCGACGAGGCGTGCCGTCACCATCGACAGTGGTGAATTTCCATGTTTCCGAAGTGCCGGGCACGATACGGTCGCGGAACGATTCTGCACGAATTGTCAAATCCCGCTCCGGGTGAGGCACTTCGATGCCTAAAGAAAGCACGGTCGACTTCATGTCGCGCGCAGCGTAGAGGGTCAGCCTCGGAGCGACGGCATCGGGACTTACTTCGAGGGGTATATTGTGGAATCCTTCGCTGAGACTGAGCCAACTCCGACGGATGATGCCCGTTGAGTCGGAAAGGATAAAGAGAGCGTGAGTGGTTCCGCTTCCGGCGGCCACAAGAATACGGCCCTTGCCGTTGCGGTCGACAATTAATTCAGCATTGTCAGAGCAAGGTGACCAGATAACGTCGGAAATGCCGGCCGGAAGCTTACTGTCGGATGGCCGATAAATCACTATATCGTTTACAACCGAGTCCGCTCGTGTGTCCTCTATGGAAATGGATAGACGGTAGCGGCCGGAGGGAATCGAGTCCCAGTCAATCCGAGGTGTCGGCGAAGAAAATGAGCCTGTAATGGTTGAGGCGTCAGCGGTTGTCCACGTCGGGGCGAAACGGAAGCGAATCTTCATGTCTTTTGTCTCACCTTTGAAGTCAACCACTTTTACAGGCAGGAGAGGCGACTGAGATACGTCGAGAGATGATTTCAGCTGACTGTCGATGCGCAGGGCGTTACC
>CAYUYQ010000016.1:21023-23459 GCA_964449335.1 uncultured Bacteroides sp. | reverse complement strand
CCATGCTCAGACCGGACTGCGGTGCGACTACCGGGCTTCCGTTTCGGCTAATTTGGGGTCGGGGGATTTTGCCCCGTATTATATTGGGGCTAATCGAGGAGGACGTGTCACCCAGCGCGCCGGTCTTGCGACCGAAGCCGTCGTGAAAGCGTCGACTGACACCGCCCGACGATTTTCAATCATGGTCGGACTCGACGCAATAGGCTCCTGGACATCGTCCGTCAGCTATGACCGATACAGTGAAGCGGCTGACAGCTGGACATCCGTAGCCCGACATCCCGCGCGCAGCTGGGTGCAGCAACTGTTCGTCGGCGCAAAATATCGCTCCATCGACTTATCCATTGGAATGAAAGACTACCAATCGCGTCTGCTCAACAATCGTCTTTCATCGGGCGATGTCACCCGTAGCACCAACGCCCGCTCCCTCCCCGAAATAAGTGTCGGTATAACCCGGTTCAGAAAAATCCCCTTCACAAAAGGTTGGTTTGAAGCAGAGGGGCTATTGTCATACGGTAAATTTACCGACAACGATTGGTGGCGGTCTCATTTCAACTACTATACCTACCATATTTCGCAAAACCAATGGCTTGTGTATCGACGGCTCTACCTGCGGTCAGACGCCTCGCGACGATTCAGCATCACATTAGGCCTACAGGCCGCCACGCAGTTCGGCGGACGCACCGAGCATTATTGGAATGGCCACATCACCACCGTACAGGAACGCCCGACCCGCATCAAAGACTTCGTGAAAGTCCTTATACCGGTGTCCCGAGGCAACGAAGACTTTCTAATCGGAAATACTCTGGGGTCAATCGACATTATGGCCCGTTACCGATTTAAGTCCGGAAACGAAATAAAACTATATCTCCAGAATCCGTGGGAAGACGGCTCCGGGCTGGGGAAATTAAATGGATTTGATGGTCTCTGGGGCGTGGAATTTAACTTTTCACGTAGAGGGATAATCTCAGGATGCGTTTTTGAGTACCTCGACATGACCAATCAAAGTGGTCCGATACACTGGGCTCCTGATTATATTCCGGGAACAGATATTAAAGACGAAGCCACGGGTGCCGACAATTACTACAACAACTATTACTACAACTCTTATGCCAACTATGGAATGCTGATGGGCAATCCACTCGTCGTGTCGCCTATTTATAATAGAGATGGTTTTCCTGCTGTGCTTTACAACCGTATGCGTGCCTTTCATCTCGGAGTCGAGGGCCAGCCACTACCACGCTTCAACTATCGAGTGCTCGCAAGTTTCCGAAAATCATGGGGTAATGGCTACATTCCTCTCCTTTCCCCTGTCCATGCCGTTTCGGCCATGGTAGAAACGACATATCAGGCAAAGCGTATCAACGGATTAGCAGTGACAGTTCAGTTAGGCATTGACCACGGCAAATTGCCTTGCAATTCGTTCGGAGGATTAATAGGTGTATCCTATTCCGGAAACTTCACCGCACATAATTAAATGAAAAGCTTATGAAACAACTTGTTCTCATTGCAATTTTTGTCTCTACCATATTTTCAGGGTGCACCAAAAACAACGGAGATATAGGTCAATACTTTGGCTCGTGGCTTCTATATGAAATAGATATTGACAATACCCCTGACGTCAATTATTCTTCCAACGTAGTCTGGGCTTTCCAGTCATCGATAATAAAGATGACAGTTGTAAACTCGTATCATCAGACTGATGAATACTGGGGAACATGGAGCGAAACAGATAACATCCTCACTCTATACTACACTCACAGTAATGCAGAAACCTCGCCCGGAGAGAATGAATATGGATTCCCGCCCAATATTTATTTTCCGTCCAACGGTTCGGTCAATCTCCGGATTCTCGAACAGAAAAGCAATCGGCTCTCTCTCGAATACACAAAAACAGACGGTATAAAAATCATATACCGTCTGCGCAAACAAATCTGACAGATTCGTTATATCGTTGAAAAATTAATCTTTTTTCGGATCAGCCAAAGAATCAGTATGTTTTCCGGACTTAAACTGACTTACAATATCACGTCCAAAAAGAATCCAGGCGCATGCCACAACTCCGGCAAGGAAAACGCAGCCGACCAAGATAAGCATTTTTGAAGGTTTCGACGGCTTGAGTGGGACCGACGAAGGTTGCACCACGGTATATACCGGCGTAATCTCCTGTACCTTTGCTTTTGCAGCCTGAACCTGTTGGGCCGTCTGATTATAGAGATTGAAAGCTAATTGAGCTTCATTCTGAAGCTGCTCCTGTTCTATTTTTGCCGAGCGTAAAACTATACCCTGGTTTTTGTCCATGTAAGAAGCATAACGCTGCTGAGCCTCCATATAGTCATGCTTAGCTTCCTCGTTAAGCTTCTCGGCATAGTCCAAATCCTGACGAGCTTTATTTGTGCGGTAATCCGTCACATAACGCTTCAACCGTTCCGCTACAGA
>CAYUYQ010000016.1:0-20923 GCA_964449335.1 uncultured Bacteroides sp. | reverse complement strand
ACTACCAGTCCGACCACACAGAATTTCAGAATCAACTTACGCGAATCCCACAGTTTTCGGGCGAGTTCGAGCAAATCAATCTCCTGCTCATCGACCTTAGTCTCATTGTCAGGTTTTATCATTTCGTCGTTCATGATTCTATTTTTTAAGCATGTTGGCAACCGCTGCCGCCATAGTCGCAATTGAGCCCGTGGCCGTAGCAGCAGAAAGAATAGCGTTCCAATTGAACGTGCTTGTACCCTTTGATGGAACTATAATCTGACAACCCGGCTCTATCGGGGTATTACCCTTTGCTCTGGCTGCAGTACCGTTCAGATAGACAATATAAGCATTACTTTTCTTGGCTCTGGACCCGTATCCACCAGCCTGTTTGATGTAATAACTTAAATTAGCACCTTTTTTATATGCAACGGTTATCGGGTACATAACGTCACCTTGTATCTTCACCGTATTAATCATCTGCGGCACGAAAAGCACATCGTTTTCCTGCAACGTTATGTCCTGGTCTCCTCCCGGGTTAGCAAGAGCCTCATCCAAGTGAATACCGACACTATACCGGTCCGTAAGTATCATCTTCGAAATCGATACGGAGTCACCACCCTGGGTACCCTGCATGCTTTGAGCCAGGCGAATTGTCTCTTCACGTGCTTTCACTTCATCCTCAGTCATAAGTCGCGTCAGGCTTGCTCCTCTCACGTACGCGTCATCCGTCAGTCCTCCGGCACGCTTAACCAAATCCGACAACCGTTCGTTTCTACGGACTAATGTGTAAGCACCTTCAAAAGCTACTTCTCCACCGATTGCCACACGCTGCTGAGGAACGTAAGTCGGGCTCTTTCGGACAGTCACAATATCGTACGGTTCCAGGACAAATCCACCACTGCCGGTCTTAGTATCCTCATAGGCAAGCGTATATACTTGCGCCGTCTGATTTGTTGGTTCGAGCGATTTCGGATCGAGAATTCGTCGGGAGACATCAATCCTGACGGTTGAGGCTCCTTCTGACAGACCACCGGCTTGAAGTATCAAGTCATTAACCGTAGTGTTTTTAGCATAGGGGAAACTTCCGGGAGCTCTCACATAGCCTTGAATCATGAAATTCCCTTTACGGAATATCTCGCGCACGCCTGCAATCTCTATACTGTCATTCTTTTGAAGGACAATATCCGGAGCATTACCTGCCATAATTGCACCAAGATCTACCGACATCACCTGCCGGGTCAAGTCCGGTCCTTCGCGGAAAATCAGTGCCCTGTCAGCATAAGCATCCTCAGCAAGTCCGTCAGCCTCGCGAATCAGATCACGCAGTGTTGACACTTTTGATCCAAGCGCAAACGAACCGGGACGAAGTACCTTTCCATCTACTACTACGCGGTTTGCATAGCGGTCTAAAATCTTACCGACGTGGATGCTGTCGCCATCTGCCAAACCATAATTTCCGAAATCAACAGAATTGACATTGAAAATCTCACGTTCTTTACCATTATTTCTTGATACGGTTACCATATCCTTATATGCATCATCGGAAAAGCCTCCGGCATACTTTATCAGTTCAGCAAGACTCTCTCCGTTTTTCACCTCATAGTACATCGGGCGTCTGACATTTCCGTCAAGATTAACCAACGACGTATATGCGGGCACCACTATGACATCGCCCTCACGCAGGTGGACATTATTCGCGTTCTTTCCACCAAAGATATAGCTATACAAATCGACCGTTGCAACGGTTTTACCATTGCGGCGTACTTCAACGTTTCGGAGTGAACCGATATCACTCACACCGCCTGAATGATAAATGGCATTAAACACATTAGAAAACGGCGAGAGACGATACGTACCGGGCGTGGCAACTTCGCCAAGGACATTGACCTGAATCGTACGAACCTGGCCAAGCGTCAGGCTTATATCGGTCTCATCCTCCTCTACACCCGCATATTTATAGGCAAGCATACGGCGGAGATGATTATTTGCCTCATCGATAGTCATGCCATTGAGGTAGACCGGTCCGAGTTGATCGATCACGATATTGCCTTCAGGCGAGATTGTCGAGCGGAGTCGGTCCTCACTTGCGCCCCAAATATCGATAATCACTTCGTCACCGGGACCGAGCTGATAGTCCGACGGAGTGGCAAGATTCTGGTTCGGTTCAAAAGTGAGTGAGTTGGTCGTGAATATCTCTTTGCCGAAGATTCTGCGGTTGGGAATATTTATCGAGTCCAGTGAAAAACCGCTGATAGCGATTGAATCACTGCGAAAGCCAACCCTGTCCGTCAAAACAGGCTGTCTCATACGGTTCTCCTGTACGCCTCCTGTCATCTGTTGTCCGGCATTGCCGCTATCACCGCTGTAATTGCTCTTGATTCGCTCGAGCTGCTGGCGACTCACTCCGCGAGAGAGCAGCTCTGCTCCGATAGTCTTATCGGATTTACCGGCAGCTTTTTGCTGCTTGACATATTGCACGACCTGCTGGTCAGTCATGTCGGCGTGCAACGATGCCGCAAAGACAAACAGTGCAGCACCGGCCACAAACATTCGGCCTAAGGACTTAAACTTCATTGTGTGATTATATAAACGATTGGTTTTCTATATGTGAGTAATATTCAATATGCAAAATTACGAATAAAAACAATGGCAGCAAATTCGCGGACCATAAATACCGTTCATTTACTGTCGAATCACTCGTTTTGCCGTCTTCCGTCAGACCGGAGTAGCGAAGAACGCAATTGAGTTAGCGTAACTGTTTCAAAGCTTTTGCGAGTTGGTCGGGACACGACGTGCCTTTTGTGCCGCACTCAATGCCTTCAAGTCTCTCTACAACATCCGCGGGTTTACAGCCCTTTACTAATGCAGACAGACCTTTAAGATTACCGTTGCATCCTCCGGTGAATTTCACATCAACAATCCGACCGTCAATTACTTCTATATCTATAAGGCGAGAACATGTGCCACTTGTCGTATACTGATATTTCATAACATTAAAGTTTACGGCAAATTTACTCAAATATCCGCTAATTCCCTATTTCTGCATTAAAACATCCGATTTATTTGCGTGTGAGATAATACTGATTGACCACATTAATTCTGTCGTCCACCTCCAAAATCCATGGACTACCGGTGGGAATCTCAAGCGAAACCACATCTTCGGCCGTAAGATGCAACAGCATCATTGCCAGACCGCGCAGACTATTCCCGTGTGCCACAATCATGACCGACTCGTTCTCACGCAGTTTAGGCAATATACGTTCTTCCCAGCAGCATCTCACACGCGAAATCGTATCTTGCAGCGACTCTGCCACCGGCAATTCGTCGTCAGACAACGCATCATATCGCGGGTCATTACCCGGGAAACGTGGGTCATCCCTGCCCAACACCGGCGGAAGCACATCGAAACTACGTCGCCATGTTTTCACCATTTCAGGACCATATTTCTCCGACGTAGCTGCCTTGTTAAGACCTTGCAGAGCTCCGTAATGTCGTTCATTAAGATGCCAATCCTTCCTGACCGGTACCCAATCAAGTCCCATTTCAGCGGCCGCAATCTGCATCGTGTGAATGGCTCGTCGAAGTACTGAGGTGAACATATATCCCGGTTTGATTCCGGCTTCTTTCAAAAGGCGTCCGGCTTCACGGGCCTCTTCGCGGCCTTTGTCTGTAAGTTCCACATCTGTCCAACCTGTAAATCTATTTTCGAGATTCCATTCGCTCTGCCCATGTCGAAGAAGTACTATTCGTTTCATTGCGATTATCCTTAATGTTTAAAACTATAACGCGCACTAATGGAGATTAGTTTAACCTCCTCAGTGCGCGTTATAAATTGCAATTCTATATCGTCAACGTGCAGCCATGAGAGTTCCGGCAGCCATATCGCGGTAGGCCATAACGCCGCCCTGCGACAGTTCGACAACCGTCATACCGCCACCGATAGCAGGCAGAGCCACATGTGTATCGTCAACAAACGTCATCAACTGATAGGTATTCCCATCTGCCGTAACGCTCCAGGTCTTCTCTGCCTCATCAAAATCCAGACGCACGATTGAGCCATCGTTTTCGCTCTTGATTGTATATCCCTTTCCATCGCAATCAACGAGATAACGACCATCTTTGCCGTCTATCACGCTTTTGCCTTTAGCTATCGGATTGCTTCCGCTCCAAAATTCGATAGAATTCAGTACGAGTACATCGGCGAGAGCTGAAACCTCATACACCGGGAGAATCCAGAAAGCAAAAAACACGAGTTCGTTGACAAACTTATTACCAA
Source organism: uncultured Bacteroides sp. (assembly GCA_964449335.1). Classification (GTDB taxonomy): domain Bacteria; phylum Bacteroidota; class Bacteroidia; order Bacteroidales; family Muribaculaceae; genus Paramuribaculum. The sequence continues at coordinate 16,665 of CAYUYQ010000016.1, read as the reverse complement.
CCTGCTGATTCCAGCTAAGAAGCTTATTGGTCAGTGTGAAACTACCGATACATGAAGTCGACACCAACGAGAGCGAGATAGTTGCGGCCAGAGCCACGCTAAGATACTTCTTTTTCATTGTTAGAATTTCTAATGATTATTGAGAAAAAGCTTTTTGATACTTACGGATTTTCTATAATATGCAAATGTACCATATTTTCTTAAGAATCCCATCACACGGAGCCGCATAAAACTCATTTAATTCCATTTCCCGCAAATCCATCACAATATTTAGGTGCGAATCTGACGTTTGGCTTTCTCATAGCAGTTATATACCGACTTAACATATTCCGTGGTCTGACGTCCGCGAAAATAACCGTGTTTCACCACCGGATCGTGGAAATATTCGGGATTCGACTTGAGGAGCAGCGCCCGAGCTACGCATCCATCCCATCGTGTGGCGTCGATTCCAAGTTTCTTTGCCAGTCTGATAGCGTCAATTATATGCGCCAGACCTGAATTGTAAGCAGCTATGACAAATTTCTTACGCTCCTCTTTATCGGTCACGTAGTGCGACAGCGACCGGTCAAGCGATGCTATCACCTTAACCGCAGTAGCAATATTGGGTTCATTATAGCTTATTTTACTCATATCCAACCCATTTGCCCTTGCCGTCGCAGGCATTAATTGCATTACGCCCCTCGCTCCGGCCCACGACACGCGTGTTGAGTCGAAACGGCTTTCCGTGTAGCCCTGTGATGCAAGTAGACGCCAGTCCCAACCGATTTCCGATGCATACTTTTTAAACAGTGCGTCAAAAGGCGACATTCTTCCGCTGGCAAAATTAAACGTAAAAAGTGATGGCATACTCTTACTCATTTCATAATATCGCTTCAGTAGCATCATGCGCTCCAGGCGAGGTGTCTCCTCTCCGGTCCACACATCAATCGAATCGCCAAGCCAGGCTTTCGACGGAGCGACGGCCCATGCAGCCCGCTGGGGAAAACTCACACTCAAATCAACATCAATACCGGGATAATACGTTTTATTCAACTGGGCGATATTACTGTCTACAATCGTAAGAGGTATCTCACCCTTGCTTACCATCTCTATCAAATCCTCCGTTATCAACGTATCGCGCTCTATCGGTCGTATTTTTATTCCACCCCCAAGCTCGTCATTGAGATTCAGCAGGCGCTGATAATATTTCGAATTTGCTTCGACGTACACTTCCTTGCCGACGAGCTCCGTCACATCTGTAATCCTTCCGGATTTTGATTTTTTGGGTTGAACGAGCACTTGATGCGTTACACTCTCCACTCCGCATGGTAACGCATGCTCACGATACGTTGCCGTTATCGGCACCTGATATGCTATCAGGTCAACTCGACCGGAATCGAGCATCGCGATAGCGCTTTCAAGATTCGTTGCCACCTCCAACTTCAATACAATCCCTTTATCCTCTGAAAATTTTGAAATCAGATCGTAATCATAGCCCATTTCCGTATCGCGGAATATAAAATAAGACGTTGGGCTGTAGAGCGTTCCGACGCGTAGTGTGTCGGGGAGAGAATGTGTAGCTGTCGAATCGCTGACGGCAGATGCATCCGCCGTCAGTCTACCGCTGCTGTTATTGCAACTCTGCGTCATCGCCGAAAGGGCGATGACGCAGATAGTCGCAATATACCGGAGAGTTACACGAATCATACTGTGAGCACGAATAAGCGTCAATACTCAAACGCGCCGAATTCGCTTTCAATTGTCAGTCGGTTGGATTCGGCATCCTCTACACGTCCGACAATTTGCGCATCGATACCGAAACTGCGTGAGATATCGATTACTTTCTGTGCATGCTCAGGCGCAAGATATATTTCCATTCGGTGTCCCATGTTGAACACTTTATACATTTCTGCCCAGTCCGTTCCCGATTGTTCGCGAATCAGCTTGAACAGAGGTGGCACAGGGAACATATTATCTTTTATCACATGCTTATTCTTCACGAAATGCATGATTTTGGTCTGTGCTCCTCCGGAGCAGTGAACCATACCGTGGATATCATGTCGCATTTCATCAAGCAGTTTCTTGATTACCGGAGCATAAGTGCGTGTAGGCGAAAGCACCAGCTTGCCGGCATCAATCGGCGAACCCTCAACGGCGTCGGTAAGTTTCATTTTGCCTGAATAGACAAGCTCGTCGGGCACCGCTGCATCGAAGCTCTCCGGATATTTTTCGGCAAGATATTTTGCGAAGACATCGTGGCGTGCCGAAGTCAGGCCGTTGCTGCCCATTCCTCCATTGTAGCCCTTCTCGTAAGTAGCCTGTCCGCTCGACGAAAGACCGACAATTACGTCGCCACCACATATATTTGCATTATCGATCACATCAGCTCTACGCATGCGACATGTCACCGTGCTGTCCACGATTATCGTACGCACAAGGTCTCCGACATCGGCTGTTTCACCGCCGGTGCTGTAGACAGTAACGCCCATCTCGCGCAGGTCGGCGAGCAATTCCTCCGTCCCGTTGATTATTGCGGCGATGACTTCGCCGGGCACAAGAAGTTTGTTACGACCGATAGTCGAACTTACAAGTATATTGTCTGTTGCTCCAACGCAAAGCAAGTCATCGATATTCATAATCAAGGCATCCTGAGCAATTCCTTTCCAGACACTCAGGTCGCCTGTCTCGCGCCAATACATGTAGGCGAGCGACGATTTCGTGCCGGCTCCGTCAGCATGCATTATATTACAGTAATCAGGATCTCCACCGAGTATATCAGGAATGATTTTACAGAACGCTCCGGGAAAAATACCCTTGTCAACATTCTTTATGGCGTTATGAACATCCTCTTTCGAGGCCGAGACGCCGCGCATGTTATATCGCTGGTCGTTCATCTTTGCTAAAATATGATATATTGATTATTATTTAATTCAGCCGATTGCTGACTTATCGTAAGAAATACAAAACGAAAACTACCGGTATCACAAACAGAAGCGAATCAATCCGGTCAAGAATGCCGCCATGGCCGGGCATAATCCGGCCGCTATCTTTAGCTCCGGCGAGACGCTTCACAAGCGACTCAAACAGATCGCCCCAGGTCGAGAATACGCTCACCACGACTCCAAGCGCAACAGCGCCAATAGGAGTCAGATATCCAAATATCTCCGGGAAGAGCAGATAGGCTCCCAGACCTGTAGCGGCAGCAAACAATAGTCCTCCGAAAAAGCCTTCCCATGATTTTTTGGGCGAGAGTCGTTCGCAAAGTCTGTGTCTGCCAAATGTAATGCCGGTCAGGAAAGCCCCGGTGTCGTTAATCCATATCATGACAAACACAAGAAGCAAAACAAATCTGTTGCGAGGTTCGCTTAAAAGGGCTGCCATGCTTAGCGGCATAGCAATATAGCCGATTGCAAGAAGGGTGAATGCAAGCGATCGGAGCGGGTCGCTCTCACGGCTATAAAGCGTATAGACCACTCTGACCATCAGTAACGCCATAAATAGACCGGCAGCAAACCGCGTTCCGGTATAGACGTATTGCGACAGCCCAAGCCTCGTATAGGCCAGCGCGAGCACCGGAATCACACACAGAATCGTATCGAGCGTCCTGACAGACGCCGCACGCTTTCCGCCGTATGATGCCAGACGATCAAACTCTATGACTGCAAGCAGAGCCAGTATAGTGCAGAGAAGCGGAAACATCATTCCTCCGCCATAAAGGAGCGACCCTACGATCAGACCGACATAGACCGCCCCTGATAAAGCTCTTACAACTATTTTTTTCATCTTCCGTTTCCGTTTTGGAGCGCTTACGGACACACCGTGATCCGAAGCTCGAAAAAAAGTGGAAGCGTCAACCGGTTCAATTTTATCTTAAACCGGCTTGACGCTTCACGCTAAAACCTTATTGTTTCGGTGTAGGCATTAAACAATTATTCGCTTAAGCTTTCAACCATCTGTTTAACAGCTTCGTCGTCGGGGTGAAGCTCCAGATAATCGTTGAAGTACTGAACGGCTTTTGCTTTATCTACATCGGTATAGTAAGCACCAAGCAGATAGTAGGCTGCAGTGTAGTACGATGCTCGATCTGCTTTTTTCGAGGGGTCAGCATCGAAGCAGCGGAGCATATCCTCGTATGCCTGTGCCATCTGTGCGTCGGGCTTATCATCGTTGAGAGTCAGGAGAAGCTGACCTTTGGTTGCATAAAGGAAACCATTGTCATTAACCTTGGCGATTGCCATATCGATATACTTCAGACCTTCCTTAGCGGCTTCTGCGCGTTCGGGAGTTCCCTTTTCAAGCGAGCGGGCCAGACCCTGATAGCGGCGTGCCATCGAGAAGAGGTCATTGGTAGTACCGTTGCCCATATCGAGATACTTCTTGTAAATCGCAACTGCCTTGTCGTTCTGACCGGCGCGGTCATAAACTGCACTCAGTTTGGGAAGAAGGTCAGCCTTATCAGGGTTGAGCTCGATAGCTTTCTCATAAACTGCTACTGCTTCGTCTGCCTTGTTCATCTCCGAGAGAGCGTCGGCATAAACCACATAGTCATTAGCAATGAGCTGTGCATTGGGGTGGCTGAAAAGTTTCTTACCTACTTCCTCAGCGCCTAACCAGTCCTTAAGAGCTGCCTTGTCAAGCAACAGCACGCGATACATATAGAAGTTATTGGGATCCGAAGCGAGAATCTTGTCGGCCCATTCGATTGACTTGTTGTATTCGCCTGCCGAGTAGAGCAGACCGGCATAGCGGGCTTCGTCGCTGGGGAAGTGGTTGGGATTGGCCACATATTTACCATACTGCAGACATGCGCTGCCGAACTGGTCGTTTGAGTAGTATTTCTCAGCGAGTTCGCGCTGCGCAAGAGCCGAGTTGGGTTCGAGGTCGTTGAGCTCTACGAGCTTGTCGATAGCAAACTTCGGATTTACGTGGAAATAGGTGTTGGCATATTTCACGTAAGCCTCGCGGTTCACGCGGTTCTTGCCCTGATCCTGAACGATAGCCATCTCATACTTGCCGGCTGCTTCACCGGGATTCTGCTTGGCCTCCATATCGCCCTGAAGCACATATACGGCAGCCTCAGAGTTCTTGGAATCCTTGAGTGCTTTTACTATCAGCTTGTCGATATCCTTGGCATATGCCGTAGGATTGACATTGAAATAAGCTCGGGCCACACCGACCATCACAGCGGTGTTCTTTTTATCGAGTTCCATAGCGCGCTTGAACAGACGCTCGGCCTCACCTTTGTTACCGCCTTTGAGAGCAACTTCACCCTGACCTATATAATTATAGGCGTAGTCGGGATTGATTGAAACACCCTTATCGAAGTTATCTTTTGCAGCAGCCATATCGCCTTCGTCAAAAGCAATGCTTCCCAGATAGAAATAGCTTACGGCCTTATCGGTCTGAGCGTCATTGATTGTGTTGGTAAGAATGGCTTTTGCCACATCAGGACGTCCTGCATTGTAGTTATCTACGCCGTCCTGATAGCCGCCCTGTGCGCTGGCTGCTATGCTGGCGCCAAGCAAGAGCGAGAACAAAAATCTCAGTTTCATTTACGTCTAAATTATTTGTTTAGTTAAAGTATTAATTATCGGTTAATTTGGTATTATACTATTTGACTGCCTAGCAAGGGTCAGTTGGTAATTTCAACCATGCGTGGATGCACCACTTTGGGCAGGACACCGGTCATGAGCATGATTTTCTGTCCCTTAAACCCTGTAACAAACGAATAAAATCCATGACTTATTGTGCCGGGAGCACCGGTGCTGACCAGATATATCTGACGGTAAAGCGGATAAAGCCCCTCATAAATATAGTACTGGTAGGGTTTGTAGGCTGTCACTTCATTGTTGCCACGCACTTTAAGCACCTTGATTGCGTTGTTAAACGTCGCCTCAGTAGTGCTGTCGTTGGCCGGATTGTCTACCGCTTTCACCATCTCCTCGCGGGTCATGGCCTGACTGCGCATATCCGACGTAATCCAGCTCACTCCTATTATACCAATGGCGTTCTTGTTGTTGGCCACAGCCTTGAACACATCTTCCGGACTCTTCTGAGCATAGATGTTCGGTCCGAATTCGGCGCCGTTCATGAGCGAGTCGCGCATATATTGCACTGTCGACGATCCCTGATGGTCAAACACCACAGCTATATCGCCAAGGTTGCCTTTTTCGACAACCACATCGCTCCATTTCGTAATCTTACCGGTGAGAATATCGGTCAGCTCCTTCTTATCCATGATTTCAGTAGGATTTTCGGGGTTGACAATCAGCGCAAGAGCATCGACTGCAATCTGCGTCTGGTGCACTATTTTTTTCTCGCTCTTCAGATAGGCGAGTTCTTTTTCGTTGAGCGGGCGTGTGAGAACAGCCATTTTAGTCTTCATGCTCAATAGCGAGTCAAGAGCGGCATGCTGGTCGACATAGTAGGGAATGACGCTCGCATCGGGGTAGATGTACTCGAACACATCTATTTCCTGCGACAGAATATTCTCGAACGTTGCGTCGCACGCAATTGTGGCTATGCCCGAAGTCTGCGTGCTCTCAGCCTTTTTGTCGCACGACACCATTGTCGGGACGAGGGCCATCCCGAGAGCTGCAAGGCCAATTGTATTTTTAAAAAGTCTTCTGTTCATATCTTAATTTGTATCTATACGGCGACGTCCTATCCGGCTGTTGCCAATCGGACAGAACGTGCTGCACGTTATTCATTCTTCATCCTTAGCGGTCGGAATAGTCCGGGTCAATACCCTTGAACTGACGATATCCGCGCCAGAATCCGTAGACAATGAAGATAACTCCACCTACCCAACGCAGAATTTCCCACGCTCCGGTAAACTGGAAAAAGTTTATCAGGAACAGCACGCCCATTCCAAGATAAATAAGAATCATGACGATACCGAAGATGTTGCGCATCGTCTGAGGTGTTTTGTTTTTGTTTTCGCTTCCCATAGCTCAATATATTTAATTGTTTATAATCGATTGTGGAGCACCGCACTGAGTCGATTACCGCTCAGGCGGCCTTTTACATCTTTAACACTTCAGGCGCTTTAATGTTCGCCGTGAAATGCTGCCGGTATAAAAATAGCCGCAGGTGCTCCCCTACGACAGGAAGTTTTTCTCGTCGTAAAGTTAAATAAAATTGTTAAGATTTGCGCGGTCAAGCAGCTTTTATTTTCATTTTGCGTGTTCCGACGGCTTTTTTTTGTATATTTGTATGTAGCTAACACATCGCAAAACCCATAACACAATGAATAAACCTTTAGCCGAACGACTCCGGCCCCAGACCGTCGACGATTACATCGGTCAGCAGCATCTCATGGGCGAAGGCGCGATTATCCGCCGTATGATTGACAGCGGCAATATTGCCTCGTTCATCCTCTGGGGACCTCCCGGAGTTGGAAAAACCACAATCGCCAAAATCATCGCCAACTCATGTAAGGCCCCGTTTTACACGTTGAGCGCCGTCCATTCGGGCGTGAAAGACGTGCGCGAAGTCATCGAAAAATGCAAGCGCGAGAGCTCCAGCATGTTTCTCAACGGAGCACGTCCGATTCTATTTATCGATGAAATACATCGCTTCAACAAATCGCAGCAAGACAGCTTGCTTGCCGCTGTCGAAACCGGCGTTGTGACTCTTATCGGAGCTACCACGGAGAATCCATCATTCGAAGTTATCCGACCGCTGCTTTCGCGTGCACAAGTCTACACGCTCAATCCGCTGTCTGATTCCGAGCTGCGCACTCTGCTCGACCGCGCTCTTGAAAAAGACTCCGTACTCGCTTCCCACGGCGTCAAACTTGAGCAGACCGAAGCTCTGTTCCGCTATTCGGGCGGTGATGCCCGCAAGCTCCTCAATATACTTGACTTGCTCGAGCAGTCTACGATGCCCGACAAACCGATTGTAATCAATGATGCCATAGTCACCGAAAGCCTTCAGCGCAACCCGGCCGCTTACGATAAGAACGGCGAAATACATTACGACATAATTTCCGCCTACATCAAAAGTATGCGCGGTAGCGACCCCGACGCAGCTCTATATTGGCTTGCCCGCATGATTGAGGGAGGCGAGGAGCCTGAGTTTATCGCACGGCGTCTTGTGATATTTGCGTCTGAAGACGTAGGGCTTGCCAACCCCAACGCACTCCTGCTGGCCAACGCAGCTTTTGATGCCATCCACAAGATTGGATGGCCCGAAGGACGGATTCCGCTTGCTCAGGCCACGGTTTATCTCGCCACAAGTCCTAAGAGCAACTCGGCTTATGCAGCTCTCGACGCAGCTATTGATTTCGTGCGCAAGACCGGCCATCAGCCCCCTCCCCTTCACTTGCGCAACGCTCCGACCAAACTCATGGCCGACATGGGTTATCATAAGGGCTACCTATACCCCCATGACTTCCCGGGCCACTTTGTCCGCCAGCAATATTTTCCCGATGCAGTAGGCCATCCCACGTTCTGGCATCCATCAACCGACAACCCGGCTGAAGCCAAAGCAGCCGCCGCCCACTATGCCCGATGGAACGCCTCACCCGATAATCAACAATAAACATTAAAGACGGAGTGTCAATACTGTCTACTTTTGACACTCCGTCTTTAATGTTTATACTGTGAACTCTCTATCAGTCCTTAAGCTTTTCTGACAGATTATGGGCCATTTCCGACGTTGCGTCAAGCGCGTTAGCAGCTGCTGATTTAAGTTTGTCAGCCAGATTGTGTCCGGTCTGGACAGCCTGATCTTTTAAATCGCCGGCCTTATCCACTACCGCATCCTTAATTGTGGCAGCTTTATCCGAAGCTGCATCCACGAAATCTCCGGCCATACCTTTGGCAATCTCTACTTTTTCAGCTACCGTAGCTTTAGCAGATGCAACCTTCGATGCTATGTCTGCACCGGCAGCCTGAGCCTCTGCGCGTGCAGCAACGCCGGCTGCATCCGCACTCACCTGTGCTGCTGTCTTTGAAACCTGAGCCGCATCCTGAGCGACTTTTTCTAATGATGAAGTATCCATAATCTTATAATTTACCTTATTTTACGTTTATATCACTTCAACAATCATAGTTCCCCAAAAGTTTACAGACGCACAAAGGCTGCACTATAATCATCTCATGGACTGACTAATTAAAGCTAAATACATCGCTAATGAAAAATCGGTGCTCCATCCTAAGATGGAGCACCGATTTTTTGTCTGCGTCGCGACTCTTAAGCCTGAGCGGGAGCGACGTTAATGAATTTGCGACCGTTCTTGCCTTCGGTAAACACAACCACTCCGTCAATAAGGGCGAAGAGAGTGTGATCCTTACCCATGCCTACATTCTGGCCGGGATGATGAACGGTACCACGCTGGCGTTTGAGGATGTTGCCGGCCTTTGCATACTGGCCACCAAAAATCTTGACGCCGAGACGTTTGCTTTCAGATTCGCGGCCGTTCTTCGAACTACCTACACCTTTTTTATGTGCCATTGTCTTTTAGATTTTTGAGATTAAGCAACTACTTCTTTAATTAACACCTTGGTGAAATACTGACGGTGACCGTTTTTGCGACGATAGCCTTTACGACGTTTCTTCTTGAAAACGATTACCTTTTCACCTTTTACGAGCGGAGTGAGAACTTCGCATACAACTTTGGCACCTTCTACAGTAGGAGCGCCTACTTTTACAGCGCCGTCGGCTTCAGAGAGAAGAACACGGTCAAATTCTACGGTGTCGCCTTCTTTGGTCTGCTCGCCGAGATAGTGAACATACAGGAACTTTTCGGGTTCTGCTTTGAACTGCTGTCCCTGAATTTCTACAATTGCGTACATTGTTGATTGATACGTTTTTATAGGTTATACCGATGGGCGCGCTTCATTGTGAGGCGACTTTTTCGGCCCATTACGGCTTAAAATGCCCACAAAATTAGTGCTTTTACCCGAATTATCAAAACTTTTTCAATCATTCTAAACCGTTTTTTTCGATAGCCGGACAAAAAGTTTGTAATTTCGCAGTCGTAACCGACCAGTAGTCTAAACAATGCTTATACTTATCGCCGAATCAAAAACAATGCGCTCCGACGTCGCGTCTGTAACCCCGGATCAGTACACACGTCACTGTCCTGTCTTTGAATCCGTGGCCGACACAACTGCCCGATTCCTTCGGACTCTCCCCCTCCCCGAGCTCGCCGAACGCCTGCGTCTTGGCCCAAAATCGTCGGCCGATGCGTTCAAAGCCTACTATGACTTTCCCGACAAATCCACCGGATTGCAAGCAATCGAAGCCTTTACCGGCGTTGTGTTCCGTAATCTCGGCTATAAATCGCTCACTGAGTCACAGCACGCATTTACGGCCGACAACGTCGGAATCATATCGTCGCTCTATGGGTTCCTTCGTCCCGACGACATCGTGAAACCCTACCGTCTTGATTTTAATTCACCGGTAATGAATGGCACCTCCAACACTCCGATGCGATTTTGGCCCACACCCCTCACCGACCAACTCATTAAAATCGTCTCTTCCGGTCGCCACTCCCACATATTAAACCTACTTCCCAAAGATGCTGCGACCTGCATCGATTGGAAACGTGTGACCAATCATGCCTCCGTAATAACTATCGACTTTAAGATACAGCGTGCCGATTCGCTCGTCACGCCTCAGGCCGGTTCACTCAAAACCATGCGTGGTCAGCTGCTGCGTCAAATCATACTGAATCACATTACCGACCCGGCCGGTCTGGCAGGCCTGGAGACCGAAAGCAGCCATAATGCCGACGGTCTGCAACCGGACGGCCATATGCTTTTCGTCGGTGTGTAAACTCATGCCGTAAAGCAAAAAAATGCAAGATCGTGAGGAAAAAAATTGTAACTTCGCGCATCAAATTTACCATAGTATAAATTTTTTTAAGTCAAGTAAATGAAACATCTGCTTATTTCGGTCATTTTAATGACCGTAGCGGTTGTCGGTGTCAACGCTCAGACCGCTCAACCCGATGTCATGGCCTACAAGATAAAAGACCAGGCATTTAATCACTCTCAAATTGAAGAAATAGCTCAGTTTATGACCGATATGCTTGGTCCGCGTCTGGCCGCATCGAAAATGAAGCTCCGCGCCGAGGATCTCGTAATCGGCAAACTCGATTCGCTTGGTCTCACCAATCCACGCAAGGAATTCGCTATGGAATTCACCAAAGGAGGCTGGGACAATGAGCACAACTATGTTGCCATGACCCTTCCCTACTACTGCAGTTTCGCAGCCAACCCCAAAGCGTGGTCGGGCAGTACTCCCGGTTTGGTTAAAGGTGAGTGTATAATCCTTGACGCCACCGATGTTGCCGACCTAGCCAAGTATTCGGGCAAGCTCGCCGGCAAAATAGTGCTGATGCCCGAGCAGCAGAAGTACGAGATGTCATTCCGCCCACTCGCAAGCCGATACACCGATGAAGAACTTAAGGAAATGACAAAAGACCCGCGCCCTAATCCCGCACGCCGTCCGTGGTCAATGCGCCAGGGGGCTTTCGCTCTCCGTCAGGCTATGGACTCCCTGATTAAAGCCGAGAAACCTTTAGCAGTAATCTCCGGCGACGGAACGTTCAACGTTCCCGGTTCGCGAGGCGTGCGCTACAAATCCGGTGACCCCGAACCCACGCCCGAAATCGTGCTGCCAATCGAGGACCACGGCCGTATGGTGCGCCTCATCCGTGCAGGTCAGAACGTAGAAATGGAGCTTGATATTAAAAACACATTCTTCCCCAACAACACCATAAATAATATTATAGCCGAGATTCCCGGCAGCGACCCGAAACTTAAAGACGAAGTAGTACTACTGGGTGCACATCTCGATTCATGGCACGGCGGAACGGGTGGTGCCGACAATGCATCGGGTTGTATCACCATGATGGAAGCTATGCGTATCCTTAAGGAACTTGGTGTTAAACCCCGACGAACCATTCGCCTCGCCCTCTGGGGAGGAGAAGAACAGGGCCTTTATGGCTCACGCGGTTATGCCAAACAGCATCTTTTCGACAGCGATGAGAAAAAGAAACAGCCCGGATTCGATGACTTTGCCCTCTATCTCAACATGGACTTCGGTTCCGGTCGCTTCAAGGGAGTCTATCTCGAGGAAAACGATATGGCCCTCCCCTACTTCGAAGCCTGGAAAAAACCGCTCGTATCTCTTGGCTTTGACACATTCTCACCTCAAAAGGTCGGAAGCACTGACCATGTGAGCTTCTCGCGCCTCGGGCTGCCCGCCTACCAGTTCATTCAGGATCCGCTTGAATACTTCCGCACCTACCACACGACCATGGACACCTATGAGCGACTGATGCTCGACGACCTTAAGGTCAACGCCGCCATCGCTGCATGGCTTGCCTACAGCGCCGCAATGGATCCGTCGCGCATCCCGGTCAAGCCCGGCTATCCCGACCTCCTCAAAACTCAGAAATAACCATCCTCAATCGCGCATCTCGCAAACGCGGGATATAAAAAGAGATGGCGGTGTGTCTAAAAGGCTGACACACCGCCATCTCTTTTTATTGCTTAATCCGGGCGATTATTTTGTGGCGTTCTGAAGCAGATGCTTGACTGCGCCTTCGAGCTGAGCATCGTGGCCACGCTCTACGTCGGCGGGATTGTTGTAGATAAGCACATCGGGATTCAGCTGCTGATTCTCCAGCGGCTTGCCGTTGCGGTCAAGCGACGTCACCTGCGGAATACCGAACACCAGCGTGGGATCAATCTGATTTTCCCACCAAACGGCAGTCATTGTTCCGGGAATGGGAGCACCCACAACGTCGCCGATTTTCAGCGTCTGATAGACGTAAGGTGTACCGTGAGCATCGCTATAGTTGCTTTCGTTGACGAGCATTACCGAAGGCTTGGTCCACTGCGAGAAGGGATCGGAACCGATATAATGGCCGCGCGGAGAATAGCGCACGTATTCTTTGCCGTTAAGCAGCAAAGCTATATCATTGTGTAGCCAGCCGCCGCCGTTCCAGCGCGTATCGACAACCACGGCATCGCAATTGCGGTACTTACCGAGCAATTTGCTGTAGACCTCGCGGAAGGAGGGTGAATTCATGCCTTGTACGTGAACGTAGCCTATGCGACCGTTTGAAAGACTGTCGACGATATGCTCGTTGCGTTCAACCCAGCGCTGATAGAGTAGCCCCGAGAGCGCACCCGACGAAATAGGTTTCACGGTGACATTGTCGGTAGTCTTATCGGCACGGGCAATAGTCAGGCGCACCGGTTTACCGGCCTTGCCGTCGAGAAGAGCATTGTAATCCTCGCCAGCCTTAAGCGTGGTTCCGTCGATAGCCTTGATGATATCGCCGGGTTTTACCGATGCTTTCTTGGCCGCAAGCGGTCCGCGGGCTATCACCTCTTTCACTTTCAGACCGTCGCCCTTGTAAGTATCATCATAGAACGCACCGAGAACGGCCGTCGACATGCTCGCACCGGGGCTTGAGTAGCGACCGCCGGTATGGCTTGCATTGAGTTCGCCGAGTATTTCGCTCATCAGCTCGGCAAAGTCGAAATTATTGTTGATATGCGGGAGGAAGCGGGCGTAAGCCTTGCCGTACATATCCCAGTCGACGCCGTGGAGGTTCTTATCGTAAAACTTATCCTTAACCTGCTTGAGCATGTGGTTGTAGATATATTCGCGTTCCTGCGAGGGATGGCGGTCATATTCGGCTTCGAATTCTATGCGTTCCTGTTTGCCGTCTTTCACCGACACTTTGCTCATGCCGCGACCCTGAACGTAGAGGTTCTCGCCTTTGGCATCGGGTTCGAGTCCGCCCGACAGACCTTTTACGAGAACTTTCGTGTCGCCTTTGCGCATATCGCGCACCATAAGGTTATAGCTGCCGTCGGCCGAGCCGGCTACATAGTAGAGCTTAGTGCCGTCGTTGTTGAGCCAATAGTCACCGATACCGGAAATGCTGGTCAGACGGCGAGTGCGGTACTGACGGTTATCGAGATCAAACTCAAGAGGTTTAACCTCATCAGCTTTCTTGTCTTTGACATCTTTCTTGCCGTCCTTGCCATCTTTTGAGTCTTTGGCTGCGTCGGCTTCTTTTTTCTTCTGCTCTTTCTCAGCTTCTTTTGCAAGAGCGGCTTCTTCCTCGGTGCGGTTGAACTCGTCCCATGCCTCGCCGTCAAGAGCCATCAGCACAACGTCGCCCTGCTCACCCCACGAACCGTGGCTGCGCATGCCATAACGCGAAGTGTTGTAGGTAATGGCGCGACCGCCCATAGCCCAGCGGGGATTGGAGTCGCTGTAGCCGCTTTCAGTCAGGTCGACAATCTGCGTTCCGTCGGCTTTCACCAGAGCGATATCGGTGTTGTTCCAACCACCCACACCGATATAGTCGGTGAGGAACCAGCGGCTGTCGGGACTCCACGTAAAGCCCACGTCGCCGTCCTGATAACTATAGTTGTATTTTCCGGGCAGAGCGGTGATAACTTTATTGGACTTAAGATCGATTACGCGCAGTTCGGTACGATCCTCGAGGAATGCCACCTTCTTTCCGTCGGGGCTGTAGTCGGGACGCTGAGCCGGCTTACCGGCAGCACTCTTATAAAGAGGCTTCTCCTCAATCTCCGAAGCGTAGACGAATGATTTTTCGTCAGGATTCTTGATTGTAGCCGTAAAGAGTTGCCAGAGACCGTCGCGCTCGCTGTCGTAAACGAGGCTTCGGCCGTCGGGAGCGAAGTCAACCACGCGCTCCTGTGCCGGGGTGTTGGTGATTCGCTTGGTGGTCTTATATTTGGTCGATGTGACATAGACGTCGCCGCGAAGCACGAAGGCCACCTCGGAGCCGTCGGGCGACGGCGACATATAAGTGGCACCCGAATTGCGGAGCGAGCGCTGCAGGTCGGCTGTATAGTCATCGGCCACGATATTCACATTCACTTTCTTGGGCTGCTTGCCGGGAGTGAGTGTGTAGAGCTCACCATCCCAGCTGAAAGCCATTGTGCCATCGTTGGCGCGTGTGAGCGAACGCACGGGGTGTTTGGTGAACTTTGTCAGAGCCTTTGCGTCGGAACCGTCGGCATTTGACTCCCACACGTTCATTGTCCCGTCTTTCTCGCTGATGTAGGCTATCTTGTTGTTGCCAACCCATACCGGGCACTGATCCTGACCGTTGAAATCAGTAATCTTGGTATACTTGTTTCCGTCTTTAATCCAGATGTCGGCCGTGCCGCTCGAACGTTCGTGTTTGCGCAGCACATCCTCGAAACCTTTACGGTCCTGATAGACCACGCGTCCGTCTGAAGCAACCGAAAGAGCTTTCATCGGAGTCGAGCTCCAGAGATAATCGCGGCCACCGTCGGTGCTGACGGCATAGACCTGCTGCACGCTCGGCGGAACGATAGCCGTCGATGAGGGCATGCGCGATGTGGCGAAGAGCACGGTGTTATTGTTGAGAAAGCCCAGAGGAGTCTCCGTTCCCGAATTGGTGGTAAGGCGTTTAGCCGTGCCGCCGTCGGCCGGAATCAGATAGATGTCCATTGAGCCCTGACGGGTGCTGGCGAAAGCTATCTGCTTTCCGTCGGGACTCCATACGGGTGCGGTGTCGTGCGCCGGATTGGTGGTGAGCTGACGGGCTGTACCGCCGTTTACAGGCACGGTGTAGATATCGCCTTTATACGTGAATGCAAGTGTCTTTCCGTCGGGCGAGATGGCCGGATTGCGAAGCCAAAGCGGAGCTTCGGCGGCTGACGCCGATAGCGCTATGGCAAGCGAGGCCAGGGTTAGAGTCAGTTTCATTGCTTGATACTTTATTTATGATGATTTATTTTCTGTAAAAACTTCTCCCTGACCCCGATGCGAGGTCAAGGAGAAGCGTGATAAGGTCATAGATGGCGAAGAGCCTGACTATTACTGCTGTCCGCTGACAGCCATCGAACGGTCAATCTTGCTGATGAGACCCTGGAGCACTTTGCCCGGACCGAGTTCTACGAATTCGGTAGCACCATCGGCAATCATGTTCTTGATTGTCTGGGTCCAACGCACAGGTGCTGTAAGCTGGGCGATAAGATTGGCCTTGATTTCAGCAGGGTCGGTGTGAGGAAGGGCATCGACATTCTGATATACGGGGCAGATAGGAGCCGATACAGTAGTGTGCTCGATGGCCTCGGCCAGTTCGGCGCGGGCAGGTTCCATACAAGGCGAATGGAACGCACCGCCTACCTTAAGCTTGAGTGCACGCTTTGCGCCCGCCTCAAGAAGTTTGGCACAGGCTGCATCGATGGCCTCGATTTCACCGGAAATCACAATCTGTCCGGGACAGTTGTAGTTTGCGCAAACAACCACGCCGTCGACACCGCCGCAGATTTCCTCTACCTTTTCGTCGGGCAAAGCAAGAACGGCAGCCATAGTCGAGGGTTTAAGCTCGCAGGCTTTCTGCATGGCCTGAGCGCGGGCTGAGACGAGTTTCAGACCGTCCTCAAACGTCAGGGCTCCGGCAGCAACGAGTGCCGAGAATTCACCGAGCGAATGACCGGCAACCATATCGGGGTTGAATTCGTCGCCGAGGCATTTAGCAAGGATTACCGAATGAAGAAATATAGCGGGCTGGGTTACTTTTGTCTGTTTGAGCTCTTCGTCCGTTCCGTTAAACATGATGTCGGTGATACGGAAACCCAGAATTTCGTTTGCTTTCTCAAAGAGTTCGTGAGCGGTGGGATTGGTATCGTAAAGTTCCTT
>CAYUYQ010000015.1:21623-24396 GCA_964449335.1 uncultured Bacteroides sp. | reverse complement strand
ATGTTAAGGGCGGAGTGTCAGTGGTGGTTGACGCTCCGCCCTTGATGGGTTGATGGGGGATGGGGATTACCAGATGATTACGCGCTCGGATTCGGGGCGGAACATGGGCTGGCCTTCGGTGATGCCGAATGCTTCGAAGAAGGGCTCGAGGTTGCGCACCGAAACGTTCACGCGGTTGATGCCGAGTGAGTGAACGTCGCTGGTAGTGCGAGAGCGGATTTCTTCGGGACGGATATTCTGGCCCCAGAGGTTGGCGTAGTTGAGATAGAATACCTGTGCGGGTGTGAAGCCTTCGATTTTTTCGGTGGTAACGTCGACTCCTTTCTTTTTCTGAGAGTCGAGGAATGCGGTCATGGCAACGCGGAGACCGCCCTGGTCGGCGATGTTCTCGCCGAGGGTGTACTGGCCGTTGGCGTGGAGGCCGGGAAGTACTTCAACGGCGTCGAACTGAGCAATCAGGCCGTCGGCGAGTTTCGAGAACGCGGCAGCATCCTCGGGCGTCCACCAGTTGGTCATGTTGCCCTGAGCGTCGAAGTTGCGGCCCTGGTCGTCGAATCCGTGGGTCATTTCGTGGCCGATTACCACGCCGATACCGCCGTAGTTTTCAGCGTCGGAGCTGTTGGGGTCGAAGAAGGGAGCCTGAAGGATGGCAGCCGGGAACACGATTTCGTTGGCCATGGGGTTGTAGTAGGCGTTGACGGTCTGCGGAGTCATGCCCCACTCGGTGCGGTCGACGGGTTTGCCCCACTTGTCGTACATTTCTTTCTGACGCCACATCGAAACGTTGTGCATGTTCTCGTAATAAGAGAGCGCGGGGTCGATTTCGAGTGTCGAATAATCTTTCCACTCGTCGGGATAGCCGATTTTGACGGTGAATGCGTTGAGCTTCTTGATGGCGTTGAGTTTGGTGTCGTCGCTCATCCAGGGCAGATTGATGATGTGCTTGCCAAGAGCGGTACGCAGATTCTCGACCAGACCAATCATATATTCCTTAGATGACTGGGGGAAGTATTTCTCAACGTAAAGCTGACCGACGGCCATGCCCATGGCGCGCTCGGTCGAATTGAGGGCGCGTTTCCAGCGGGGCGTCTGCTGTCCGACACCGCTCATCACTTTTGAGAACTCGAAAGCCGTGTCGGCGAAGTTGTCGCTGAGGCTGCCGGCTGCCTGATTGACGTATTTCCAGAGATAGTAGTCCTTGATTTCGCGGTCGGTGAGCGAGGCCATGAGGTTGTCGGCCTGTTTAACCGATGAAATTTCGGTAACGATGAAATTATCGGGAGTGGGAATACCCATGGTCTCGACGAAGAAACGGTCCCACTCGATGTTGGGGAACATTTCCTTGAGCTGGGCCAGGGAGCGGGGATTGTACATGGCCGGGATGTTGCGGCTCTGCTCGCGGGTCCAGGCTGAGTCGGCGAGGGCAGTCTCGATTTTCATTACGTTTTTCATGATGCGCTCGGCGTCTTTCTTGGAATAGCCGGCGTTGCGCATCTGACCGACGATGAGTTTCTTGTAGGCCTCGCGCACTTCGGTGTTGCGCTTGTCGTTGGCCAGATAGTAGTCGCGGTCGCGCATGCCCATGCCGCCTGACCCGACATACATGGCATAGACATTGCTGTTGGCGAGGTCTTCCTGCGGTCCGGCCGAGAAGAAGGGGCTTGCGTAGTTGGCCTGCATCCAGAGGAAGAGGTCGTTCATGCCTTCGTGGGGAGTGTCCTCAATCTTTTTAAGGTCAGCGAGGATGGGTTTTGCGCCCTCGGCGTTGCGGCGTACCGAGTCCATGGCCTGATTGTAGATTGTCGACACTTTGAAAGCCACCGTGCCGGGAGCGGGATTGGTGGAGGCGAGGTTGAGCACGATGTTTTTCACGCGCTGCTGCGAGGAGTCGGCGAGAACGTCGAATTTGCCGAAGCGGGCATATTCGGGGGTGAGGGGATTAGCATCTTTCCACTTTTTGTTGACGTGGTTGTAGAAGTCGGTGCCGGCAGGTATTGAATTGTCAATCTGCGTGGGGTCGAGACTCTTGAGGTGCTCTTCGGCCGAAAGGGTTGCCAACGGAGCAACCGCAACGGTCATAGCGAGTAAGATTTTAGAAAGTTTCATTGTTGATTTATTATATGTAGGGAGATATTGATGCGTTTTCAGACTGCGTCGGGCCGACGGGCAGTGTAGATCTGGCATGTGCCGAAAGTTAGCTGGCGGAAGCGCGCATCGGTGAATCCGGCCTGCTCCATCAGTGCGGTCATGGCCTGGCGCTGCGGCACGGCGGCTATGCTTTCGGGCAGATAGGAGTAGGCGCGCACGTCGTGCGACACAAGCCGCCCCATCGTGGGGATGAGCGCGCGGCAATAGAAGTTGTAAAGCGGCCGGGTCAGAAAGCCCTGCGGCGTCGATAGCTCGAGTATCATAATAGTGCCGCCGGGGCGGAGCACGCGTAGCATTTCGGTATAGCCGGCCGAAAGATTCTCGAAGTTGCGCACGCCGTAGGCTGCCGTGACGCAGTCAAACGATGCGTCGGCAAACGGCAGCGCCAGACAGTCGGCTTTCTGAAGCGCGATGCGGTCGCCCAGGCCGCGGGCTGCAACCTTGCGGCGCCCGACTTCAATCATGCCCTCGGAGAGGTCGACACCGGTTATTTTCGAGCCGGGCCGCAGGCTGGTCATGAGTATGGCGAGGTCGCCTGTGCCGGTGGCTATGTCGAGAATCTCGAGGCTCGGGGTCTCCGGCAGCATCGCTACGGCTTTGCGGCGCCAGATGCGGTCGATGCCGA
>CAYUYQ010000015.1:16007-21523 GCA_964449335.1 uncultured Bacteroides sp. | reverse complement strand
GTGATGATGGGCTCGGGGAAGCGCTCGTTCTCGCGCATGCCTTCGGGGAGCTTCACGCCGCAGAGCTCGCGGCATCCGGCCTGATATTCACGCCATGCGCTGCCGGTCAGGTAGCCGCGGATAATCATCTCAACGCGGAAACCCTCGCAACGGATGCCTACGGCTACCATAGGGTCGGGCGTGGCGAGTTTCCAGTTGGGGACGATGTCGGCGGTCGAATCGAGGAAGTATGTGGCTATTTCGTTGAGCACCTGACCCTTGTAGGGAATGCCTTCGGGAAGAACAACGTCGAAGGCGGAGATGCGGTCGGTTGCGACCATCACGAGGAGGTCGGAGCCTATTGAATAAACGTCGCGTACTTTGCCGTGATACACTCCGGTCTGGCCGGGGAAGTGGAAGTCGGTGCTTAACAATGCTTTAGCCATGATGATATGATTGAATGCAAAGTTTGAAATGATGTTTGAAAGAAATATTGTGCGAAATTACTCAAATTTTTGATATTGAGCAAAATTGCATCATCGGGTATGGCGTTTGAAGTAAAATTTTGCTGACGAACAAACTGCCTGACCTTCACGTTGAATAGAAAAATAGTTCAATTATGGATGCTTTTATTTATGTTTTTGTTGGCTTGGCAACACTCGGAATGTCGATGCCATGGCTGGCGCGAATATACAGCAGCTGGCGTGCGATGAAAGGCGATGAGAAGTTTTCTGACGCCGAAGCCCGGCGCAAGTTTGTCTGGCCTTTCAGGATTGTGGGCTGGGTGATTATCGCTATAGCTTTCGCTTTCTTTTTCTACGTTACGCGGAGCGCTTAGCAGACCGCTTACCATCCGAAACATTCTTACACCACACTCTCCATCCGGATACAATAAAGGCGCTGCGCCAAACCTTACCTGAGGTTGACGCAGCGCCTTAATTTTTATTGGTGTGGCGGGCTGTTAGTTGCAGCCGCAGCCTTCGGAGCATTTGTCGTCGGAAGAGCATCCGCACGAGTCGCCGCAACCGCAGCCTTCGCCGCAGCCACAACCGCCCTGAGGTTTGAGCTCTTCGGGAGTAGCTTCGCGAACGGCAAGAATTTTGCCTTTGAAGCGCACGTCTTTGCCGGCGAGGGGATGATTGAAGTCCATCACCACGTTTTCGGGGGTGACGTCGACCACTACGCCGTTGATGCGGTAGCCGTCCTGAGTCATCATGGGCAGCACGGCACCCTTCTTGATAACTTCTTCGTCGAACTTGCCATCGATTTCAAAGAGATCGCGGGGCAGGGTGGCAACCTGCTCGGGGTCCTGCGGGCCGAACGCTTCGTTGGCCGACACCTTGACGTCGAATTCGTCGCCGGGCTTCAGACCGTCGATGGCGCGCTCAAGCGGAGCAATCACGCCGGGCGTTACGCCGAACACAATCTTTTCGGGATCGTCGAGCGACGTCTGATGAACGAGTTTATCGCCTTCGGGCGACACTTCATAGAGGTCGTAGCCGAGCTCCACGTATTTTCCTGGTTTGATAGTTTCCATATTCGAATGATTTTTAATTGTTATTTCTACTATCTCTATAACAAAAATCGGGCCAAAAGGTTAGTGACGCATCACTGACGGGCCGAGCGGAGATAGCTGACGGTATCGAAAAGGTTGAGCGTGGCGTCGGCCAGCATGTCGAGCACGAGCTCAAAGCCCTCGGTTCCTTCGTAGTAGGGGTCGGGCACATGATCGTAGCGCGAGTAAGAGCCGAAGAAATCAGCCATGGCCATCACGCGCTCCTCGTCGTCGACGGTAGGCGCGAGGCTGCGCAGGTTTCTGACATTGCTCTCGTCCATGCCGACGATTATGTCGAAATCATCGAAATCGTGTTCGCGAATCTGGCGGCAGGCATGGTCGAGGGTGAGTCCGCGCTGGCGGGCGTGAGCGCGCATGCGCGGGTCGGGGAGCTGACCGATATGGTAGTTGCCCGTTCCGGCCGAGTCAATCACCCACTGAGCCGAAGCATTGCGCGAGGCTATGGTTTCGAGCATGATGCCTTGCGCGGCCGGACTCCGGCAGATGTTGCCCAGACACACGAAAAGCACCCTTACCGGGCGGTCAGAAGGAATATTGTCGATAATCGGTTTGAGCCGTCGTATTACGGCGGGAGTGGTTATGATCATAATTAGGAGTTTTTGCGGTAAGATAAGTCGCCGACGATGATTTGGGCGGCGGTGACGGGAGCATTGGATGTGCCGAGCTGCTGGCGCATAAGGCCGTAGCCCTCGAGTTGCTTGCAACGCGCATCGCGGCCGGGCATCAATCCGTCCAGGTGGGCGTCGATGGCTTCGGGCGTGCAGTTGTGGAGCAGCATTTCCGGTATAACCTCTTTGCCGACGATAAGGTTCGGCAGAGTGATAAACGGACACTTTATGAGTCGTTTCATGATGTTGTAGCTCAGGCGCGAGCCGTTGGCGCGATAGCAGGCAATCTGAGGCGTGCCGGCGAGGGCGCACTCGAGTGTGGCCGTGCCCGATGTCACCAGCGCGGCATCGCTGTGGAGCATCACCTGAAACGTTACGCCCGTTATTACGCGGTAGGTGGTGTAGGCCCGGTAGACTTCGGGGTCGATGCCCGGAGCTCCGGCCACGACCGTCTGCATTTCGGGGTGGCGACGGGCCACGGCGTCCATTATCGGCAGATTGTTGCGAATCTCGCCCAGACGGCTGCCGGGAACGAGGGCCAGAATCGGGCGGCCGCTCAGACCGTGTAGTTTACGGAACTCCTGAGCGTCGGGCGATTCGCCCAGCAGTTTGTTGCTCTCCTCGAGCGAAGGATTGCCGACATATTCGGCTATGGTACCGCGCATCGCGAACCATCCCGGCTCAAATGGCAGAATCGAGAGCAGCCGCGTAGCGTAGCGACGGAGCTTTTTGACGCGGAACGACTTCCACGCCCAAACCTTGGGTAGAATATAGTAGTAGACGGGAATCCCTTTTTTGTGGGCGTAGGCAGCCAGACGGAGGTTGAAGCTCGGATAGTCGATGAGTATGAGGGCGTCGGGACGCGCCTCGTCAATCGCACGGCGCGCCATGCGGAAGTTCGACATTATCACTCTCAGGTTGCGGAGCACTTCGCTGAAGCCCATGAAAGCCATCCGGCGATAGTCAATCACCGGCTCCCGGCCTGCGGCCGAGGCCATGGCGTCGCCTCCGAGAAATGCGAACTCAGCCTCCTCGTCAAGGCGCTTTATCTGCTTGATTAAGGCTGCTCCGTGGATATCGCCCGAGGCCTCTCCGGCCGACACAAAATATTTCATGTCACAAACGGTGTTGGTTGATTTTTGGTTTTGCAACCTCAAAGTTAGCAATTTTCGGGATAGTTACGTCTATTTTCACGCTTGTGTCGGGTAAAATTGCTACATTTGCAGCCTAAACCACCACCACATTTCATGGGCGATCTCTGGAAATTACTCAGGAGGTTTGTGCCTCCCTACAAAAAATATCTTTTTTTAAGCATCCTGTTCAACTTCCTGGCTGCATTTCTCACCATATTCTCTTTCGCGGTGATAATGCCGATACTCAGGATGCTCTTCCGCGTCGACACCGGTACATACGAGTACATGGAAATCGGGCGCCGTAATCTCACAGAGGCCCTGCTCAACAATTTCTACTACTACACTCAGGAGGCCATAGCTCTCTGGGGCCCCTCGACCACGCTTGCGCTTCTGGCCGCTACGCTCGTGGTGATGACGGCGCTCAAGACCGGCACCACGTTTCTGAGCAGCTATTTCATCGTGCCGATGCGTTCGGGCATAGTGCGCGATATCCGCAATGTGCTTTACGACAAGATTGTTTCGCTACCGATGTCGTTTTTCACATCGGAGCGTAAGGGCGACGTGATGGCCCGTATGAGCGGCGACGTGGCTGAAATCGAAAACTCGATTATGGCCTCGCTCGATATGCTTTTTAAGAATCCGGTGCTCATTATCGTCTACCTTGCCACGATGATTGTCATCAGCTGGCAGCTGACCCTGTTTGTGTTCATCCTGCTGCCGGTGGCCGGTTTCGCCATGGGCCGTATTGGCAAGCGGCTGAAGCGCACGTCGCTCGAAGGTCAGCAGCAATGGGGCGTAATCATGAGCTATATCGAGGAGACGCTTGGCGGGCTGCGCATAATCAAGGCGTTCACGGCTGAGCGTAAGGTCGAAGACCGGTTCCACGCCGGCACGCAGCGGTTTTTCGTACTGAGCAACCGTGTGGCCCGTCGTCAGGCGCTCGCCCACCCGATGAGCGAGTTTCTCGGCACGGTGACCATAGCGATAGTGCTCTGGTTTGGCGGTTCGCTGATTCTTTCGGGCGGTTCGACGCTCGACGCGAGTGATTTCATATACTATATGGTGATATTCTACTCGATTATCAATCCGGCCAAAGACCTGTCGAAAGCTATGTACTCGATTCAGAAAGGTCTGGCTTCGATGGAGCGCGTAGACCGTATACTCGATGCCGAGAATCCGATAACCGACCCGGCCCATCCCCGCGAGATAACCGATTTCAAAGGCGAAGTGGCCTACCACGACGTCAACTTCTCGTATGATAAGGAGACGCCTGTGGCGCGCGACGTCAGCTTTACCATCAAGCCGGGCCAGACCGTGGCGCTCGTCGGTGCGAGCGGTAGCGGCAAGTCGACACTGGCCGACCTCCTGCCGCGATTCTACGACGTCGACGGCGGAAGTATCACTATTGACGGCATCGATATCCGCGATATGCGCGTCCACGACCTCCGCTCGCTGATGGGCAATGTCAATCAGGAGGCTATTCTGTTCAACGACACATTTTATAATAATATAACCTTCGGCGTCGACCACGCCACTCCCGAGCAGGTAGAGCAGGCGGCCAGGATAGCCAATGCCCACGATTTCATCATGGCATCGGAGGACGGCTATCAGACAAACATCGGCGACCGCGGATGCCGCCTTTCGGGCGGACAGCGCCAGCGCATATCGATAGCGCGCGCCATACTGAAAAATCCGCCTATCCTGATTCTTGACGAGGCTACGTCGGCTCTCGACAGCGAGAGCGAGCTGCTGGTGCAGCAGGCTCTCGAGCGTCTGATGAAAGACCGCACCACGCTTGTCATAGCCCATCGCCTTTCGACCATTCAGAACGCCACGCTGATATGCGTGATGCATGAGGGCCGAATAGTTGAGCGGGGCACTCACGACGAACTTCTTGCACTCAACGGTTTTTATAGCCGTTTGGTGGAAATGCAATCGATCAACCACTGATTTGGTCTGATTCCCGACGTAAGTGAGGATAAAAAGCCGGAAAATGTATGCGAAATTGCGTTTTTCTTGAATTTTTCTTTTGTTAAAGTTTGATAATTCGCAGTTAAGCTATAAATTTGCGGTGGAATTATAGCAAGATATCACATCCCTGTATACACTTTACAACATGTTAGAAAGGACTATGTCGTGAGACATGGTCCTTTCTTTAATAATAAGACCAATAGGACCGATATGGCTAATTAGCCTGATTGGTCCTATTGGCCTAATTGG
>CAYUYQ010000015.1:0-15907 GCA_964449335.1 uncultured Bacteroides sp. | reverse complement strand
GCTGCTTCGATTGCGCTGACCAGCAGCTCGCTCAGCGTCGGGTGCGGGTGGATGGTGGTGACGATGTCGGTTGCCGAGAGGCCCGAGGCTATGGCCACGCTCATTTCCTGAATCAGATCGGAAGCGTGGGCGCCGCAGATGTGGCAACCTAATAGTTTGCCACGAAGTCCGATTATCACTTTCACCATGCCGTCGGGTTCGTCCATAGCCAACGCCTTGCCTGAAGAGCGATAGATGGCCGAGCCGGTCTTGAAAGTCAGGCCCATATCGGCGCACTGCTGCTCGGTGAGTCCGACCGACGCACATTCAGGTACGGTAAAGACAGCTGCCGGAACGGTGTCGAGCCGCGATGCCAGCCCAAGAGCCACGCGGCCCTGAGCTTCGGCTGCGTGAGCGAGCATGCTGATGCCGTTGACGTCGCCCACGGCATAAATGCCGGGTATTGATGTCTGCATGGTGGTCGGGTCGACCGTCAGGAAGCCGCGGTGCATCTCAGGGCCGAGCTCTTCGAGCCCCGGAGGAAGAACCGGTCTACGGCCCACGGCCATGATTACCGATTCGGCTTCGACGCTCTTTTCTTTGCCCTTGAGCGTATAGGCCACGCGGCGACCGGCACCGGTGTCTTCGATTGCAGTCACGCAGGCCGATGGCGTGATGGTGATTCCACGACGCTTAAGGCTCATGCGCAGACGCTTCGAAATGTCGGTATCGAAGCCGGGAAGAATGTCGGGAGCATATTCGAGCACGGTGACTTTGCATCCGCACGCACCGAGTATCGAGGCAAACTCCATGCCGATGACGCCTCCGCCGATTATCACCGCCGATTGCGGCAGC
This sequence comes from uncultured Bacteroides sp., assembly GCA_964449335.1. GTDB lineage: Bacteria > Bacteroidota > Bacteroidia > Bacteroidales > Muribaculaceae > Paramuribaculum. The sequence continues at coordinate 15,073 of CAYUYQ010000015.1, read as the reverse complement.
TCGGTAGCTGCAAGCATGAAGTCGCTGTCGACGGCCAGTTCGGCCCCGGGAATCGCAAGGGCTGCCGGACGCGAACCGGTAGCTACGATTATTTTCGGAGCTGTGAGTGTCTCGCCGTCAACTTCGATTGTATCAACAGCCGTAAAGCTGGCTTCACCCTTAACAACGGTCACACCGCTGAGAATACCGTCGATGGCCTCACGGAGCGACTCGACGACGGCGTCCTTGCGCGCTGCGGCGCGGCCATAATCGAGGCTTACACCGTCGATGTCGACGCCGAGAGCGCCGAATCGCGCAGCCGAAAGCATGGCTTCGGCCGTGGCTGCAAGGCATTTCGTGGGTATACAGCCTCGGTTAAGGCATGTGCCGCCAAGATTGTCGCGCTCTATGACGGCCACGTTCATGCCAAGGCGCGCGGCCAGAGCGGCTGTAGTGTATCCGCCCGGTCCGGCGCCGATTATTATAAGGTCAAATTCTTTCACAGTCGTGGTCACTGAAGGTCGGCGTATTTCACTTTGGGGTCGAGAGCGGCCGCGGTGTCGTCGGGGTGACGCACCGGCGTGAAGTGGGGCGCGTTGATTACCGTTTCGGGCTCTTCGGCAGCTTCGCGGGCTATGTCGCGCATGGCGGCGATAAACTCGTCGATTGTCTCCAGGCTTTCGGTCTCTGTAGGCTCAATCATCAGCGACTCATGGAAAAGCAGCGGGAAGTAGATGGTCGGGGCGTGGAAACCGTGGTCGAGCAGACGTTTGGCAACGTTGAGCGTTGTCACGCCGGTCGATTTGTCGGCCAGTCCGTCGAACACAAATTCGTGCTTGCACACGCGGTCAATCGGCAGACGGTAGAGGTCGCGGAGCGATTCCTTGATATAGTTGGCGTTGAGCGTGGCCAGCGGGCCGGCGAGTTTCAGGCCTTCGCGGCCGAGCGAAAGGATGTAGGCGAGGGCGCGGAGCTGAACGGCGAAGTTGCCGAGCGTGGCCGATACAGAGCCGAGAGCGGTATCGGGCGTGTCGAGGGCAAAGGTGCCGTCGGGGAGGCGCACCACTTTAGGCGACGGTAGAAATTGCTCCAGCCCTTTGCGCACGCCTACCGGGCCTGCTCCGGGGCCGCCACCGCCGTGGGGTGTCGAGAAGGTCTTATGGAGGTTGATATGCATCACGTCGAATCCCATATCGCCCGGACGGGCCACGCCCAGAAGCGGGTTGAGGTTGGCGCCGTCGTAGTATAGCAGTGCTCCGGCTTCGTGAACCATGCGGGCTATTTCGGGTATGCCGTGTTCGAAGATGCCTACGGTGTTGGGGTTGGTCATCATCACGGCTGCAACCTCGTCGGTCAACAGCGGACGGAGAGCCTCGATATCGACGGTGCCGTCGGGAAGCGATTTCACCTCGACCACTTTCAGTCCGGCTACGGCGGCGCTTGCCGGATTGGTGCCGTGGGCCGAATCGGGCACGATTACTTTCGTGCGCCGTGTGTCGCCGCGGCTTTCGTGGTAAGCGCGGATTACCATCAGGCCGGTGAGCTCGCCGTGGGCGCCGGCAAACGGGTTGAGTGTAAATTCACTCATGCCACCGATTTCAGCAAGCATTTCCTGAAGGGTAAAGTAGGCTTCGAGTGCTCCCTGCGCGGTGTCTACCGGCTGATAGGGATGGAGGCCTGTCATGGCCGGATGAGCGGCCATCTCCTCGTTGATTTTCGGATTGTACTTCATGGTGCATGAGCCAAGAGGGTAGAATCCGTTGTCGACGCCGAAGTTGTTGGTCGACATATTGACGTAGTGGCGCACCAGCGTGGGCTCGTCGACCGAAGGGAGTGCGGGAGCTTGCTTGCGCAGCAGATTGGCGGGGAGCTCTTCGGTAGCGGCGGGCACGTGGGTGTCGGGTAGACGGTAGGCCTGGCGGCCTGGGTGCGACAGCTCGAAAATAAGCTTTGAGTATAATTTTCTGTTCATAGCGCTTCGGAATTTGGAGGGTTACATGGACTCTACTATGTCGACAAGAGTGTCCATCTGCTTGCGGTCCTGCATTTCGGTCACGGCTATGAGCAGACGGTCGGAGGCAATCTTGACACCGGGGAGTATGCCGCGGGCTACGGCGCGGGCTATGAAGTCGTCGACGTCGAAGTCGCAGTGCATCACAAATTCGTTGAGGTAGGGCTGAGCGGGATAGGCCGGGCGCATCTTGCCCGTAGCCTCCAGACGCGAGGCGAGGAAGTGGGCGCCGTCGTAGCTCTTGCGGGCTACCTCGGCGAGTCCGTCGGGTCCCATCACCGACATATAGACGGCGGCGTAAAGCGCCATCAGTCCCTGGTTGGAGCATATGTTGGAGGTGGCTTTGTCGCGGCGTATGTGCTGCTCGCGGGCCTGAAGGGTGAGCACAAACGTGCGCTGTCCCGAATCGTCGGTCGTAGCGCCTACGACGCGGCCGGGAAGCTTGCGCATCAAGGCCTTCGTGCAGCAGATGAAGCCGAGATAGGGACCACCGTAGCTGAGCGGCATACCGAGCGACTGTCCGTCGCCGACGGCTATATCGGCACCCCACTCGCCGGGAGTCTTAATCAGGGCGAGATCGGCGGGAACGGTGTGGATTACCAGCAGGGCCTTCGCTTTGTGGCAGAGGTCGGCCCATCCGGTGAGGTCTTCGAGTATGCCGTAGAAGTTGGGCGTGGAGACGATTACGCCGGCCACATCGCCTGCGGCGAGCATCTCGGCCATAGCCTCGCGCGATGTCACGCCTCCTTCGGCGGGAATCTCGTCGATGATCACGCCATGATAGTGGGCGTAGGTCTCAACTACGCGGCGAACGGCAGGGTTGAGCGTAGCGCTGACGAGCACGCGGTTGCGCTTGCGGGCGGCGGCCACGCACATCAGCATGGCTTCGGCCGTGGCGGTAGTGCCGTCGTACATCGAAGCGTTGCTGACGTCGAGCCCCGTGAGCTCGCACATCATGCTCTGATACTCGAAGATATACTGGAGCGTGCCCTGCGAGATTTCGGGCTGATAGGGAGTGTAGGCAGTCAGAAATTCCGAGCGCGAGAGGATGGTCGATATGACCGAGGGAGCATAGTGGTCGTAATAACCGGCACCTGCAAAGCAGACCAACTGCTTGTTTTTGGCTCCGAGGGCGGCGAAGAAATCGCGCACCTCTTTCTCGCTCATCTCGGTCGGCACATCGTAGTCGCGGCGGAAACGGAGCTCTTCAGGCACGTCGGCGAAAAGGTCGTCAATCGAGCCCACTCCGCAGCGCTCAAGCATAGCCTTGATGTCGGCCTCGGTATGGGGAAAATAACGGTGCTGCATGATTTAGTGTGATTCCTGTTTGCAGAATTCGGCGTAGGCGGCTTCGTCCATGAGTTCGTCGAGCTCGGCGGGGTCGGTCATCTCGACTTTGATAATCCAGCCGTCGGCCAGCGGGCTCTGGTTGACGAGGCGGGGATTGTCGAGAAGCACTTCGTTGAATTCGACAACGGCACCGCTCACAGGAGCAATCAGATCGCTGGCGGCTTTTACGCTCTCGACAGCGCCGAAGTCCTCGCCGGCCGTCACGTCGTCGCCCTGCTCGGGCATGTCGACAAACACCACGTTGCCCAGCGCATGCTGTGCATAGTCTGAAATACCGATTACGGCCACATTGCCGTCAACTTTTGCGTATTCGTGAGTCTTTGAATAATAAATCTTGCTCATAATCTTATGTTTTTATTGTTGAATGACTGTTTGATTAATCTGCACGGAGGCAGACGGGAGATTATTTTTTGTAGCTCTTTTTGTAGAATTTCTTGGCTACGACGCGGGCGGGGATTTCCTTGCGGCGTATGCGCACCTTGACTTCGGTGTCCTTGGCGGCGTAGCGGGCGTCAATCAGGGCCATGGCTATGCTGCGGTCGGTCGAAATGCCGCGGTAGCCGGTGGTGACGTGACCGATAACCTCGCCTTCGGGCGAGAGCACTTCGTAGCCGTGGCGGGCAATGTTGCGGTCGAGCAGTTCGAGACCGACGATGCGGCGCTTGGGGCCTTCTTCTTTCTGACGGGCGAGAGCGTCACGTCCGATAAACTCAGGTTTGTCGAGCTTAACGAATATGCCGAGTCCGGCTTCGAGCGGGGTGATGTCGTCGGCAAGTTCGTCGCCGTAGAGGGGCAGACCGACTTCGAAGCGGAGCGTGTCGCGGCATCCGAGTCCGCAGGGCACGGCGGCTTTCTTCTCCATCAGCAGATCCCAGATGGCAATGATAGTGTGGTGAGGACCGTAGATTTCAAAACCGTCCTCGCCGGTATAGCCGGTGCGCGAAATCATGATTTTCTCGCCGTCGAATTCGGCGCGGCGGAACGTGTAGAAGACCATATCGGCGCAAGGGATTCCAAGCACGGTCTCCATCACTCGCTCAGCGTCGGGGCCCTGCAGGGCGAGCTCGCCGGTGATATCGCTGATGTCGGTCACTTTTACGTCGAACCCATCGGCATGGGTCGTCACCCAATCGTAGTCCTTGGCAATATTTGAGGCGTTGACCACAAGCAGGAAGCAATCGGCATTGTAGCGATAGACGAGCAGATCGTCGACCACGCCGCCGGCCGGGTTGAGCATCATTCCGTAAAGTATCTGGCCGTCGACGGCTTTGGTGACGTCGTTGGTGAAGATATGGTTGACGAAGGCGGCAGCGTCGGGTCCGCTTACGAAAAATTCGCCCATGTGGCTGACGTCGAACACTCCGCAGGCCGTGCGCACGGCCTGATGCTCGGCTATGATGTCGGTGTACTGTATCGGCATATCGAAGCCGCCGAAGGGACTGATGAGCGCGCCCATAGCTTCGTGGCGCGGATAAAGACAAGTACGTTTGTTATCTTGCATGGTATCGTTGAGTTAAATTGTTTCGTCTAAGGATGGCAGATGAGTTTTATCAAGGCTTCGGTCGAGAGGCCCGGAATGACCGTCGACGGGTCGGTGCCGGCAAGAGCGGCGCGAATGGCCTCGGGTGTCGGTTCGGCGCCACGCAGGCGGTCGAGAAGCATTGTGTCGAGGTCGCCGGTCATGAAGAAATCGCCGGTGAGGTCCACGCGGTCGATGCGGCCTTCGGCGTCGGCCGTCAGCGCCACACGAAATTCCCCGGCGCCGTCAACCCTTACCGGGCGGCGCGCTGCTCCCGCCCGGCGGCCGTTAATCCACGCTTCGCTGTAGTATGGTTGCGATTCTTCTTCGATGGCCCGGACGTCGGCTTCGGTGAGCAGGATGTCGGGTTCCGAACAGAGATAGCTGCGGGCGTAGGATTTGAAGCGCTCTATATCCATGGTCAGATGGTCGGAAAGAACGGTGATGCGGCTCCTGACCGATTCGACTCCCTTGGCGTCGAGCTTCACCGACGAAGGGGTGATGGCTCCAACCATATTGTCCATGTCGGTGTCGAAAAGCATCGTGCCGTGGACTATGCTGCGGCCCGGAATGTGATAGAAAGCGTTGCCCGACACTTTGCGCGAGCCGATGAGTATGTCGTTGCGCGAGGTGTCGGATGCGTCGAGCCCGAGCGAGCGTAGCATAGCGGCAACCATCGATGTGTAGTGCGAGAACGTGGTGGTGACGGGATTGGCGTCGGTGGTGATGTAGGAAAACATGATGTTGCCGCGGTCGGCATAGACGCAGCCGCCCCCCGAACGCCGCCTGAACACCCTGATGCCCCGCGATGTGCAGTAGTCGAGGTTTACCTCGTTGCCCATCACCTGATTGCGCCCGAAAATCACCGTCGGGTCAACCTGCCACATGAAGAACGCCTCAGTGTCGGCGGGGAGTCGGCGTGCCACGTACTCCTCCATGGTGAGGTAGAAGGGCAGGGGGCGCGGGGCGGAGTCGGGTAGCTGGATATATCGCATTGCACATTATGGCGTGTCCGTCGCTGTGAAAGCGCGTCGGAATTGACCTCCACAAATATAGGCAATCGCCCCGTGACTTGCAAATAAAATGCGCGTGTGCGGTGTCGACTGACGGCCGGTTTTAAATCGGGTTTTGACGGAAAAGAAAATATGAGTAATTTTGAGGTGAAACCAGACTATAGTTTTGACCGATGAAAGTGAAATTATCATGTTTTGCAGCTGCGGTGGCCGGAGTGGCACCGATGGCTGCATTGGCTTCTGATCAGGATGCGAGGCCGAACATACTCTTTATTCTCAGTGATGACCATACATCGCAGACGTGGGGCATATACGGAGGCCATCTGGCCGACTATGCGCGCACCGACAACATCAGGCGTCTGGCGCGCGAGGGCGTGACGCTCGACAATTGCTATTGCACCAACTCCATCTCCACGCCAAGCCGCGCATCGATACTTACGGGACGCTACAGCCACAACAACGGGGTCTATACCTTGTCGGACACTCTCGATACCTCCCTGCCGACCATCGCCAAGACGCTGCAGAACGCCGGCTATCAGACAGCCCTCGTCGGCAAATGGCATCTGGGCTCGCAGCCGCAGGGATTCGATTATTACTCCGTGTTTCATGACCAGGGCGAATACCGCGACCCGACGTTTCAGGACAGTGACCGCCCGTGGCCCGGCAACATCAACTACGGCATGCGCGTGCACGGTTTCTCGACCGACCTTGTCACCGACAAGACCATCAACTGGATTAAAGAGCATAAGGACGACGGAGCTCCTTTTATGATGTGCTGCCACTTCAAGGCCACCCACGAACCCTACGACTTCCCGGAGCGCATGCGCCATCTCTACGACGGCGTGACGTTTCCCGAGCCTGAAAACATGCTCGATAAAGGTCCCGAAACCAACGGACGCACATTCCGCGGACAGCCTCTTGAGGAGATAGCCCGTCGCTGGCGCGTGGCTTCGGCCGACCCTGACAAGTGGTGGTGCCGCTATCCCGAACTGCCTTTCACCACCGAGGGCATGGCCCCAATTGCGGCCCGCAAGGCGATATATCAGAAGCTGATACGCGACTATCTGCGTTGTGCCGCAACGGTCGACGACAATATAGGCCGTCTGCTCACAGCCCTCGACGAGATGGGACTAAGCGATAACACGATTGTGGTCTACGTCGCCGACCAGGGATACTTCCTGGGCGAGCATGGATTTTTCGATAAACGAATGTTCTACGAGGAGGCTGCGCGCATGCCGTTCGTAATCCGCTATCCCGGCGAGATTCCGGCAGGCAAGCGCAATTCCGACTTGATATTGAATGTCGATTTCGCAGCCACGCTCGCCGACTATGCCGGCGTGGAGCCGCCCGAAGGCTCGCAGGGGCGCAGCTTCAGAGACAATCTGCGCGGCGACACCCCCGACGACTGGCGCAAGAGCATCTATTACCGCTACTGGACTCATCACGACATACGTCCGGCCCACATCGGTGTGCGCACCGACCGCTATAAACTGATGTTTCTCTACGGCGACCCCCTGACCATGACTGGCTCCGACGCCACACCGACCGAGCCCTCATGGGAATTTTACGACCTGCAGGCCGACCCGCACGAAAATCATAATCTCTATGGCGACAAAGCCTACGAGGGAATCATCAACAAGATGAAAAAAGAAATGCTCCGGCTGCGCGAGGCAACAGGCGATACCGATGCCGCTTCCGAGCGCATGCACCAGATTCTTGCTTCGCAGGGGCTCAAATAGTAATGAAATATACAAATAGTAATGAAATATACAAATAGTAATGAAATATACAAATCCTTAAAATCATATTTATGAAAAGAACATTGACCGGAATCATGTTGGGTTCCGCAGGTGTATTGGGGCTGATGGCCGCCAATCCCCCGGCCTCCGGAGAGCTGCCTTACTGGCAGGACATCCAGACTGTGGAGGTGAACAAAGAAAATCCGCGAACGGCGTTCACGTCGTTCGACAACCGCCAGCAGGCTCTGAAGGCCAAGATGGAGGACAGCCCCTACCGTAAGTCGCTCAATGGCGAATGGGATTTCTACTACGTCGACGGCTATAAGGAGTTGCCCGCCGGTATAGAGCAGCCCGGCGCCAAGGCCGATTGGACGAAAATCAAGGTGCCCGGCAACTGGGAAGTGCAAGGCTTCGGTACGCCCATCTACACCAACCACGGCTACGAGTTCAAACCGCGCAATCCCAATCCGCCCGAACTGCCCGAGGCAAACCCTGTGGGCGTCTACCGCACCACATTTGAAGTGCCCGCCGACTGGGACGGCCGCGACGTCTATCTGAGCATCGACGGTGCCAAATCGGGTGTCTATGTCTATGTCAACGGTCAGGAAGTCGGCTATAACGAGGATTCCAAGAATACGGCCGAATTCAAGCTCAACAAGTATCTCCATCCGGGCGAAAATACTCTCGTGCTGAAAATATTCCGCTGGAGTACCGGCTCCTATCTCGAATGTCAGGACTTCTGGCGTATAAGCGGCATAGAGCGTGACGTGTTCCTGTTTTCGCAGCCCGACACGCATATAAGTGACTTCCAGGTAGTGTCGACGCTTGATGATACGTATCGCAACGGCGTGCTCCGTCTCACGGTCGATGTCGAGGATGCCAACAACTCCACCGTGGGCTACGAACTGATTGCCCCCGACGGCAAAACCGTGGCAGAATCGAGCGGCAAGGTCGGCGCCGATGGCAAAGTGACGTTTGATGCGACGATAAACGACGTGGCTACATGGACCTCCGAAGCTCCGAATCTCTACCGTCTGCTCATCTCGCTCAAAAATGCTGCCGGTCAGACCACGGAGGTGGTTCCCTACAACGTCGGCTTCCGCCGTTTCGAGATTAAGGAGAACGGCGAAAAGAGTGAAAACGGCACTCCCTACATCTGCTTCTTTGTCAACGGCCAGCCCATAAAGCTCAAAGGCGTAAATATCCATGAGCATAATCCCGAGACGGGCCACTATGTGACCGAGGAACTGATGCGCAAGGATTTCGAGCTGATGAAGCAGAACAACCTCAACACCGTGCGCCTCTGCCACTACCCGCAGAGCAATAAGTTCTATGACCTCTGCGACGAATATGGTATCTATGTCTACGATGAGGCCAACATCGAGAGCCACGGCATGTACTACGACCTTCGCAAAGGCGGCTCGCTCGGCAACAATCCCGAGTGGCTGAAACCCCACATGTACCGCACCGAAAACATGTATGAGCGCAACAAAAACCACCCGTCGGTCACCATCTGGTCGCTCGGCAACGAGGCCGGAAACGGTTACAACTTCTACAATACCTACAATTATCTGAAGGAGAAAGAAAAAGACGGTATGAACCGTCCGGTCAACTATGAGCGTGCCCTCTGGGAATGGAACACCGACATGTATGTTCCTCAGTACGTAGGCGCCGAGTGGCTCGAGAAAATAGGCCGGCTCGGCAGTGACCGTCCGATTGTTCCCTCGGAATACTCTCACGCCATGGGTAATTCCAACGGCAATCTGGCCGCGCAGTGGAAAGCCATAAACACCTATCCTAACCTCCAGGGCGGATATATCTGGGACTGGGTCGACCAGGGTCTGCTGCAGACTGATGCCGACGGCCGTCAGTTCTGGGCTTACGGCGGCGACTTCGGTGTGAACGCCCCCAGCGACGGTAACTTTCTTTGCAACGGCCTTGTAGCTCCCGACCGCACGCCCCATCCGGCACTGGCCGAGGTGCACTATGCGCTCAGCGATGTCGGTATCACGGCAGCCAACCTGTCGGAAGGACTGTTTGATGTCAAGAACCGCTTCTACTTCACCAATCTTGATAAATACCGTATAGACTACGAGATAAAAGCCAACGGTAAGCTCGTCAGGAAAGGCTCGGAAACGATGAATATCGCTCCGCAGGCTACGAAAACGCTGAAAGTCAACGTTGCCGGTCTTCAGCCCAAACCGGAGACGGAATATTTCATCACCTTCAACGTAGTGACAACCGAGGCTACCCCGCTCGTTCCGGCCGGCCATGTAATCGCCACCGAGCAGTTCAAGCTACCGATTGAATCGCTCCCGGCAGCAGCTGTAGCACCCGCTAAAGGTAAGCTGACAGTCGAGGAGTCGGGCGACGACGTGATTGTCAAATCGCCGTCGATGCAGTTTGTATTCGACAAGGCTTCAGGAGTCGTCTCGTCCTACAAGGTAGGCGGTGTAGAGTACTTCAAGGATGGCTTCGGAATTCAGCCTAACTTCTGGCGCGCACCGACCGACAACGACTATGGCAACGGCGCTCCGCTCCGCGAGCAGGTGTGGAAGCAGTCAAGCCGCAACTTCAAGGTGGTTGACGTCAATGTGGCCCATAAGGGCAACGATGTAGTGCTCACGGCCGACTATCTGCTGGCAGCCGGCAACCTCTATATCGCCACTTACACCATCAGCCCCGACGGTCGCGTGAAAGCCGACTTCACGTTCAGCTCAACCGACATGGAGGCAACTCCGGTCGAGGCTTCGGAAGCTGCGCTTACAGCGACGTTCACTCCCGGACAGGCTGAGGCCCGTCAGGCTGCGTCGAAGCTCGTCGTTCCGCGTATCGGTGTCCGCTTCCGTCTGCCCGCCGACATGAATCTCGTTGAGTATTTCGGTCGCGGACCGGGCGAAAACTATATCGACCGCAATGCCGCAAACTACATCGACCTCTTCAAGACCACGGCTGAGGATATGTACACGTCCAACTACGTTCGCCCGCAGGAGAACGGTCACCGCACCGACACCCGCTACGTGAAGCTGCAGCGCAAGAACGGCAGGGGCATCATGGTGAAAGCCGACGAGACAATCGGATTTAACGCTCTGCGTAATTCCGTAGAGGATTTCGATGCCGAGGAGGCCGTGAACCGTCCCCGCCAGTGGAACAATTTTACTCCCGAGGAAATTGCCAACCACAACGAGGAAAACGCCAAGAACCGTCTGTCGCGCAACACTCACATCAACGACATCACGCCCCGCGACTTCGTCGAAGTGTGCGTCGATATGAAGATGGAGGGCGTAGCCGGTTATGACAGCTGGGGTGACCGTCCGCAGCCACAGCACACTCTCCCTGCCAACAGGGAATATAAATGGGGCTTCACGATTATTCCCCTGAAATAAACTGCAAGCCGGTTTATCCGACACTACTATCACTACCCGAAAAATCAAGACGGTGCGGCAAAACTATCGAGTTTGCCGCACCGTCATTTTATTGTCAGCGTGTTAGGACTATCTTACAAGCATGCCGGATGCTACGCTGTCGGCAACCTTATCTCCTTTGGTCGCGCGGATAATCTCAATAGCGAACGGTAATGTTGTGCCGGGACCTTCTGACGTTATAAGATTAGGCTGAATGACCACGGTCTGTTCGACATATTCTCCGCCATTAGCGTCAATCGCATTGCCCAGACCGGGATAGCACGTAGCTTTCTTCCCTTTAAGGACACCAAGCGGAGCAAGCACAACTGCCGGACCGGCACAAATTGAGGCTATGCGGCCGTTTTTATTGTAATGAGCCAGGATTTTCTCCTTGACCTGATCGTTGGCAAAAAGGTTCTGTGCGCCCGGATCGCCACCAGGGATAATCAACCAGTCGGCATCGGCTGTATTTACATCTGAAATCAGGCTATCTGCCACGATAGTCTGGCCGGTTGCGCCCTTAATCTGAAGATTGTCTGAAACTGCCACGGTCGTAACCGGAATGTCGGCTCTACGGAGCGCATCAACTGTTGCGATTGCTTCAACTTCCTCCACACCCGGTGCAAGGAAGATATAAGATGTCTGAGCTTTCATAATCATTGATCCGAAAATTAGTGAAAGTGCCGTCAAAGCACTTCTAAAAATTGATTTTGACATATTTATTTTGTGTTTTTTTTCATAATTGTGGATTAATATTTAATCCAATATTATAACTCCAATCATCTATTGAAAGTTCGTGAATGTGTAAATTACCGGGGGGATTTATTGCGTGGGAGTTGCGTTATGGTTACTTTTGCAGGGAAAACTCAAAGCTTTGAAAATATATGCTTAACAAGGACCTAAGAGATAGAATTGTAGCTTTAATAAAGAGGGAGGTTGTGCCTGCCGTAGGATGCACCGAACCGGTAGCCGTGGCGCTTGCCGTGGCGAAAGCGACGCGCCTTCTCGGTCGCGAACCGGAGCGAATCGACGCCCGGTTGAGCGGCAATATGCTTAAGAACGCGATGGGCGTGGGAATCCCCGGTACGGGCATGATCGGCTTGCCGATAGCTATGGCGCTCGGCGCACTGATCGGTGATCCCGCCAACGGTCTGGAGGTGCTGGCTGACGTCAGCCCCGAAGCGGTCGAGCGTGGCAAGCAATTTATCTCGGAAGGCCGCGTCGGCATCGAGCTCGAGCCCGACGCACCGTCGAAATTGCATGTCGACATCGTGGTGCGTGCCGGCGACGAGCGTGCGCGTGCTGTCATCTCGGTTTCGCATACGAATTTCATTCATCTGGAGTGCAACGGCGATATTCTGCTTGATGTGGTGTCGCACGGCGATGCTGTGGAGGAGTCGGACGATCTGCCGCTTAATATGGCCATGATTTATGAGTTTGCGACCGAGACGCCGCTCGATGAGATTGATTTCATAATGGAGGCCAAGAGGCTCAATCAGGCGGCTTCGAAGCTCGCTTTGGAGAGTGACTATGGTCACTCGCTTGGAGCTACGATAAGGAAATACGGGCTAAAATTCTATGGCGATACGCCCGTCGAGCACATGATTTCCTACACGTCGGCTGCCTGCGATGCCCGCATGGGCGGCGCGAAGGTGGCCGTGATGTCAAATTCGGGCAGCGGCAATCAGGGTATTACCGCCACAATGCCTGTGGTGAGCTTCGCCGAAGATATGAATGCCGACGAGGAGCATACTATCCGCGCTTTGATACTGAGCCACCTGACGAGCATCTACATCAAGCAGAGCCTCGGCCGTCTGTCGGCGCTTTGCGGCTGCGTGGTCGCCTCTACAGGTGCGTCGGGCGCGCTCGTCTATCTGATGGGGGGCGGATTTGAGCAGATATGCTCGGCAATTAAGAATATGGTTGCCAACCTTACGGGCATGATATGCGATGGTGCCAAGCCTTCGTGTGCGCTCAAGATTTCATCGGGAGTGTCGACTGCAATGATGTCGGCCATGCTGGCTATGAGTGGCAAGTGCGTCACTTCGGCAGAGGGCATTGTGAGCGACGACGTCGACGAGACGATTAAGAATCTCACTTCTATCGGACGCGAGGCAATGACCGAGACAGACCGGCTCGTGCTGAAAATCATGACCTCTAAATAGTCGGGCGCACCCTCGTCATCCGGGTATAAACAAGGCAGCGTGTCAAAATTCGATAATTTTGACACGCTGCCTTTATTGGTGGGGGAGTTCAATTATAGCGGACGCGCTTCGGGACCGGTGAAGGTCATCTTTACGGGCAGGATGTGACCCGTGGAGTCGAAGCGCATGGGGTCGATGCAGGTGACGCGGTTGTTGCCGTCGGTAGCTCCGAGGGGATGGCGGTGATAGACGATATAATACTCCTCAGTGCCGGGAATCTGAATGACGGAGTGGTGTCCGGCTCCGGTGGCAACCTCCGGGTCGGTCTGCAGAATGGTTCCCTCGCGATGAAACGGGCCGAAAGGGGTCTCGGCGATGGCGTAGGCCACTTTATAGTCGGGGCCGGTCCAGCCGCCTTCGCTCCACATGAAATAATATTTGCCGTCGCGCTTGAACATGAATGGTCCCTCGACGTATTTGTCGGGTGTCACTTCTTTGTAGGTTTCGCCGTCGGCAAACGGAACGAGGTGGGTGAAATCGTCGGAGAGACGCACCATGTTGCAGTGTCCCCAGCCGCCATAGTACATGTAATATGTGCCGTCGTCATCGCGATAGACGAATTGGTCGATGGGTTGTGCGCCATTGACTATCTCGTTAATCAGCGGACGGCCGATGAGGTCTTTGAACGGACCTTCGGGACGGTCGGCCACAGCCACTCCGATACCGCCGATTTCGCCTTCGTGGACGTCGTTGGCAGCGAAGAACAGATAGTATTTATCATCCTTGCTTATAATTGCCGGAGCCCACATGCATTTCTTGGCCCATTTGACTTCTGCGGTGTCGATTATGGCCTCGTGGCGCGTCCAGTCGACGAGATTGTCGGACGAGAAGCAGTCAAGACGGGTCTGCTTTTCGTAGACGTCGCTGCAAGTGGGGTATATAAAGTAGCGGTTGCCGAAAATAGCGGCTTCGGGGTCGGCATACCAGCCGTCGAACACCGGATTGGTGGCCGAGGCTGCCGAGGCTGCGGCGATGCAGGCTGCTGCGATAAGTCGGGTGAGTTTCATGTTGTGGCGGCTTGAATAGGGGGTCACTCCATGAGTTTGCGGTAGCGTCGGCGGGGGAGTTCTTTGCCTCCGTTGCGGGCGCGCTTATAGTCCTCGTAGTCGGAGTAGGTACCCTGATAGAACACTACGTTGCCGTCGCCTTCGAAGGAAAGGATGTGGGTGCAGATGCGGTCGAGGAACCAACGGTCGTGGCTGACAACGACGGCGCATCCGGCGAAGTCGTCGAGGCCTTCCTCGAGAGCGCGGAGGGTGTTGACGTCGATATCGTTGGTGGGCTCGTCGAGCAGCAGCACGTTGCCTTCTTCTTTGAGCGCCATGGACAGATGGAGGCGGTTGCGCTCACCGCCCGAAAGCACTCCGACTTTCTTTTCCTGATCGGCGCCGGTGAAATTGAAGCGCGACAGATAGGCGCGGGCGTTGACATCGCGGCCACCCATGCGGAAGCTCTCGACGCCTTTCGATATCACTTCGTAGACGCTCTTCTCGGGCAGAAGATCGTGGTGGGTCTGGTCGACGTAGGCTATCTTGACGGTTTCGCCGACGTCAAACGTTCCGGCATCGGGCGTCTCCTGTCCCATGATGAGGCGGAAGAGGGTGGTCTTGCCGGCGCCGTTGGGACCGATTACGCCTACTATACCGCCTTGCGGCAGTGTGAAGTCGAGGCCGTCAAAGAGCTGCTTTTTGCCGAATGCTTTGCTGAGGCCATGGGCTTCGATTACTTTCTGACCCAGACGGGGACCGTTGGGGATGAATATTTCGAGGCGCTCTTCGCGCTGTTTCTGATCTTCGTTGTCCTCAAGCATTTTCAGATACATCTCAAGTCCGACTGCTTCTAAATGCCCTGACT
>CAYUYQ010000014.1:0-24958 GCA_964449335.1 uncultured Bacteroides sp. | reverse complement strand
CCGATGCAGAAGCGGGAGAAGACGGTTTGGAGGATTTCGGGGGTGGAGATGGCGCCGGTGATGGTGCCCAGGTGGTAGATGGTTTCGCGGAGGTCCTGGGCGATGAAGTCGCCGCTCAGACCGTCGCGGAGGCCGTCGATGACACGGCGGATTGATTGGCCGGCGGCGGTCAGGGCCTGATAGTGGCGGGCATTGGTGACGAGTACCTGGTCTGTCATTGCTTTGTCTGCTCCTGACAGAATGTAGATTTTGTCCAGTAGGGCGGGGAGATTCGCTCCGGTGGCTGCGCTCAAAGAGAGCGTCGCCGTACCGGCCGGGAGAAGGTCGGCTGCTATGGTTGCTATGTCTGAGTTTATTCCGAGATCCGATTTGTTGATTGCGGCGATTATAGGTACCGCCGGGTCGGATTGCTCAACGGCTTCCCGAATCTGTGCGGCTGTTTCGGCGAGGCTGACCGGCGATGACTCCGGGTCGATGAGCCATATGACGACGCGTGCATTTGCGGCCTTTTCGAGCGAACGACCAATTCCGAGGGTTTCTATCGGGTCGGAGGTCTGTCGCAGTCCTGCGGTGTCTATAATGCGAAATACGGCCCCTCTGATGTTGATGGTGTCCTCGATTGTGTCGCGCGTCGTGCCGTGTATGTCCGAAACTATGGCTCGATTCTCGCCAATCAGGGCGTTGAGCAGGGTCGATTTGCCGGCGTTGGTGCGACCGACTATCGCAACGGGGATGCCTTCCTTTATCGCGGCCCCGGTGGCAAACGAGGCGGCGAGGCGGGTTATCGACGAATCAATTTCGTTTGCGAGAGCTAAGAGCTTGGCGCGCGATGCAAATTCGACATCCTCTTCCGAAAAATCGAGTTCGAGTTCGATAAGTGCACATAGATCCAGCAATGAATTGCGCAACTCCGAAAGCCGTTGAGAAAACGCACCTCGCATCTGCTGCATTGCCACGCGATGGGCTGCGCGCGACGTCGAGGCTATGAGGTCGGCCACGGCTTCAGTCTCGGCGAGGTCCATTTTGCCTGAAGCGAAGGCGCGGCGCGAGAATTCTCCCGGCTCGGCCATACGGCAACCCGCATCGATGAGCAGTCTTATCAGTTCGCTTTGAATCCACGTCGACCCGTGAACAGCGATTTCGGCAACATTCTCGCCCGTAAACGAGCGGGGGGCGCGGAAAAGCGTCACCACGGCCTGATCGAGTCTCGAGCCATTGTCAGCTGGATCAACAATTTCGCCGAGATGGGCGGTGTGCGAGGGGGCCGTCGAGAGATTGCATCCTCGCCATATTTTCGAGAGTATGTCAAATGCCTGCGGTCCGCTCACGCGGGCTACGGCAATGCCTCCTACGCCGGGAGGTGTCGATATAGCGCATATTGTCGAATCGTTTTCAATCATTGCGATATGGAAGATAATTTTAAAGTCGTTAGATTATGAAGTCTGTACTGAGGGATAAGGGCCGCATCAGGCGCTATCGGCGGTTTGACCAGCCGTTGAAGTCGCACGCTGCCTCGATCCTGTTTTCAATCGAGTCAGGGAGAGCCGAGAAAAAGTCGTGGCCCGTGATACGTTCTACCTCATCAATCGACATGGCAGATGCCTGCATGCCGCCTTTCACCCGATCGTTGGCCATTATGAAGCCTATGCCGCGCATCGGGGTGGTATAGGGCGACAGTATCACCTTGAAAAAACGTCGTGGCACAGCAACACCCGTATCGCCTATATAATCGCTGATGGAGTCCGTCAGCACGGGGCCACACACGATTATCAGAGCGCTGTCTATGCGGGCAATCGTGCGGCATTTTTCTTCGAGACGCTTCCAAGCCCCGGTGTTGAGCACCTTTGCCTGCGGACAAATATTCACCAGACAGAATGTTTCTCTCATGGCGTCGGCATCCCATTTCATGTCGCCGGCCGGAGCCATGTGTCCGCGGTCGTAGCCCGAGTAGCTGTAGTCATAGGTTTTGGCGCAGCCCGGAACCGATGGGTCGGTATAGAACTGGCTGTCGCGTCTGATTGTCCCGTAGGTTTCATCGCCTGTCAGTTCCCATGCCACCCAGTTGGGTTGATGCATAGTCGGATTAAACGACACATCCATTGCCTTGTAGCGCAGAGCCACAGTGTCGAGCGCCGGATTGGTTATCACTCTCATCAGGTCTTTAGCAGCTATGTTTGGCGAGTGCTTTCCCGGCAGCTGAGAGGTCTCTGTGTCGGCATTGTTGGCCACCAGACGTCCGATTCCAATCAATATTGCCACAATGATGGTTATACCTATAATACGGCAAATCGAGAATCTATGTCGTTTTTTATTATTCTTTCCGTTGCGTGTCATGTCTATTTAAATCGGTTGATTATTTCTGCAATTTCAGCTACATCGTCAATTGGCGTGCAATCGCTTATCGGCAGGCTGACCACTTCCCGGGCCAATCGCTCGGCAATAGGCAGCCGCTGAACGCCAAAGCTGCTTAAACAAGGCTGACGGTGGGGGGGAGTGGGATAATGTACGTCCGTTTCCACTCCGTTGCGGTCAAGATACTCCCGGAATTCGTCGCGGCGCCCATCGGCTATTCTCACCACGTACTGATGCCATACGCTCCCGGGGTTATAAGGCGTGCGTACCATCGGGTTGTCAATCAGTGAGCCGTAGAGCGTCGCCCGCTGACGCCTACGGTTATTGACCGCATCAATCTCCTTAAGCTTCACGTCGAGCATCGCTGCCTGTATCGGGTCGAGACGTGAATTGACGCCAAGATAAATATGATGATTTCGCGTATCGGCGCCATAGTTGCCTATAGCCCTGACGGTCGTGGCGAGCGTGGGGTCGGTAGTGACCACGGCGCCGCCGTCGCCCAATGCCCCGAGATTCTTCGTCGGGTAGAAACTGAATGCGGCCGCGTGTCCCAATGAGCCTGCAGTAGTGGTTCCGTTCAAACCTGCGTCAAACGCTACTGCTCCGATTGATTGCGCTGCATCCTCAATCACAATCAGATTCCGCTCAGTTGCCAGACGACCCATTTTGGCGTCCCAGGCCGGAGCGCCGTAGAGATGCACGGTCATTATGGCGCGTGTGCGCTCCGTCAATGCTGCTTCGGTCCTGTCGCCGGTCAGAGTCATAGTGTCGGGATCCGGGTCGGCAAACACCGGCGTCAGGCCTGCGTTGACAACGGCCAGCACTGTAGCTATATATGTATTGGCCGGCACTATCACTTCGTCGCCCGTATTCAGTCGCCCCATGGCCTTATAGCCTTCGAGAATCAGAAACAGTGCGTCGTAGCCGTTGCCTGTTCCTACGGCAATGCTATTGGCGCCTACATATTCTGCCAGATTGCGTTCGAAAGTCTCCACCTCTTGGCCGCCGATATATCGGCCTGAATCGACAGCGTGTGCGGCCGCTGCTCGCAGTGCCTGCGAGTAGTCGGCGTTGATACGGCGTAAGTCGAGAAATGGAAAGCGTTTCATGTCGTGTGTGTGATTGCGTGAGGTCAACGCCGCAGTGCTATGAAATCCTGATAGCCGCGGATATAGTCTGACTCATCAAATTTTGTGGAACAGAACACCAGACACACCGCGTCAGCCGTCAACCCGCTCAGCGAGCACCATATGCCCGCCGGGATGTACAGCGCCTTATCGTGGCAGTCAAGATGGAACGTAGCGACGTCGATTCCATCCGCCACCGTGACGTCAAAACTCCCTTTAACCGCCACGATTGCCTGCTGCTCTCGCCTGTGGGCGTGGCCGGGATGACGGTTGCCGGTATTAATGTCGTAGATATAGAAAACCCTTTTTACGGCAAATGGTAGTGCGTTTCCGAGCGTGCATACTTCCACATCCTGCGCCGCATTATGGGGCAGATGTATCAGGCGGCAGTCGCCCGTTGAAAATGCAGTTATTTCATTCGATTCCATTAGTCACAATTGTGTCAAACTCCCGTTTGTCTCTTATCACGTCAAGAGCGTCGGGGAGTGCGTCGCTTACAATCAGAGCTATTGCGTCCGTCGAAAATCCAGTAATCTCAAACCATGTCATTGGCGGGATATATGCTATCTCATCGTGCCTACAGAGGCTGAGTCGCTTCGGCTGTCCGTCGTACTCGGTCGCTATCTCAAGGCTTCCGTTGAGAGCGACAACGGCATGGCTCGTCGAAAAGTATGCTCGACCTTCCGTGTGCGCTCCTTCGCCATCGGCTGTAATCCAGCATGCGTCGACCGGCTCAAAAGGCATATCGGCGCACTTCTCCAGCACCGAGAGGCTTCCTCGCGGATAGTCAATCTTGCCTATTTTTATCTTACGTGGCTTATTCCACTCCATTTTCCGCAAGATGAAGGAGGTAACGTCCGTAATCGTTGCCAATCATAGGCATGGCCAGACGGCGCAGCGCGTCAGCGTCAATCCATTTCTTTCTGAATGCAATCTCTTCAAGAGCGGCCACTTTGAAGCCCTGGCGTTTTTCTATCGAGCCGATAAAATTGGACGCTTCGGCCAGCGCGTCGACCGTCCCGGTATCGAGCCAAGCGAAACCTCGGCCGAGACGCTGCACTCTCAGGTTGCCCTGATGTAGAAACGCTTCGTTGACCGATGTTATTTCAAGCTCCCCGCGGTCCGACGGCTTGATTCTCTTGGCGATGTCCACCACCTCGTTAGGATAGAAATAAAGTCCGACTACGGCAAGATTTGATACCGGTTTACGGGGCTTCTCTTCAATCGACACTGCTTTCCCGTCGGCATCGACACATACGACTCCGAACCGTTCCGGGTCACTCACCGGATATGCAAAAATCGTTGCCGTGTTGTCGGCAGCCTTTGCAGCGGCGCTTTCAAGCATAGCTGTGAATCCTTGTCCGTAGAATATATTATCGCCCAACACCAGACAGACGTCATCATCGCCAATCCAATCGCGTCCAATAATGAAGGCCTGGGCAAGCCCTTCGGGGCGCGGTTGCTCGGCGTAGGCAAAGTTCACGCCTATATCGCTTCCGTCGCCGAGCAAGCGACGGAATGCCGGCAGGTCATCGGGAGTCGAGATAATCAGAATGTCGCGTATGCCGGCCAGCATCAGCACCGATATAGGGTAGTATACCATCGGCTTATTGTAGATGGGGATCAGCTGCTTCGACACGGCGCGCGTCATCGGATAGAGTCGGGTGCCGGAGCCTCCGGCGAGAACTATGCCTTTCATTGTTCGGATTGCGGTGTTATTTGATTGTTAGGAAGTTGGCCCATGCTATCGGTTGCCGTACATCTGCTCATAATAGCGCAGATAGTCACCGGAAGTGACACTTTCAATCCATTCGGGGTGATCAAAATACCACCGTATGGTTTTTTCAATACCTTCGGCAAACGGTGTCGCGGGATACCAGCCCAGTTCGTTGGCGATTTTAGCCGGGTCGATAGCGTAGCGCATATCGTGGCCAGGGCGGTCACCGACAAATGTTATCATCGAGTGATTTACATTCTCAAGACTGTGTTGGAGCTGCGAGCGATAGGCGGGATTCTCCTGCATCAGCCGGGCCATTATGTCGATAATCGTCTTCACGATGGTGATATTCTGCTCCTCGTTAAAGCCACCTATATTGTAGACCTCACCGTCGCGTCCGTAGCGCAGCACGAGATCAATGGCGCTGCAATGGTCATCAACGTAAAGCCAGTCGCGCACATTTTCTCCCTTACCGTAGACCGGTAGTGGTTTGCCCTTTACGATATTATTGAATATCAGTGGTATGAGCTTTTCGGGGAACTGCGCCGGGCCGTAATTGTTGGAGCATCGGGTAATGTTGACCGGTAGTCCGTATGTTTCGTGATACGCTTCCACAAGCATATCGGCGCTTGCCTTCGACGCCGAGTAGGGCGAGCGGGGAGCGAGCGGAGTTGTCTCTTTGAAAAACTCTCGGCCGAACGTCTTGAGATTGTCGCGTCCTTTCGCCACACGGCTTGTAGCCTCGTCAATCACAAGCGGTTGCGCCGTCGCGAAGTCGCGGCTAAGCGACCCGTAAACCTCGTCGGTGCTGATTTGCAGATATTTCCGTCCGTCGAGATATTTCGGGCGACCGTTTTCCGTTTTTCCGCATTGCCACACCTCTCTGGCGGCCTCGAGAAGCGACTGCGTCCCGAGTATGTTGGTCTCAAGAAATGTCCTCGGGTTGTCGATGCTGCGGTCCACATGCGTCTCAGCCGCGAAATTCACCACATAGTCCGGATTGAAGTCCGCCATTGTCTGCCCGACGAGTGCGCTGTCACAGATATTCCCCTTGACAAACCTCACGTTGGGTTTTGCAAGTTCGTCCGCTATGGTCGACAGATTGCCGGCGTAAGTCAGGTCGTCGATAATAAGGACATCTATATCTGTGCCCCATTTGTCGAGAATGTATCTGACAAAGTTGGCCCCGATAAAGCCGGCTGCCCCGGTCACAAGATATTTTTTCATCGTGGTGTCGCTTACCGGATTTTATTTCTTTTTGTCGCTGCAGCAGTCATGCTTGCCGCCGCACTTCTTATCGTCGGAACATTTGTGGTCGCCGGTGCACTCGTGACCTTTCGCAGCTTTGCCGTCTGAAAGTTTTGCCGTGTATCCTATCTTTTTGAACGCACTGATAAGATTGGCATCGGAAGTTTTCTCGTCATCGTAGGTGACCGTTACGAGTTGATCCGACAGCGATGTGGTGATTTTCTTCACGCCTTTCTCGAAGCGCAGATTGCTTTTGATTTTATTCTCGCAGTTCTGGCACGACATGCCGGGATTGACCGTGAACGATGAGGTGACGGTTTTTGCGCCGGCGGTCATTGCGCCGAAAGCAATCATGAGGAGGATAATTGACTTTTTCATAATTAAAAAGTTATTTAGATGTTAATATTTTGTCAGTGTATAGCGGAATCCGGCATAGACCACGGCGCCATGAAGCGGCGCGTAGACCATCGTGGCGTCAAAGCCTGTGCCCCATGGATTTTCCGCGCCTACTATTGGTCGCTTCTGGCGATAGGCGGTGAGGTTCTCGCCTCCTACGTAGACTGCCCAGTGACGGAAATTTCGGGTGACCTGCGCATTGAGCTGCGCAAATGCGTTGTAGCGTGGATTCCATGCCGGTTTTCCGTCGGTGCCGACGGGTGGCGACGGCATACGCCCGCTGCCGTTTATCGAGCAAGTGACGTCGAACTGCCAAAGCCCCATCATCGGAGCGTAGGATGCTGTGAACAAGCCCTTGTTGCGCGATGTGAGCGGTTTGTCGGTCAGTCCGGAGCCGTAATCGATTCTCACTTTCGTAAAGCGGTAGGCTGCCGTCAGCGAAAAGTCAGCGAAAAACGGATATGTGGCATCGACCTGAAATGTATGCGAGTAAGAGCGTCCGTTGAGATTGCGGAACGCGACTGACTGCGGGTCGGAGTCGAAATCTACCACAAGCTGATGGCGGAAATCCGTGTAGTAAAACTCCGTGTTGAAGTTCAGCGGTTTCGAGCCGATATAAAATATCGACCCGGTGCCGATGCCGAGGTTCCAGGCCTCTTCGCGGTCGATATCCGTGTCTATCACTATCGAACGCGACGATGCGAGCAGGAAGTTGTTTTCAGCCATTATGTGGGGCGTTCGGAATCCTCGGCCTGCCGAGCCATGGATGGTCAGGGCTTCGGCTATGTTCCAGCGGCCGTGAACTCGCGGCGTCAACATCGAGCCGTAGAGCGAACTGTAGTCATATCTTATACCGCCCATCAGCAGCAGGCTGTTGGCGAGATTAAACGTGTATTGTGCGTAGGCGCCGCTCACGGCTTCTATCTCTTTCGACCGGTCGGACGCTACGTCGGGATTGTGTACGAGCCGAAGATTCTGGCTGTAGTAATCGTAATTAAAGCTGAGTCCGGTCGACAGTGCGTGGAGCTCGCCGTATTTTCGCTCAAACATCAGCGACGCGTAAGCGTTTGCTTGCTTCACGTCGTAGAGCTTGAGACCGTAACCTGACCGGAAATCATTGTGCGACCCCGATATAATCATGGCCACATTGCCGTCGTTGGTTTTATCGAATATATAAGCATTTTTCGTAAATGCTTCCCAGCGGTTAGTCCTGATTTTTATCTGATATAGTGGATTGATTGTAGGGTGACTCGCTCCGGTGTGCAGGGTGTGGCGTGCGTCCTGACCGCTGATGCGCTCTTCGCTCAGAAATTTCACAGCGCCTTGAAACACGTATTTGCTGCCCATCCAGGCCCAGCGGTTCATGGCGTTTATTTGTTTGAGGCGAGGCATATCTATGAATCCGTCGGAATTATGGTCGTGGCTCTCAAAGGTGTTTTCGCCGTGGAGAAGCAGTCCGGCCGAGAGTCGTGGAGTGAGCCTAAGATTTCCCGACGCGTTCAGCTCCACTTTCTCGTTTGTGTCGGCGTAGCCGTTCAGAGCCAGTTCCTGATCGGCTTGCGGCTTCTTCATCTCAATGTTGATTTGGCCGGTGATTGACTCATAGCCGTTTTTGACCGAGCTTGCGCCTTTCGACACCTGGATTGACTGCAACCATGGGCCGGGCACATAGCCCAGTCCGTAGGGGAGGGCCGAGCCTCGGAAGTTGGGGATATTCTCGGTAAGCATCTGCACGTATGTGCCCGACAATCCCAGCAGCTTTATCTGTCGGGCTCCGGTTGCGGCGTCGTTATAGCTCACGTCGACCGACGGATTTGTCGTAAAGCTTTCTCCGAGGTTGCAGCAGGCTGCGCGCGCAAGTTCGCCGGCCGATATGACTTCGGTGTTGAATGCCGTGCCACGTAGTTTTTTCAGTCCGGGGTCGCGGCGCGTCACCGTCACCTCGTCAAGCTCTACGGCCATAGAGTCGGGCTCTTCGGTCTGTGCGTTAATCGTTGCGGCAGTCGCGAGGCATGCCGTCAGGAAAAGTATGTGTTTCAGACGCTCTTTCATATCGCTTGCAAATTTACAAAAAGCAATCTGAAAAAACTACAATCGGGCCAATTGGTCTGATTAGTCCAGTTGGCCCGATTGATAGGATTGAGTGTAATTAGTTGCTTTGAGCTACTTTAAGATTGGTTATACGGCTTGTGAAATCGCCGGCATTGCCGAGCGGGAACACGAGCGTGCGCACCTGAGCCATTTTCCGCTTGCTGCCGTTGTAGCTTATCCAGCGCTCGTTCATGTCGTCAACGAGTTTGCCATCGACGTAAAGTGTTACGGTGCGGTTATTTCCGAAGATTTTTACGTGATGCTTTTCACCGGGCCTGACGTCGAAACGGAAGCTGTTAAGATGTCCCTCGCGGCTATAGCCCATGTTGCCTGTGATGGGGTCGCTGAGCCAGACGGTGGCTTCAGGAGTGCTGAACAGTGCAGTGCCTTTCTTTTCGTTGCCTCCTTCTATGTCAAACTCAACCGTGTAGTCATAACCGATTTCCTCGATGGGGAGAGTCATGCCGGGAGTCACCTCGGCGAGTTCGAGCACCGTTGCAGGCGTGGCGCTCTGCTTCGCCAGATAGTTTACGCCCGGAGCTTCACCAAGTGCGGGAGCGGCATTCTCGAAATCTTCAAAAGGCAGACTGACGTTGGCGCCGTCCCATGTTTTGGTGGCCATGACCGGCAGTGAGTGCATAATGCGGTGATGGATGTCGCGCACTGTCAAGCCATTGTTGGGATGGTCATTCCACACCGCAAACATGCCGCCTCGCAGCTGCGGATGACGTTCCGGAAGTTTCACACCGTTCACGTTGGCCGGAGTCCATTCGTCGTAAAGCTTCTTGTTGTTGAGATAGTCATAGTAGTATCCGGCTTTCGGTACGATGTAGGTCCAGCCGTCGGGAATCGAAACCACATTGTAACCCAATTCAATCATGTCCTCGGGCTTGGCATAGTCATTGCTCCAGAGATACATTTCCACACCTTCGGTTTCGATTGGTGTCGAGCCTTTGGCGTGAGTCAGGGAGCCCCAGATGAGAGGATCCTTGCCGAACTTCTTGACATACTTTATATATCGGTCGGTGAACGCACGGAATTTCTCCATCGTCAGGCTGTCGCCCTGATACTCATCGGTGCCGATGTGGAAGCGCGGGCTTGTGAACACAGGGTTCTCACCCTCGAGATATTCGGCCAGGAGTTTGTCGAGGAGCTCGTAGGTGGCCGGACTGTCGAGGTCGAGATGGTCACGGTCATTGCGGCCGTCGGCGCTCGCCGTCTCAGGCATGAAGCGCGTCAGCGCCAGACAGTGGGCCGGGACGTCGATTTCGCTTACTATGTCGACGCCATGGTCGGCCGCATATTTCTGGAACGCGCGATATTCCTCCTTGCCGTATGAACCGTCACGGGCGGTCAGTCCGGGGAACACGTCGCTCTCCATGCGAAATGCTGCCTGGGTCTTGTCCCAGTCATCGTCGAAATAGTATTTGAATCCGTTGTCGTTGAGATGCACATGCAGACGATTCATCTTGTAATAGGCCATGTCGTCGACCAGTTTATAGAGATAGTCAAGCGGTATGTATTTGCGTCCGGCATCGATCATAAATCCTCGCACGCCATAGTCGGGCCAGTCCGTGGCTACGCCCTTGGGCAACTCCGGCGACTGGCGCAGCATCTGCAGCAGGGTCTGTGTGCCCCATCTTACTCCTTCGGCGTCGGGCGACGTGATTTCGATTTTCTTGTCAATGTTGAGTCTGTAGCCTTCGTTACCGAGGCCTTTAACGGGCTTTATCGAAAGCACGATGTCTCCGTCAGTTGCTTTTCCGGCTTTGACTGTGGCAGTGTGACCGGTCAGAGCTTTATATTGCTGCGCGCACACATCGGCCACGGTCTGCAGCGAGCCATCGGTGTAGACAATGGTCGGTGACTCCGGTAGTTTCAGCTCACCCGCACTGCCTTTCCATTCGCGGATTTCGGGGGCGGTGAAGGGTTTTGCATTTTTCTCCGCGGCGTAAGCCGGCAGCATGGCGGCGATTGCCATCACAAAACTTAGCACTTTTCTAATCATGGTTATGACGTTTTTTTAGATTTACGTCTTACAAATTTATGTAAATCTTCCTTATTTCCCATTTTTCAAGTGAAAATACAGAAAATATCGTGTCCGTCATTTGAGGATACCCGACGATGCACCCGACTGCTTCGATATATCATTGCTGCGATCTACCTTCTTGCCGAACCCGAATGTGTAGGTCGCCGAAAGTTTGATTAAGGCGTGGGCGTCAGGGCCCAGATTTCGGCTTGCTACGGAGTAGGACGCGCTTTCCATCGCATCACGTGATGTCACCCAGTTCCATCGTTGCAGGTTCTGGGCTGTGAGCTGTAGATTCCAGACGCTGTTGCTCCAGCCGGCCTGAAATGTGAGATTGCATTTCTTTTTCCACCACGTGCCGGCCATCGAATCATAGTTGATAGTGCCTTCGGGCGATTGGTAGGCTATGGCGAAGTTGAATTGTCCGGCATAGTACATGGCTTGCAGATAGTAGCTTATCTGCGAGTGTGTGACTTCGAACGGCGCTCCGTCGCGCACATAGAGGTGCGCCACTTGTCCCGAAAGCTGGAGGTTGCCGTTGAGTTGGGTTGTCGAGGCATTGATGCCGTAAGTGTAGTGGCTCAGACGGCCTATAGGCTGCTCGATTGTGCGTAGGATTCCCTCCGGAGTAGCTTTGTAGACGAACGCCGCGCGGTTGCCAACAAGCCATGCGTAGCCAAATGCCGTCATGTTAAACCGCTGCGTCGGAACAAATGTGTAGTTAAAGCCGAAATCGAAACTGCGATGCGATTTCAGATGCGGATTGCCGGTGTGACGCATGAACGGCGAAACCTGAATCACCTTGTCGCTCTTATAGTTCGACGACGGTGGCCATACCGAATAATGGAATCCGATATTAAAAGAATTCTTCCGGTTAATCGAATAGTTTAAGAATGCATCAGCGTAAGGAAATGCAGCATAAGCTTCGTTGTCGTTGAGTGCGGTTTGCACCCAGTCCCAGCCAAAGCCGAGCGACCCTGAGAAATCCTTGTTGTTGAAGTTATATCCGGCACCCGCCTGAGCAGATTTTGTTGAGGCTCTATCGAGAGTGGAGAGGGAGCCGCTGTAAGCCGTACGGTTGGTTTCGTACAACCCGTAACCGGAAACTTTTATGGAGTGTGCTCTGCCGAATGTCTGATTGTAGGTTATTCGGGCACTCCCGCTATTTGTGTTGTCGTGCGCGCCGTTCGCTATGGGTGAGAAACCGGTCTCCTCATACATGGAGCTCTGGGCCGTGCGCGAGTACTGATAGTCAAGCTGTGCGGTAAGCGAGTTGCCGTGCGGAAGCGAAAAATAATAATAGCCATTATAGGAGAGATATTTCGAACGGTTGTCGGCCGTCGAGCTAAACTCCGAGTTTTCGTGTACGGTCGACGGTGTATACCGCGTGATGCCCGATTGATTATTGCGCGGCGTGTTTTCGCCACCGAAAGCTATCTGTGTATTGGCTGTTATCTTGTCGGCGTTATAGAGGGCTCTGACGCTTGTCTCGAAATTGCGCGTGGTGAAGTGTGATGACTCTGTCGACTGTCGGCGTTGAAAGGTCTCCGTGCGGCCATTGTCGTCCGATGGCAGACGGAACGTCTCTGTCCGGTCGAAGCCAATATGGCGGTTGTCCATATAATAGCCATAACCCATCACATCAAAGGTCATCTTATTTCGTTGAAGTCTGGCATTGGTCTGTGCCAGTCCCGAGTTGGCAATCAATGATTCCGAAGCAAGTGTCTTGATGTAGCCTCCATATTCATATTTCTGCATTCTGAAGTTGATTACATAGCTGCTACCCTGAAACCGCGGGTCGGTCGGAAACTCCAGATATTCCACGCTCTTGACGTCGGTCGTTCGCATCATTCGCAATTCCGAGGCTGAGGCGGGGACGTAGTCGATATATATCGCTATCGGTTGCCCGGTGACGGTCGACAGACTTTCCGAGCCCAGACGGGCATTTATCTGCGGGATGGCCATTCGGTTGAGCAGCTCCGTAGCCGTCTGCGAAGATTTCCGTTGCTGCTGGGTAGGTCGGAATATACTTTTGTCGGAATAAAGTGACGCCTTATCAGCCACTACGGTGACACTGCCGAGCTGTATGGGCAGACTTTCCATGACGATATCACCAACCGCAAAGCTGTTGCAAAGTTTATATGCTGTTTTGTAGCCGATACATCCGGCTTTAACTATCACTTGCCGGTTGTCGCACGGTATGGTGAATCGACCTTCCTCATCAGTCAGACCGTAGGTGATTACAGCTGAGTCGCCGGGAGCAAGGAGCATTATACGGGCGGCGGCTACCGGTTCGTTGTCGGAATCAATGGCGCGGCCGTGATAGCGGTAGTGACCGTGTTGAAGTGCTTCCACATAGAAAGTACCGTTCTTCTCAATGACTGACACCGGATTGCTGTCGATGGCTTGGCTGATGGCGTCGGTCGCATTGTCGGCCCGCACGGACGCAGAGGTGCGGTAGAGGTTGAGTTCGTTGTAGATAAGGGAGAGGTTGACTTCGGGGTGCTCGCGGCCGATTTGTACCAGAGC
The DNA here is from genome assembly GCA_964449335.1 of uncultured Bacteroides sp. Classification (GTDB taxonomy): domain Bacteria; phylum Bacteroidota; class Bacteroidia; order Bacteroidales; family Muribaculaceae; genus Paramuribaculum. The sequence goes on along the minus strand of CAYUYQ010000014.1, from coordinate 11,469 downwards.
TTTGGCGAGCGGAGTGTTGGAGAAGTCGTAGCTGTAAGTGTCGGCGGAGGCTGCGGCCAGCGATATCGCCGCCAGTATGAAAGTAATAATCTGTCGCATTGTCTCAGTCTACTATTAGTGTGTTACCATCGATACGGAGATTGATTTGCTCGAATGTGTTGAGCTGGTCTATTACATCTTCGATCGGGAGCGAGGGGTCGAATTTATAGTAGAGCTGCAGATCTTTAGCGTTGGCGTTGTTGAATTGAACGCTTAGACCGTAGTGCTTCGCCAGTGCTTCGGTTATGGTTTCGAGTGTAGCCTCCTCGAACAGTATGGGAGTAGGGGCGTTGGCGGTCGTGTCGTCAGGAGCGGCGACGGCGACAGCCGGTTTTACGGTTGCAGGAGTGATGATTTCAATATCGGTTTCAGCTATCGGTTCCGATGGGCTGAGCTTCGCGGTCACGGCGACACCTATAGCTACGGCTGCCAGTGAGGTCAGGGCTACGATGGCTATTGAGGCGGCGCGGCTACCGAGACGTAGCGGCAGGATGCGCGATGCGCGCGATTGGCGGTGCGTGGCGGCGAAGCGCTCCCATTGTTTTTCAACTGCGGCGTCCGACAAGGTTTTGCCGGCATGCATGGCCGAGCCGGTTTTGCACAGAAGATTGTAGATTTTCAGGGCTTCGGGGTCGGAGAGCAGTTCGTCAATGCGTTCAGCGCTATATTGCTCAGGGTGTTCGATGAGGTCAATCACGCGGTCGAAGAGTTCGGCTTCGTGGTGACGGTCGGTGAGATTACTGTTCATGCTGTTTCAGGTTTTTGCGGATTACTATTAATGCCTGACGAACATGTTTGTAGACAGCCGTTTCGCTTATGCCTAACGTGGCTGCGATTTTTGCGAAGGTCAATCCTTCGACGAAGCGCATCTCCATGACGCGGCGCGATGCCTCCGTGAGCTCCGACGCGATTATGCCGTAGATTCTTACGATTGTTTCCTCGTCGGGCCACTGTTCGGCATCGTAGGTGTCGGTGTCGATGAAATATAGGCTTGTGAGTCGACGGTGCATATCGGTGTCGCGCAGATAGTTGAGGCAACGGTTTCTTACGGCTGCCATCAGGTAGCCGGCCGATTCCGGAACGGATGCCCCGGCGGAGAGCACCGACTCAAATACGTCATGGACCATGTCGTGCGCAAGGTCTTCGTCGTGCAGCATCACCGTGGCCAGTCGGTGTAGCTGCGGGTAGTGGGCTTTGAAAAGCTTTTCTATGTCAGTTATGTTCGTCATACATCGTAATGACACATAACTCCCATTTTCCTAAACCTCCGCGCTCAATTTTTTTTCGCCAGACTGCTCATGGCACGGTCATATTCTTATCGGATATGTGAGTTTAGGAAGTCAATCACGGATTGCGGGTCTTCGCAGCCGAGCATATATTTCCGGCCGTTTTTCAGGGTCAGGAGGAAACAGTCGGAGGCTTTGCCATAGTAGGCGAAGTATTTGCCGAGGTCGCGCTCGCTGAACCATCCCCAGTAGCCGCACCATCCACCGCTGCCGCAGAGACGGCGTGCGGCCATTGTGGGCGGGCAGGCTTTGACGGATTCAATCTCGCTAAGCGGAATGATTTTTGAGCGAAGCGGGCGCCTGATTCTCACTTTCTGATTGTCTACCGAAATCCAAAGCGGTGTATAGTACAAGGCGCATATTGCAAGTATGCCAAACAGGGCGCATATAGTGTAGATTAGTCCGGGCGACGTATTGCGGTGTCGGTAGATGCAAAATCCTGCGGCAGCTATGGTGACGGTCACCGACAACGTGCCGACGTAGGGGCTGAATTTAACCGGTTTCTTAATCATCGTATTACTCATGATATGGTGGTTTTAACGGCTCCGGCCTTCCACAACATATTTGTCGAGAAGCTGCTTCATGGATTTTGCCATTTCGGGATGCTCGGCAATACGGTTGTTTTTCTCTGCGGGGTCATCTTTGAGATTGTAGAGCTGTTCGGAGGGCAGGTCGGCTGCATCGCTCTCCGGAAGTGTCCAGCCGCCTGAGCCGTGAGCGTCGAGATAGACCCAGTCGCCTTGACGCAAGGCGAAGTAACCGTCGATTGAGTGGTGGACGGTTGCCGGACGTATGGGGCTCTCATGGGGCTGATCTGTCAGGATTTTCCAGAAGCTGAAGCTGTCTTCTCCGGCATCGTCGGCCAGCGTCTGACCGGTCATTTCGGCGCATGTGGCCAGAAGGTCGGTTGTGCACAGAATTTCGTCGCTGGTCCGTCCGCCCTTTATTTGAGCAGGCCACGACACGATGAAAGGCACACGGTGGCCGCCTTCCCAGATGTCGGATTTTTGGCCGGAATAGATGCCGTTGGCGCGGTGGCCGGTTTCGGCTATGTCGGCCGGAATCCAGTTCGACCCGTTGTCGCTTGCGAAAATCACGATAGTGTTGTCGAGTTGACCGGTCTCTTTGAGAGCGTCACGCACCTGACGCACTACGTCGTCGACCATGCATACAAAATCGCCGTAGACTCCCGCTCCCGAGCGTCCCTGATACTCCTCCGACGGCAGCCAGGGGGTGTGGGGAGCTGTCAGCGGGAAGTAAAGGAAGAACGGCTTGTCGCTACCGGCCGAGGCCTTGATGTAGTCAACGGCTTTGCCGGTGAAGTGTTGCAGACAGTTTGCGTGGTCAAAATTCTCGGCAATATCGCCGTGGCGATACCACATGCCGCGGGCCTTATCGTCGCTCCATGCCGGCGCGTGGCGGGTCACTGGGCTGTTGACCCTGCCGTTTTCGATGTATACGTAGGGGGCGATATCGAGCGATGCGGGCATTATGTAGCTGTAGTCAAATCCGTGGTCGGAGGGCCCACCCTTAACCGGTCCGGTATAGTCAACGTTTTCGGTGTCGGTAATATCCCACGGACTTCCTGTGAAAAGAGCCTTGGTCGTGTCGCGGCGCGCCCAATCGAGGCCGAGATGCCACTTGCCGATGCATGCCGTGTTGTATCCTCCTTTTTTCAGTAGAGTGGCTACCGTTTCACGTCCCGGTTCGATTAGCGACGGGTCATGGCCTACGAGAACACCGTCTTTAAGTCTCGACCGGAAAGCATATCTGCCTGTCAGGATACCATAGCGGGTAGGGGTGCTGACCGCCGAATTGGAGTGTACGTCGGTAAACGCTATGCCGTCGGCCGCAAGGCTGTCGAGTGCAGGCGTCGGTATCTTACACGCCGAATCGTAGGCGTGTATATCACCATAGCCCATATCGTCAGCGAGAATGTAGACGATGTTGGGCATTTTGCCCGCTTCGGGTATCGCGGCTTTCTTCTGTCCGCTACAGGAGGGGAGGAGCATGAGGGCCGATCCGGCTGCCAGTGTGAGCGATGTTCTCATTATTTTTCTATGGTTATATTCCGTGTATTCGGAGTGCGTCGATAAAATTACGAAAAAAAATGTTGCGGCAACTATTTCTGTAGGAGAAATAACCTCCAATGTTAAAAATAATGAGTATTTTTGCAGATAAGTAATCGTGCGCAATGCCGGTTGCTTCCCCGCATTAGTAATTAAATACCATAATTCTAACCATACCTTATTTTTCAGATTAATGATTTCAATTCGCCATCTTTTAACCGGCGTCGGTGTGCTTGCCGCTACTTCGGCTTTCGCCCAGGACGCTGTGACAAACAGCTACGTACATGAGCAGTCGGAGGCCAACGGCTACGTATGGCCCACCGACCAGACCGTTCTAAAAAAACTTGACGACTGGCAGGACCAGAAGTACGGTGTGCTTTTCCACTGGGGTCTCTATTCATTGCCCGGCATCTGCGAGTCGTGGCCTCTCTGCGACGAGGACTGGATTACACGTCCCAACGATTGCAACTACGAAGGCTACAAAAAATGGTATTGGGGACTTTCAGAAGCTCTCAACCCATCGGAATTCAATCCCGAGCAGTGGGCCGACATCATGAAGAAGGGCGGTATGAAATATATGATTTTCACCACCAAGCACCACGACGGCTTCTGCACTTTCGATTCCAAACTGACCGATTTTACCATTGCCAAAGGTCCGTTTGCTTACAGCCCGCGAAAAAATGTGGCTAAAGAGGTGTTCAACGCTTTCCGCGACCAGGATTTCATGATTGGTTGCTATTTCTCGAAGCCCGACTGGCACACGCAGTGGTTCTGGAACGACGCCTACGCCACCAAAGGCCGTCACATCAACTACTCGAAGGAGCGTCATCCCGACTGGTGGAAAAACTATCAGGACTATACGGCCGGTCAGCTTGGCGAGCTCCTCGGCGGCGACTACGGTAAGTTCGATATCCTCTGGCTCGACGGTGGCTGGATTACCGGCGACGACATCAATCTCGACAGCATCCTCGTGAGCGCCCGCGGCGGTCTCCACCCAGGCCTCATCTCGGTCGACCGCGCCATCAAGGGACGCAACGAGAACTATCAGACGCCCGAACGCGGCATCCCCGAAACTCAGCTCAACTATCCGTGGGAAAGCTGCATACCGCTGACCGGTGCCTGGGGTTGGGTTCACAATCCCCATCCCATGACTCCCAACAAGGTCGTAGGTATGCTTGCCGAAATCACCGCTAAGGGCGGTTCACTCCTTCTCGGCGTAGGCCCCACACCGCTGGGCACTATCGAACCGGTGATTGCCGACGTCGTGACCGAAGTGGGCACATGGCTCGACAAAAACGGCGAGGCCATCTACTCGACCCGCAACGCCGAAGTCTACAACGACGGTAAGACATGGTTCACCGCCAACAAGGACGGCAAGACCCGCTATGCTATCTACGCCAAGGCTGACAAGGAGGAACTTCCCTCGACTATCGAATGGACCGGAAATATTCCCACCGGCAAAATGACCCTTCTCGAGACCGGCCGCACGGTCAACTATACGGTGTCGCCAGAAGGCAAGGTGACGGTAAAACTTCCCAAAGGTCTTCCTCAGATGCCTGTAGCTCTCAAATTCACTGCCAAACAGTAATAGATACGAGTCAACGTCATGAAAAAAATAACTGTAATCGCTATCTCAGCCATCGCACTTGTGGCGTCGATGAACGCGAACGCTCAGGAGGCTCCGGTGCAGGGATTCGTCCATGAGCAGTCGAGCGCCGACGGCTATGTGTGGCCTACTGACGAGGCTGTGCTTCAGAAACTCGACAATTGGCAGGACCAGAAATTCGGTGTACTTTTCCACTGGGGACTCTATTCCGTGCCCGGCATCGTTGAATCGTGGTCAATCTGCTCGGAAGATGTCGACTGGATCGGTCGTAATCCCAAGATGTCCTACGACAAGTATAAGGAATGGTACTGGAGTCTGAAAGACTCGCTCAATCCCACCGAATTCAATCCCGAGCAGTGGGCCGATATCATGAAGCGTGCCGGCATGAAATATATGGTGTTCACCACCAAGCATCACGACGGCTTCTGTACCTTCGATTCCAAGCTGACTGATTTCTCCGTGGCCAACGGACCGTTTGCCTCCAACCCCCGCAAAAACGTGGCTAAAGAGGTGTTCAACGCTTTCCGCGACCAGGACTTTATGATTGGTTGCTACTTCTCCAAGCCTGACTGGCATTGTGAATGGTTCTGGAATCCCTATTTCGCCACCCCCAACCGTCGCATCAACTACAAGAAAGACCGTCACCCCGACTGGTGGAAAAACTATCAGGATTTCACTGCCGGCCAGCTCGGCGAACTTCTCGGTGGTGAATACGGCAAATTTGATATCCTTTGGCTCGACGGTGGCTGGATTACCGGCGACGATATCAATCTCGACAGCATCCTCGTGAGCGCCCGCGGCGGTCTCCACCCCGGCCTTATTTCGGTCGACCGCGCTATCAAGGGCCGCAACGAGAACTATCAGACTCCCGAACGCGGCATCCCCGACAAGCAGCTCGATTATCCCTGGGAAAGCTGCATCACGCTGAGCAACGACTGGGGATGGGTGCCGAACGCTCCGTTCAAAAGCCCGTCGAAAGTGCTCGGTATGCTCGCTGAAATCACTGCCAAGGGCGGCTGCCTCCTTCTCGGCGTCGGCCCCACGGCCCAAGGCCTGATTCAGCCCGAAGTCGAGGAGCGCCTGACCGTGATAGGCGATTGGCTTGGCAAAAACGGCGAGGCCATCTACTCGACCCGCAACGCCGAAATCTACAACGACGGCCTGACATGGTTCACCGCCAACAAAGACGGCAAGACACTCTATGCCATCTATGCTCTCCCGGAGAACGAAAAGCTTCCGCGCACAATTGAGTGGACCGGCAACATACCCGAAGGCCGAATGACGCTTCTCGACGGCAACCGCAAGGTGAAATATGTCGTGAAGGGCGACAAAGTGACCGTGACGCTTCCCGCCGGTTTGCCCGATATGCCCGTGGCGTTGAAGTTTGCCGTCAAAAAATGATAACATGCGTGCAACTTTTCCGGGTGTCCGTCCGTCTAATCAATGTAAGTTAATCAATAAAACGAATAAGATATGAAAAAGTGTCCTCATTGCCAGCAGCTTATCGACGATAATCTCACTGTTTGCCCCTACTGCCACCAGACAGTGGACTACGCAGCTCCTCAGTCGTCAGAGTCAAACCCTTACGGTGCAGCTCTCGACGAAAACAGCTATGCTTCTCAGAACACGATTGAAGACTATTTCCGTCGTAACGACGTATTTGCATCCGATCCAGTGTCGGGCAAGAGCCGTGGCGTCTGCGCCCTTCTGGCCATCTTCCTTGGCGGATTAGGCGTGCAGTACTTCTACCTCGGCAAGACTACCGGCGGTATTCTGTCGATTCTGCTCACGATTGTCACCTGCGGCATCTGGGAGATTGTGGCTCTCGTTCAGGGCATACTGATGTTTGTCATGGATAATCGCGCATTTGTCAAGAAATACGTGGTAAGCCAGTCGAAGTTCCCCATATTCTGATGGCTCAGCAGACCAAAGGAAAGAAACGAGCGCCGCGCGCTGCCGCAAAGAAAAGCGGCGCCGCGCGGCGCCGCTTGCTGTGGATGGCAGGCGTGACGATTGGAATCATACTATTTATCGGTGGTGTTGCCGCCGGTTTTGCCATGCACACGTTCCGCGGCAACGACACGTGGGTCTACATTCCTCACGGTTCGACCGAGAAGGCGGTGGGCGATTCGCTCCGCTCGCGGCTCGGCTCGGCCGAGGCTAACCGCATCATGACGTTTTACTCGCTGATTGGCGGCAAACCGTCGGTATCGGCCGGAGCTTACAAGGTGGCTCATGGCGACCGCTCGCTCACTACCGCCCGCCGATTGGCCCGTGGAATGCAGACTCCTGTACGCGTCAACTGGAGCGCTGCTCGCACACTCTCTCAACTGGCCGATAAGATAGCTCCGCAGCTCGATTTCACCCCCGAGGAGTTTCTGCAGGCGTGTGAGGCCGAACTGCCGCAGCGCGGCTACACTCCTGAGGCGTTTATCGCGGCTTTCCTGCCGGACAGCTACGAGTTTTACTGGACGGCTACGCCTGCCGACGTCGTAAAGCGCATGGCCGACTACCGCGACCGCTTCTGGACCGACACCCGTCGCGAGCAGGCCGCAAAGCTCGGACTGACACCCGTTGAGGTCACCACGCTCGCCTCAATCGTGGAAGAAGAGTCGGCCAAAGCCGATGAGCATCCGGCCATAGCCCGGCTGTATCTCAACCGACTGAAAAAGGGGATGCGACTGCAGGCCGACCCGACGGTGAAATATGCAACCGGCAATTTCGCTTTGCGCCGCATCACCGCAGCTCATCTGCGCACCGAATCGCCCTACAACACTTATCTGCACGACGGGCTGCCGCCGGGCCCAATCCGCACGCCCGGCAAAGCCACGATTGACCGCGTGCTCAGTGCGCCCGCTCATACGTATCTCTACATGTGTGCCAAGGAAGATTTCTCGGGCTATCATAATTTCGCGTCGGATTATTCCACCCACATGGCCAACGCCCGCCGCTATCAGGCCGAGCTCAACCGCCGGGGAATAAAATAAGCCGACTGCGTCCATCTTAACATCCGGGAACCAATTGAGATTCCCGGATTTTTTATAAATTTGCAATCAGTATAAATAAAGTCTAACCAAACAATTTATTCAACCATGAGAAGATCACTTCTGACAGCCCTTGCCGTGGTAATGGCGGGCTTCATCAGCGCCTCGGCCGCAAAAGCGCCCAACATTCTCAAGAGTGTGCGCAATGCCAAAGGCATTGAGGTAACTTACCAGAACGCTTATAACGGACATCATTCGCCCGGTAAAATGGTGATGACCGTCATCGGCGATCAGGTGGCCCTCGAAAGCGGTCGTCGCGTCCCCGAAGGTGTCGCACCCCGCGTTCCCATCACCAAAAGCTATATCGATTATGCCACTCATGAATCTTATCGTTGGGCTCAGCTCCCCAACGGTAATGTGATATCGAGCGCTTCGCCTTTCGATATGGGTAAAGGTCTTAAAGAAATCGGCGAGGACAAATATCTCGGTCTCGACTGCAAGATTGTGCGCACATCCATCAACTCCAACACGATTGAAATCTGGTACACAACCCAGATTCCTTTCCGCGGCACCCCGCAGGCCGGCGTAGGAGTCCCCGACGGTCTGGTGCTCCGCATAATCCGCAACGGCAATCAGATTCAGGAAGCAACCGCCATCACACCCGTCAAGGAAACGCGTAATCTTTTCCCCGAGTCGTGGGGCCAGAAAATGGACGCGTATGATTTCCAGTACGACATCAATCATGCCAACGTCATCACCATCCCGGTGTTTGACCAGCAGCGCATCAACTTCGATGGAGCCAAGATTCCCGAAGCGCTGAAAGGTGGCGAAATCTACAACGTTGGCGGCGGAACAATCATCCTGAAAAAGGTGCAGCTCCCCGACAGCGTTAATGACCGCGACGTGTTTGTAGAAGTCGTTCAGTACTCCGACGGCGATGCCTACGACCGCACCGGCTCCGTGTTCATGATTCCTACCGATAAGAAAGAATCGTTTATCGACGCTATCCGCGACCTCAATTCTGTTCCCGCATTCAAATCAGGCGAGACTGACTATCATGGCCTCGTTTCGACGCCCGACTATACCGTGCCTATGGAGCTGATGCGCTTCTTCACCGGCTTCGGTGTGCGTGCCTACAATCACACCAAAGTGCGCGGTCAGGAGTGGGTTGATTCCGTGAACTACAAGACTGAAGTTACCAGCCTTGCCGATCGTCTGGTAGGCGAGCAGTGGATTGGCGCTTACATCGGCAACTGGGATTCCAAAGGCCACAAAGTTTCTGTTAAACTCAAATATTATCCCAGCGGCGAACGCAAATCGTTCCACACCATGCCTCTGTTCAACACCGTCAACTATCTGGAGCAGGCCGGTCAGCCTTATCCTACGTTCCTTCTCAACGACTCGCTCAACGTCAAGTTCACGCTCAACGAGCCGGTTGAAAATGCAATCCTGTTCTACCTCACCACGGGCCACGGCGGCTGGGGCGGAGGCGACGAGTTCAACCAGAAGCCCAACACTATCCTTCTCGATGGCAAGCAGGTGATTTCGTTCGTGCCCTGGCGCGAGGATTGCGGCACGTACCGCAATTGGAACCCCTGCTCGGGTAACTTCTCCAACGGTCTGAGCTCATCGGATCTCAGCCGCTCTAACTGGTGCCCCGCTACGGTTACTAATCCCGAGTATATTTACCTTGGCAATCTTAGCGCCGGTGAACACACTATCACCGTTAAGATTCCGCAGGGTGCTCCCGAAGGCGGCAGCAATAGCTACTGGTGCCTCTCCGGAACGCTCCTCTATTGATAACCGATATTTTTCCGAAATAAGCAGCGCCGCGCTCCCGACAAGTGGAACGCGGCGCTGCCTTCTTTATCCGACGAGTCCGACCGGTCAGACAAGTCCGACTTCAGACGATTAGGCGAATGGGAATTCCTCGGCCTTCTCGAGCTCGCCGGCCTCACGGTTGCCGGCGTCGGGATGGTCCGACGTATCATCGCGATGGGTGATATAGAGATTAAAGTAGCTTATAAGCAGGGTAGTGAGGGGAAGGGCTATAATCATGCCAACGAGTCCGAGAAGCGTGCCCCACACCGATAGCGAAAGAAGAATTAGAGCCGGGTTGAGTCCCATAGCCTTTCCCATGATGCGAGGGGTGAGGATAAGGTCCTGAATCACCTGCACGATGCAGTAGACCGCTATGCTCTGCAGGAAAATAGGCCAGAATTCGTGGCCGCCACCGATAGCGTAGACCATACAGAGCAGCGTTGTGGGTATGAATGAAATCAGCTGGAGATATGGCACAAGATTGAGCACACCGATAAACAGTCCGAGCACGATGGCCAACGGGAGACCGATGATATAGAACCCGATGCTGAAAAGGATGCCGACGATGAAAGCAATAAGGGCCTGTCCGCGGAAATACTGGTTCATGCTTTCTTTTATGTCGCGACCTATCCTCATGGCCGGCTTGCGGAGCTTAGGTGGAAGCATCAGCCGCAATCCGCGGCCCAGACGCTCGTAGTCAATCATGATGAACACAACATAGAGAATTACCATCAGCCAGTTGAAAATTCCGATAAGCACCGAGATGCTGCCCGTAATCAGACTCCATGCGGTGGATAGCGAGTCTTCTATCATCTCCATTGCATGTTGTGATTTCAGCACTTCCGAAAGGCCTTGAAAGTCGATTTTACGCCGTATATATTCATGGACCTGCCCCAGGACTGTATCGGAGTCGGCGAATTTCGACGATGCGTAGGCGCTCAGCACGTCGGCCATCTGGTTAATCTCCGATATGACGGCCGGAACAAGAAAATAGCACAGCAGTCCGAAGAAGAACGTCGCCTCAAAAAGTGTGACGAAAATTGCGGGCACGCGTCCTTTGAGATTGAGCAGGCGGCGGTTGAACTGCACAAACGGTTCAAACATATAGGCTATCAGACAGGCAACAAGAAACGGGAGAAGAACGTCTTTCAATATATTGATAAACCAGAGGGCTATCAGTATGATTACGATGGTGATAACCAGGCGTACGACTCGGTCAAGAGTATAGGGCTTACGTGTATTCATCGGGTTATGAGTTGAAACGGCAGCGCCGTGATTGGAAATTTGCCACGAAATTACTTATTAAATCGTGAATAAAGATTAATTTTGCATCAAAATTAACCAATCATAAAACCAATTAGCTATGACTAAGGACCTACAAATCCTTTCGGACAAGGCATGGGCACGCTGGACCGCACTCGGTCTACTGGCGTTTGCCATGTTTTGCTCCTACATTTTCATGGATATTCTCTCGCCTATCAAGGACCTCCTGCAGTCGACCCGCGGATGGGATTCGACCGCCTTCGGCACCATGCAGGGCTCGGAGACATTCCTCAATGTGTTTATTTTCTTCCTGATTTTTGCCGGTATCATTCTCGACAAGATGGGTGTGCGCTTTACGGCGCTTCTGTCGGGAGCCGTGATGCTCGTAGGCGCCACAATCA
>CAYUYQ010000013.1:0-25116 GCA_964449335.1 uncultured Bacteroides sp. | reverse complement strand
ATAAGCACTTTTTTACCTTCGGCGGCAAGGGAGGCGCCGAGGTTGATAGTGGTGGTGGTTTTGCCCACACCACCTTTCTGATTTGCGATAGCTATGATTTTACCCATTTGCAAGGTTGTGTTTACGGTGCAAATGTAGTCGTTTTGTTCCACCTATAATAAGGTTTATAGCTGGAATTGAGTTAAATGTTGATAAAACGGCGCGATTGTTAATAACTCGTGGAACATAGCGCGCAAGATGTTCCACACCGGTCCGTCAGAGAAGCAGCTGAGCGTCGCCGTAGCTCAGAAAGCGGTAGTCGGAGGCAAGAGCTTCGTCGTACATCCGGCGCCAGTCGCCGCCGGTGAATGCCGAAACGAGCAGGAGCAGGGTCGACTTCGGCTGATGGAAGTTGGTGACCATTCCGCTGACCACGCGGTAGCGATATCCCGGGGCGATAATGATGCGCGTCGATGCGACGAGGCGGTCAAGTCCGTGCGCCTCAAGATAGCCGGCAAGAGCGTTGAGTGCTTCGGATGTGGTCAGGTCGGGGTGCTCGGGCCTGTAGGGATACCATTGGGGCACTTCACGCGGGGCAAGGCCCTCGCTGACCATGCATCCCAGATGGTAGAGGCTTTCGAGGGTGCGCACCGATGTGGTGCCTACAGCTATCACACGCCGCTGTCCGGCGGCGAGCTCACGGATAAGGTCGGTTGAGACGCTAATAAATTCGCTGTGCATCGTATGATCGCCAATCGTGTCGGACTTTACGGGCTGAAACGTTCCGGCACCGACGTGGAGCGTAATCTCGCGTCGGGGAATGTCGAGCGCGTCAATATCGGCGAGCACACGGGGGGTGAAGTGGAGTCCGGCTGTAGGGGCGGCCACCGAGCCTTCGATGCGGTTGAACACTGTCTGATAGTCGCTGCGGTCCGACTCCTCTGTCGAGCGGTTGAGATAGGGCGGTATGGGGATTTCGCCTGCGGCGTCGATAATCTGCGAGAATGTCACCCGGTCGGAGTCCCAGCCGAAAGTGACGACCGAGGCATTGTCGCGCCGCTCGGCGCGTTCGGCGCGGAGGGTGACTGTACGGCCGCCGATTTCGAGCGTAAGCAGCAGTGGACCTTCTTTCCAGCGCTTGCTGTTGCCTACGAAGCAAAGCCAGCTGCAACCTTCGGTCGACGCAAACGACCGCTCATAATCGCGCGGATTTTCCGGCTCGAGGCAGAACACTTCGATAAGGGCTCCGGACGGTCCGGCTTTGTGGAAACGCAGGCGGGCGTTGATGACGCGAGTATTGTTGTAGACCATTATCGTATCGGGCGGCAGCAGCGACGGCAGTTCGGTGAAACGGCTGTGGAGCAGCGAGCCGTCGGGGCGGCGCACCAACAGACGGCAGGCGTCGCGCTCAGCCAGCGGATGACGCGCTATGCGATCGTCGGGCAGGGGATAATCGAAGTCTTCAATCCGTATATCGGTAATATCCATTAGGGGTTGCAGTCAGATGTTGTTATGATTTTTGCGTGCGCAAAGTTACCGAAATAAGTTCAGATGTGTTCAAGCAAATCCGATATTTCCTTGATATACTGGCGGCCGACGGGGAGCATCGTGCCGTCGATAAGTCTCATTTCCTGACGATTGTAGCTCTCAATCTTGCTGATGGCAACGATATAGCTGCGGTGTATGCGTACAAATTCTTTGGCCGGCAGACGCTGACCCAGAGCTTTGAGGCTTATACGCGAAAGGATGTAGGGCGCTGACAGCCGGTGGACTTTCGAGTAGTTTTCCATCGCCTCGAGATAGGTTATATCGTCAATCATCACAACCACCGTACTGTATTCCTGCTTGAGCGTGAATGTTCGCGGCGACTGCTCCTGAGCCATGCGTCGGCGCTCGAATTTTTCGATGGCGGTGCGGAAGCGGTCGTAGGAAAACGGTTTGTGGAGGAAGTCGACGGCATCGAGTTCAAAGCCGTCGGCGGCATACTGCAGATATGCAGTAGTGAAGATGAAATCGGTGGTCCCGGCCAGACTGCGGGCTATCTCCACTCCCGAAATATCTTTCATCTCGATGTCGAGAAACACGAGGTCGGGACGTTTGGCACGGATGGCCTCAACGCCCTCATCGGGGTCGGAGTAAAGGTCGACAGAGATATTACTGCGGTTGCAGAAGCTGGATATTACGGACAAAGCCATAGGCTCGTCGTCGATAGCGATACATTTCATTGTCAGGCAGGTTTGGCGGTAGGGGAATGGCGATGGGTATGATCGAGTGTTATCTCAAATCTCAGGGTAAAGTAGCTGCCGTCGTCGGTCACTTCGATTCGATGACGGTCGGGGTACAGCAGATTGAGGCGCGACCGGCAGTTATCGATGCCTGTGGAGGAGTCGGTCGGCTGTTTCTGATGGAGGATGGGGTTATGGGTGGTGAAGACGAACACTCCATCGCTCTCATGGGCGGTGATGGTGATGACAGAGTCATGGCTGGCCGAGGCTCCGTATTTCACCGCGTTTTCCACAAAGGTAATCAGAATCATGGGAGGAATCTGCAAGCCGGGATTACACACGTGGTGATGCCACTCGATGCGGGTGTGGCTGTTGAGCCGGAGCCGCTGAAGGTCGAGATACATACCGATGTAATCAATCTCGCGCCACAATTCTATGGTGTCGCGGTGGATTGTCGTGTAGGAGTATTTTATAAGGTCGGAGAATTTCACAAACGCATCCTCGGTCTTGTCGCTTCCGGCCACAATCATGCCATAGAGAGTGTTGAGGGTGTTGAACATGAAGTGGGGATTAATCTGGGCCTTGAAGAGCGACAGCTCGGCACGAACTTTGGCGTGTTCGCTCCCTTTGTGCTTTATCACTACGGCCGACAGCTCGGCGAGCAGCGACACGGCAAGCCCGTAGCCCGAGAAGATAAAGAAGCTGAACCAGATAGTCTGTGAGCGCATGCGCTGACGCAAGCCGGGAAAGGCGTCGTCAATCGACGGACAATCGTCGGGCGTGGGAAACGCCAGTATGAATACACAGGTGATTGCTATGAGCAAGGCAAGATAGCCCGCCACGCTCCAGAAGCGGCGGTGCATCACCAATTTGGGAAAATTGATTCGTTTGACCCCGAAATATAGCCCGTAGCAATAGACCACAAGCGCCATGCCGTAGAGCGGATAGTAAGTTATCCAGTGCTGGAGGCGCATGAGGAGAAACATCATCGGCACAAACAGGCAGCAAAAAACCACATCGACTATCACGAGCAGTTTGTGACGGGTTATCTCAAGGGTCTTCATATTAAAAGTGGTGTTGGCCTTCACGTGTTAGGCGATGCAAATTTACGCTTAAAGCCTTGGGTGTGCAAGACGGGCGCAGATTTGTTGATGGACAGAAATGGCGCGTTTATCAACATAGTTTTCGATTTGTATCAGAATGTGAATAATTTTGTAACACATCATACACTGTCGATTGTCGCCGTGCGGCCCCATAGGCGGGGCGGTCAACGGCGTAAAGATATAATCCCGCGTCGGAACCCGAAAGTCAAATAAGATGTTGGCTGAATTAATATGGGTGTGGGGCTCCGATGCGGGATTTTTTTGTTAAATTTGCAACATGAGCGGAAAAGCGAAGAAAGGCCTTGTGCTTGAAGGGGGCGCTATGCGCGGACTCTTCACGGCGGGTGTCATCGATGTGATGATGGAAAACGGTGTGGAGTTCGACGGGATGATCGGAGTCTCCGCCGGCTCGAGTTTCGGCTGCAACTACAAATCGCGGCAGCCCGGACGCGTGCTCCGCTACAATCTCCGCTACGCTTCCGACCCGCGATATATGGGTCTGTGGTCGCTGCTCACGACAGGCAATCTGGTAGGCGCCGAGTTTGCCTACCACACTCTCCCGCTCCAACTCGACATTTTCGACACAGCCACGTTTGAGGCAAATCCGATGGAATTTTATATGGTAGCGACAGATACAGCTACCGGTGAGCCTGCATACTACCGCATGGATAAGGTCGACCGCGATTCGCTCGAATGGTTGCGGGCTTCGGCCTCGATGCCGGCGGTGACGCGTCCCGTCAGGGTGGCCGACGGCCGGCAGATGCTCGATGGCGGAATCTCCGATTCGATACCGCTCGCTTATTTCCGCTCGCTTGGCTACCGGCGCAATGTGGTCGTGCTGACGCAGCCGCGCGACTATTTCAAAACCAGGGCTTCGGCATGGCTGTGGCGCATGCTTCTGCCCAGGCATAAAAAGGTGGCTGAGGCAATGGCCCGGCGTCATGAGATGTACAACGCCCAGCTTCAGCTTGTGGCCGATGGTGAGCGTAGTGGTGACACGTTTGTGATTGCCCCCGAAGCGCCTCTGCCTATAGGGCGTGTATCGACCGACAAAACGAAGATGAAAAATGTCTATGCTATCGGTCGTAGAGCGGCTGAAGAAGCATTGCCGCGCCTCAAAGATTTTTTGTCAGAATAACTAACCAATCATAATTTCAGCAAAATGAAACGTAACTTTCTCATTTCACTCTTTCTTTTGGCTGTGGCGACGGTCTACGGAGCCGCTCCCAAATACATCTTCTACTTCATAGGCGACGGCATGGGCATGGCTCCCGCTATGGCGGCTCTCGCTTACAACCGCGCCGTGCTCGGTCACGCCGAGCTCCCGCTCATGATGAAATTTCCCGTAGCAGGTCAGGTGTCTACATATTCGGCAAGTTCGCCGGTAACCGACTCCGCGGCAGCCGGTACGGCTCTCGCTACCGGACATAAGACACAGAACGGTATGCTCGGCGTCACGGCCGATACGATTCCGGTCGTTTCGATAGCCAAAATTCTTAAGGATAACGGCTACGGTGTGGGTCTGGTGACTAACGTAGCGCCCGACGATGCTACTCCCGGTGCATTCTATGCCCACGTTGCCAATCGCGGAATGCGCGCTGACGTTGACCGCCAGTTTATTGACAGTCAGTTTGACTTCCTGGCCGGAGCGGCTTTGTGTGGTCTGACTGACTCGAAAGGCAATCCCACCGACGTGCTCGATCTCTATAAGACCAACAACATCCGCATCATCAACGGTTACGATGAATATCTGGCCGACAAACCCGATGGCGGCCGCGTGGTGCTGCTGGATAAGAATCCTTTCCAGGATGGCAACACCGGTTATCTGATTGACGAAATCCCCGGAATGATTACTCTCGAGCAGATGACTCAGGCATGTCTTGACCACCTTACTACGGTTTCGCCCGACAAATTCTTCATGATGGTCGAAGGAGGCAATATCGACCACGCTCTCCACAGTAACGATGCCGCTACTGCTATCTCGGAAGTTTTCAACTTCAACAATGCTCTCCAGATAGCCTATTATTTCCTTCTTGCTCATCCCGATGAGACGCTGATTGTGGTTACTGCCGACCACGATACGGGAGGTCTGTCGATTGGCAACGATGCCAACGGCTATACCGCGCACTTCGAGCTGCTGCAGAACCAGAAAGTATCGAAAGAGATGTTCTCCGATATCTGCAAATCGCTTCTCAACTCTGAAAAGCCCTACACCTGGGACGAAATGAAAGCTTATCTCGAGAAGAACTTCGGCTTCTGGAATCAGGTGAAACTCAACGAAAAGGAGACGGCTGAACTTCAGCAGCTGTTTACTGACGTGTTCGACCGCGGCAGTAGTAGCGACGAAAAAGGTCTTTACAACAACTTCAACGCTTTTTCAAGCAAAGTATTCAGCCTTATGTCTAAGAAAGCGGCCGCCGGCTGGACCACATCGGCCCATACGGGAAACCCCGTACCGGTTTATGCGGCAGGTGTAGGTAGCGAAGTCTTCGGCTGCTTCCAGGACAACACAGAAATTCCCCACAAAATAGCCACCATCGCCGGCCTCGCCCTCCCCGAATAACCTTTGATAATCTTGAATAATAAAATAGCCTGATGCTAATGGTGGCATCGGGCTATTCTATTATTCAATTGTTTGCAATCGTAAGGCAAGATATTTCTCGCCAATCTATGTCGGCTATGCTCTTAACGCTAAGACTTTCCGTGTCGGAGAACTCTTGGTTATTGGGCTGCGTTGCTCACTGAGCCGCCCGATGATTTCGATATGTTGCATCGGCCGGTTATGTAACCGCCTACACCTCCGCCGCTTGAGGCTTTCATATTGCCTTCTTTGGCCCTGAGCCCTTTGGCTCGGATTGAAGCGCCGGAAGATGCTTGAAAATCAACGGTATCGGTCGTGCCGGTGAATGAGATGGAACTTCCGCTCGATGAGTGCCCTTGAACGCTGACAGAGGTGATGTCATGGATGGTCAGCCCTGCCCCGCTTGATGCGTCGCAGTCAATACTGCCCGAAGCCGTCACTCCATCTATGCTCAGTGATGCGCCGCTCGAGGATTGTGCTGCGAGATTTGCCGCATTAATGTTTTTGGCCTGAAGGGATGCTCCGCTCGAGGCTGAAGTAACGACGTCGGCCGTCGGGACATCAAGACCATCGGCTATTATAATCTGTGCACCCGAATTTGAATTGAATTTGGTCGCGGCAGGAGAACTTACGGTTACGACAATCGGTTTGTTGACGCGACGGTTGGTGGTGATGCGGCAATCGAGATGTCCGCCTTTCTCGGTGACAGACACGTCGTCAATAATGTTGTCGGGTGCGGTGAGCGTGACGGCAGTTGTTTCGGCCTGAGTGTATTTCAGAATGATACCCGTTGCAGATTCAACGGAAGTTACGTCATTGACGGTAATATTGCGGGTTTCCATCGGACCGGCTTCTATGATATCGGTTTTGGCAAATGACGCTAATTTGTTAAAAGTGTTTGACGCTGAGGTTAAACAGCTTCCGGAAATCGAACCTAACAACAATGAGGTCGAAAGGACTAAACAAGATGCTTTCATTACGGTGATATGACTTTTGATGGTTTATAATCGGGTTTGTCGTTTTTACTAATTAGACGAATGGCGCGGACGGAAAGTTGCAACGTCGGCAAAAAAATCATGTAAAATTGCTAAATTTGTCGGCAGTTCACAATAGTGAAGCATCTTAGACATTTCATTACGATGTAATTTACACCCTGTTTAGTCATGGAAAACCCTAAATCACGCAAGCGAATAAAGTTTGGATTGTTGGGCCGCATAGCTATCGCGATTGTGGCCGGTATTGCTGTCGGTTATATAAGTCCGGTGTGGTGGGCGCAGCTCTGCGCCACGTTCAACGGCGTGTTCGGTCAGTTTCTCGGCTTCCTGATACCGCTGATTATCCTCGGCTTTGTGGCTCCGGCTATCGCCGAGCTTGGCGGCCGCGCCGGAAAGATGCTCGTGTTCACGGCTGTTTTAGCCTACGTAGCAACGCTTATGGCCGGTTTTATCAGCTACTTCACCGGCGCATGGCTTTTTCCGGATATGCTTGCCGGTGGTGGCGACATGGAGAAGGCCTCGCTTGAGGCGTCGGTTGAAATTGCCACCTATTTCAACATCGATATACCGCCGATAATGGGCGTCATGACGGCGCTTGTGCTCGCATTTATGCTTGGCGTGGGCTGCGCCGTTTCGGGCAGTACGGCTCTTCTAAAGGGATTGGCTGAGTTCCGCGACATAGTTTCGCTCACAATCAATAAGGTCGTGCTCCCGCTGTTGCCGTTCTATATATTCGGTATATTCGTCAATATGACCGTGGCCGGACAAGTGACGGCTATTATAACGGCTTTTGCTAAAATAATAGGAGTGATTTTTGTGATGCACGTCGGGGTGCTGGTGCTTCAATACTGCATAGCTGCATGCTTCAACCGTCGCAATCCCCTGAAGATGCTCTGGACGATGATGCCGGCTTATTTCACGGCGCTCGGCACTCAATCGTCGGCCGCCACGATTCCCGTCACTCTCCGGCAGACAATAAAACTTGGCGTAGATGAGGACGTGGCCGGATTCACCGTACCGCTCTGCGCCACAATCCACATGTCGGGCAGCACACTGAAAATCGTGGCGTGTGCGCTTGCTCTTCTCATTCTCCACGGCGAGCCTTACTCCGTAGGGTTATTCGCTCACTTCATAGCCATGATCGGTATTACGATAATCGCCGCACCCGGTATTCCCGGCGGCGCTATCATGGCGTCGCTCGGTCTGCTGTCGTCGATACTGGGCTTTACCGATGCTGAAAATGCACTGATGATTGCCCTCTACATATCGATGGATAGCTTCGGCACGGCATGTAACGTGACGGGCGACGGCGCTCTCTCAGTAATCGTCAACCGATTTTTCGGAGGAAAAGTAAAAAAATCTGCTGACGCTGTGTAATTTTTCGCAATAATCGACGTCAAACAGATAGAATAATTAATAAACGCAATCATACAAATATATGGATTTATTGAAGGTTGACAATGTCAGCAAGACCTATGCCCGCCACAAAGCGCTCGACTCGGTGTCGCTCGCTGTGCCCGAGGGAACGGTCTACGGTCTGCTTGGCCCCAACGGTGCAGGCAAGACTACACTAATCAGAATCATAAACCACATTACGGCTGCCGACACGGGACTGGTGACGTTTGACGGCCATCCTTTGAGCCAAAACGATGTGGTCAACATAGGTTATCTGCCCGAAGAACGTGGCCTCTACAAGAAAATGAAGGTCGGAGAGCAGGCGCTATTCTTCGCCCGTCTCAAAGGCCTGAGCAAGGCCGAGGCTACGAAGCGGCTCAAGGAGTGGTTTGAGCGCTTCGAGATTTCGAGCTGGTGGAACCGCAAGGTCGAAGAGCTCTCGAAGGGCATGGCTCAGAAGGTGCAGTTTATCGTCACGGTGCTTCACAGACCGAAACTTCTGATATTTGACGAACCTTTTTCCGGTTTTGACCCCATAAACGCCAATCTGCTGCGCGATGAGATAATCCGTCTTAAAAACGATGGCGCTACGGTGATATTCTCGACCCACAACATGGCTTCGGTCGAAGAGATCTGCGATAATATCACGCTGATAAATCAGGGTAAGAATATCTTGAGCGGCAATGTCGATGAGATTCGTCGCCGCTTCTCCGACGGCCGATTCAATCTGGCTTTCCGCGGCGACGCGCGAGCTCTTGCCGCAGCCATCGAACCAATAGCCGTCGATTTCCAAATGCGCGACACCCAGGGCGCGCTGACACAGGAAATGGGCGTAAAGCTTAAATCGGAGGCTGATGTGCGTCCGCTTATCGAGGCGGCCAACAAAGCCGTGGAGCTGCGCGGATTCAATGAGTCGCAGGCGTCGATGAACGATGTGTTTATTTCAATGGTAAAAGAGTCGGAAGCCAAGCCGGAGATGTGATACTTTACCGGGCTTGCAGACTTGAACAATTCAATTACTGACAAAAATATGGACTCCAGAGTAGGAATAATCATACGGCGCGAATTTATGGAGCGTGCCGGTAAGAAAAGCTTTATATTTACCACGCTGCTCATGCCACTGCTGATGCTGGCGCTTATGGCGGCTCCCTCGGTCATCATGCTGTTCAGCAAAGGCGATACCCGTCAGGTCGAGGTCATCGATGAGAGCGGCTTCATAATGGATAAGCTGAAAAGCGACGACAATATAGTGTTTATCGCGGCCGAAGCTCCGCTTGACTCGTTGGTGAAAAGCGAGGATACGGATGCTGTGCTCGTGATTCCGGCCGGTGTTGCCGACGGTTCGGCCGACATGACGCTCTATTCGCGCAAGGCGTCGTCGATGCCTCTCGAATCGGGCATAACATCGCAGGTCAATGATATAATCGAGAATCAGCGCATGCTGTCATACAATATCGACGGTCTCGACAAAATACTCGAGCAGATTCACAGCGACGTGGCGCTGAAAACATATCGCACGGAAGAAAGCACAGGCGAAGCAAAAGAGGCTTCGGCCGGTCTGAGCTACGGCCTCGGTCTGATACTGATGCTGATACTTTATATGGTGATGCTCATCTACGGCCAGATGGTGATGACGAGCATTATCGAGGAGAAAAACAACCGTGTGCTTGAACTCGTGGTCTCATCAATCAGACCCATGCAGCTCATGCTGGGTAAGATTTGCGGAATCGGCCTGGTGGCTGTGACTCAGATTTTAATCTGGGCAGTACTCATCGGTCTGATGGTGGCTTTCGTGCTTCCGCTGATGCTCCCAGCCGACCTGATGGCAGAAGTGCAGACATACAATGCCGGCGGAACGATAGCTGCCGGTGCTTCGGGTGTCGACCCTGAGCTGGTGTCGGTCGTAGCCCGCCTGTCTGATGTCGGTTATATCCTCGGACTATTCGGCTATATGGCGCTTTATCTCGTGGGCGGTTTCATGCTTTAC
Source organism: uncultured Bacteroides sp. (assembly GCA_964449335.1). Taxonomy (GTDB): domain Bacteria; phylum Bacteroidota; class Bacteroidia; order Bacteroidales; family Muribaculaceae; genus Paramuribaculum. The sequence goes on along the minus strand of CAYUYQ010000013.1, from coordinate 14,851 downwards.
GCTGCCATCTATGCCGCTATCGGTTCGGCGGTGGATAATATCCAGGACGCATCGCAGCTCCAGTCTATCCCGATGTTCCTTATCATTTTCGGAATGATGTTCTCGATGATGGCCGCTCAGGATCCTTCGTCGGGCATGGCCACGGCGCTTTCCTACGTGCCGTTCACATCGCCTATGGTGATGATGAGCCGTATTCCGTCGGGCGTTCCGGCGTGGGAAATAATTGTTTCGCTCGTCGTGCTCTACCTGTCATTCCTCGTTCTTGTCTGGCTCGCGGCCAAAATCTATCGCGTAGGCATCTTCATGTACGGTAAGAAACCGACTCCGAAGGAACTCATACGCTGGGCCCGTCAGAAATAACGTCACGAACAACAAGGCTGAATAATACGTTGAAACAACAAGGAGGTTGCCGCGACCTCCTTGTTTTGTTGTTTCACTATAACGATGACTTATGAAAAAAGGAATATTGACATTGGCATTCGGAACGTTTGCGCTCGGAATGACCGAATACGTGATGATGAGCATACTTCCGGATTTGGCCTCGGCTTTCGGCACGAGTGTAGCCGACGCCGGGCATCTTATATCCGTCTACGCAATAGGTGTATGTGTCGGTGCCCCGCTCTCAGCCATATTCCTTAGAAACTGGGAGCTTCGTAAAATCCTGATACTGTTGATGGCAGTGCTGGCTGTCGGTAATCTTATGTTTGCGCTCTGTCCTAATTTCCATGTAGGCTTGGTAAGCCGCTTTATATCCGGGCTCCCTCACGGCGCCTTCTTCGGCACAGGCACGATTGTGGCCAGCCGACTTATGCCAGACAAACAGACCACAGCTGTGTCGCTTATGACTCTGGGCATGACGACGGCCAACCTTCTGGGCATCCCGTTGGGTAGTTTTATAGCCAATACGTTGGACTGGCGCTGGATATTCTTGTTCAATGCCGCATGGGCCACGGTCACGCTGCTGATGTTTGTCTTTCTTGTCAAAGGTGTCGGCAGTCTGCCACCGTCGCGCATCGCATCGGAGTTCAAATTTCTCAAAAGCCCCGCTCCGTGGATTCTGATACTGTTCACGTTGCTCTGTCAGGGCGGTTGCTTCGCGATGTATTCCTACGTCACGCCTATAATGGGAGCTGCCGGATTAGCTCAGAAATATATACCGATTCTGATGATTATCGTCGGCGCTTCGATGAGTATCGGCAATTACGTGGCCGGAGTATTGTCAGACAGATTCTCGCCCGGCAAGATAGCGCTCGTAGTGTCGATGATAATGACCGTCGTGCTGCTTTCAATCTACTTTGAGTCTTCAAGCATGATTATGTCGGGCGTTTCGGTGGTTATCGCAACCGCGTGTCTGTTTGCATTGTCATCGCCGATGCAGCTGCTTCTGCTGAAATACTCGCCCGGCGGAGAGTTGCTTGGCGGAGCCGCCGTGCAGATAGCGTTCAATCTTGGAAACGCCATCGGAGCCACTATAGGTGGACTTGCGTTGACAAAGACTGGGATGCCTGCTACAGCCTCACTGTATGGCACGGCCCTTGCGGCTGCCTCCATCTTCACGATGCTGCTTTTCATCCGCAGGTATTCACGGAAAGTTCCGAACGTAGATACCGGGAAAAAGTAAAGGAATCCGTTGCAGTGCTAAAATAGTTTAAAGCGCAGGGAATGTGGGGGCCTGAAGTTGTTTTTGGAGTGAAAATTTAGTAACTTTGCACGCTTAATCTCGGAATCTTGAAAGATGAGACAACTAAAAATCACAAAATCAATTACTAACCGCGAAAGCGCGTCGCTCGACAAGTATCTTCAGGAAATAGGCCGCGAGGTCCTTATTTCGGTCGAGGAGGAAGTGGAGCTCGCTCAGCGCATTCGCCAGGGAGACGCTAAAGCACTCGATAAGCTCACACGTGCAAATCTCCGCTTCGTTGTGTCTGTAGCCAAGCAGTATCAGAACCAGGGTCTGAGTCTGCCTGACCTTATCAACGAAGGCAATCTCGGCTTGATAAAGGCTGCACAGAAGTTTGACGAGACACGCGGCTTCAAGTTTATCTCCTATGCGGTATGGTGGATTAGACAGTCGATTCTTCAGGCTCTTGCCGAACAGTCGCGTATCGTGCGACTGCCGTTGAATCAGGTTGGTTCGCTCAACAAAATCAGCAAGGCGCTGTCGAAGTTTGAGCAGGACCACGAGCGCCGTCCGTCGGCAGAAGAGCTCGCAGAAGAGCTCGATGTGCCGGTTGACAAAATCGCAGATACCCTGAAAGTGTCGGGCCGACACATCTCCGTCGACGCTCCTTTTGTGGAGGGAGAGGACAATAGTCTGCTCGACGTGCTGACCAACGACGATTCGCCTATGGCCGACTCTTCGCTCAACCAGGAATCCCTCTCGAAGGAGGTTGACCGCGCACTTCATCAGCTCCACGAGCGTGAGCGCGAAATCCTCAAGATGTTTTTCGGAATAGGGTGTCAGGAAATGACGCTGGAAGAAATCGGAGCCAAGTTTGACCTCACGCGTGAACGTGTGCGCCAGATTAAAGAAAAAGCCATCCGCCGCCTGAAAGGACAGAAAAGCCGTCTGCTGAAGCCTTATCTGGGCCAGTAAGCCGCTCGCTAAGTCTTTTCGGAAAAAACACGAAAATGAAGATTCAAACGGCGTTTCTCCCCTCACGGGAGGGGCGCCGTTTCTTTTCCGATAAATCCCATGTTGCGATGTAAGCGCGTCATGACGCGCCATTGCCGTCAAAATAAAGAAACAGTAAATGCAAGAAGAATTTTCATCATCGCTTCTCGAGAGCGCGGTCACCGAACTATCGCGGTTGCCCGGCATAGGGCGCAAGACGGCTCTCCGACTCGCGCTCCATCTTCTGCGCCGTGAGGAAGCTGAAGGAGTTGCGCTTGGAGAAGCTATCATCAATATGCGACGCGGTGTGAAATACTGCTCGATGTGCCACAATATTTCGGAGTCGGACGTATGCGATATCTGTTCGAGTCCGATGCGCGACCACTCGACAGTATGTGTGGTCGAAGCTGTCAACGATGTGATGAGCATAGAGCGCACGCGTCAGTTCGGCGGCGTCTATCACGTGCTTGGCGGCCTTATATCGCCGATGGACGGCGTGGGACCCGACTCGCTTGAAATCGCCTCGCTTGTCGACCGTGTGGCTTCGGGCCGGGTCAGCGAAGTGATTCTCGCCTTGAGCGCTACAATGGAAGGTGACACAACCAATTTCTATATCTATCGCAAACTGGAGGGATTCCCTCAGCTGAAAATCACGCAGCTTGCCCGCGGCATGGCCGTAGGCAACGAGCTTGAATATACTGACGAAATCACGCTCGGACGCTCGCTGCAGCAGCGCACGCTTTTCAGCGATTCATTCAAATCATGATTATACTTAACAACGACTGACCTATGTGTAGAATCTCTCTCCGTGCCCCGGAGCCGACCGATGTCGACGCAATGTACAGAATGGAAAACGACCCTTCAGTGTGGCCCGACGGTTTCACGCGGGCGCCGATGTCGCGCCGTATGCTCGCCGACTATGTGGCTAATTATTCAGCCGACCCTTTTGCGCAGGGGCAGTTGCGGCTGATTATCGACGTCGATGGTGAAACGGCCGGTATGGTCGACCTCTATGAAGTCGATGCCATCAATCGCCGTGCGGGAGTCGGTATCGTTATAGAGGCGTCGATGAGGCGCAGGGGTATTGCCCGCGTTGCTTTGGACCGTCTGGCCGATTATTGCGCGTCGGCATTGGGACTTCATCAGCTCTATGCCGTAGTTGCGTGCGGCAACGAGGCATCGCGCGCGCTTTTTGCCGCGTGCGGCTACCGCATCGCAGGATGTCTGCGTAGCTGGGTGAGGGTAGGGCGCCGGTTCGGCGATGCCTATATCTGTCAGCTGATGCTCGACGGACGCTGTTAGAAGCGGTTGATGGTCTGACGGATTGCTGTCAGGCGGCGCAGCAGCTCCGGGAGCTGTGCGAGCGGGAGCATATTGGCACCGTCGCTTTTCGCCACTGAGGGATTCTGATGAGTTTCAATGAACAGACCGTCGACACCGACGGCGATTCCTGCGCGGGCTATTGTCTCGATAAGGTCGGGGCGTCCGCCAGTAACTCCTTTGGGTTGATTGGGCTGCTGGAGCGAATGGGTCGCGTCGAGAATCACCGGGCAACCGAATTTTTGCATCTCGGGAATACCTCGATAATCAACAATGAGATCCTGATAGCCGAACGACACGCCGCGTTCCGTAACGGCAACGTCGTCGTTACCGGCGTCGCGCACCTTCTGTACGGCAAACTGCATCGCTTCCGGCGACAGGAACTGACCTTTTTTGATGTTGACGGCTTTGCCGGTGCGGGCAGCCGCAACAAGCAGGTCGGTCTGACGGCAGAGGAAGGCCGGAATCTGGAGTATATCGACATATTGAGCTGCCATTTCGGCTTCCTCGGGCAGATGAATGTCGGTGACAACCGGACATCCGAATTCGCTTTTCACTTTTGCAAGAATCCGGAGCGCTTCAAGGTCGCCTATGCCGGTGAATGAGTCGATGCGCGAGCGGTTGGCCTTGCGGTATGAACCTTTGAAAACGTATGGTATGCCCAGACGCGAGGTGGTTTCTATAATAGTTTCGGCTATATCGAGTGCCATTTTTTCGCCTTCGATTACGCAAGGACCTGCCAGAAGGAAGAAGTTGTCGGAATCCGTGAGTCGGTTGAACATGATATGTCGGTAATGGAGTGTTAATAATTGAATTGCGGTTATGAGAGGCCGTTAATTTGGTCAACGATATGGAATGTGTCGCAGGCTACTATGGCGGCTGTTTCGGTGCGAAGACGGTTGTCGCCAAGTGTCACCGGTTGCCAGCCCGATTCGAGGGCTGCCTGAACTTCCGCCGGGTCGAAGTCGCCTTCCGGACCAATCATGACCGCCGCCGACTCGCCGGGGCGGCATAATTGTGCGAGCAGCCGGCGCTCCGATTGGGCGTCGCAGTGGGCTATGTATTTCTGCGCGGCTGAGCATGATGACAGAAACGTACGGAGCGGTGTCATCGGTTCGATAGCCGGAAGGGTGCATTTGAGCGACTGTTTCATGGCCGCCACGGCTATTTTCTCAAGGCGCTCGGTCTTTATCTCTCGACGTTCGGAGCGGTTGCAGAGCAAGGGCACGATGCGGTTTACGCCTATCTCGGTAAGCTTTTCGACCATCCATTCCATACGGTCGAGATGCTTTGTCGGAGCTACACCCACGGTTATCTCCTGCTTCCAGCAGAGTGGCATGCTATGGGAATCGATGATGGCGACAGCCACGTGCTTGGGGTGAGCGTCGAGCATTCGGCATGTGAAAAGATTGCCCTTACCGTCGGTCACTTCGAGCGTGTCGCCCTCGCGCATGCGGAGCACTCTGACAGCGTGGCCCGACTCGCTTTCAGGAAGCGTGAGCGTGTCGGCTATGTCGGGAGCGTAAAAGCGTATCATTGTCGGTTAGTTTATTGATGTCATTCCTTCGGGCGACTCGCCGTCGATTTCCTCGGCTTCGTCAGTTGAGACGGTAGCTTTGACCGTGTCGTCGCGGAATATAATCCAGAACAGAATGGCTACTACCAGAGAGTAGGCCGCGAAGATGAGCCACGCGCTGTGCCAGCCTTCGACCTGCTCGATGCCGGCCGGCTTGGAGAAGACAAGGCGGTTGACTACGGCGCCGGCTCCGAGAGTGCCGAGTGTGGCGCCGATACCGTTGGTCATGAGCATGAAGAGGCCCTGGGCGCTTGATCTGAGCGAGGAGTCGGTCTGCTTGTCGACGTAGAGTGAACCGGATATATTGAAGAAGTCAAACGCCACGCCGTAGACAATCATGGACAAAACGAACAGCCACACACCCGAACCGGGATTACCGATGCCGAAGAATCCGAAGCGGAGCACCCATGCAAACATAGCTATGAGCATCACGCCTTTTATCCCGAAGCGTTTCAGGCAGAAAGGAATGAGTAGTATGCAGAGCGTTTCGGATATCTGCGAGAGCGATATGAGGGCGGTGGCGTTGCGTGCACCCCAGGCTTCGGCATACTCGGCTACCGATGCAAATCCGGATATGAATGAACTGCCGTAGGAATTAGTGATCTGAAGCGATACGCCCAGAAACATCGAAAAGATGAAAAAGACGGCCATCTTGCGCTGACGCAACAGGCTGAACGCCTTGAGTCCCATGGCCTCGGACAGCGATGCGGCAGCGGTGCGGCACGTGGGGCATCCCGGCATCGTTAGGGCGTAGACAGCAAGAACGAGACTGAATACGGCCGAGGTGAAGAACTGTCCGTAGGATGCGGCAAGCTGTACACCTCCTATTCTCGTGAAGTTGACAAAGAGCATTGCCACGATAAATCCAACCGTACCCCACACTCTGATTGACGGGAAGTGGCGCACGGTGTCGAGCCCGGATTTCGTAAGGGCTGTATAGGCCACGGAGTTTGCCAGCCCGATTGTGGGCATATAGAATGCCACGCTGATAGTGTAGAACGTAAACAGGGGCCCGAACTCCGGCGCGGCGGTTGTAGCGCAGTAGAAGCCTGCGGCTGCCATGGCCGCGCCCGCTATAAAATGGCAGAGGCTCAGCATGCGCTGTGCCTGTATCCAGCGGTCGGCGGCTATGCCTATGATTGCCGGCATTATTATCGATACGAGGCCCTGGACGGTATAGAACCAGTAGATGTCCTGTGCCAGGCCGATTGATGACAGATAGATACCTAAGGATATAAGATAGGAACCCCACACGGCGAAGTTAAGGAAATTCAGCGCCGAAAGTTTGATTTTTATGGTATTCATGGTTGAAACGGTGGTTGCGGAATTTTTATGGACAGATTGTCAGCTGTTTTTCTTTTTGCGCAGTATGTCGGCCACGTGGGCAGCTTCCTCGTAGTTTTCGTTGTCGATGAGGCGTTGGAGCGTGCGCTCGAGTTCTTCTACGGTATAGTTTTCGAGTTTCGGCTCCATATCGACGTCGGCCGGAATGTCGAACCCGCCGATATTGCGTGTATCTGTGTCGTCACCGTCGTTGTTTTCTGTGTCGTCATCGTCCGGCGATTCGTCGTGCGATTCCATGATGAAGCCGGTTTCGTCAAGAATGGCCGGAGTGGTGTAGATTGGAGCATGTGTGCGCATGGCTATTGCTATGGCGTCGGACGTGCGAGAGTCAATCACGACGGTGCGCTCGCCATCGGTAAACGTCAGTTCCGACGAGAAGATGCCGTCCTCAAACTTGTAGATGAATACCTCTTTCAGTTTCACACCGAAAGCATGGGCGAAACTGACAAAGAGGTCGTGGGTCATTGGGCGTGGAGGAGCAATGCTTTCAAGGCGCAGGGCTATCGACTGAGCTTCGGCAGCTCCGATGACCACCGGTATACGGTAGGGTCCGTTGACCTGAGCCAGAATAAGGGCGTAGGCTCCTGATTGTATCTGAGAGTAGGAAATTCCGAGTACGGAAAGCCTGATTCGTGATTCTGGATTCATTATATTGAAGTAATGATTGTTTGACGGTCGGTAGGTGCCGCAGCGGTGACTACAGCGCGTCCGGTAATTATGCCGCTTCCGAGGCATATCGACGATGATGTGTCGTAGACAACGGCAAATTGTCCGGGAGCGATACCCTGAACTTTCGTCTCGCTCTCAATCACGTATTCGCCGGGCGCAAGACGCGTAAGGGTGCCGCGCAGAAAGTCGGGCATGTGGCGGTTTTTGAATGTTATTGGGCGTGCTTCACATCCGTCGGGCCACGGGTCGCCTGAAATCCAGTGCATTTCCTGCAGATGAAGGGTGCGGCCATATTGCTTTTCGGTGTCGTATCCGCGCGACACGTAGATGGCATTGTCGGCCACGCACTTCTTCACCACAAACCATGGTCCACCGCTAAGCCCGAGACCTTTGCGCTGACCGATGGTGTGGAACCAGTATCCGCGGTGCTCGCCGAGCTTGCGGCCGGTCTCAATCTCGATAATCGGCCCGGGACGCTCGCCGAGATGGCGGCGTATGAAGTCGTTGTAGTTGATCTTGCCCAGAAAGCAGATGCCCTGGCTGTCGCGACGCCGCGCGTTGGGCAGAGCCGCCTCTTCGGCCAGACGGCGCACCTCGGATTTCGGTAGGTCGCCGATTGGAAACATCAGGTGGCAGAGCTGGCTGTAGGATATCTGCGCCAGAAAGTCGGTCTGGTCTTTGACCGGGTCAGGAGCGGTGCCGAGATATGTGCGTCCGTCAATATGTCGTATGGTGGCATAGTGGCCTGTGGCCGTGAAATCAAATTCGTGGCCCACTCTTTGCTCGAAATAGCCGAACTTTATGATTTTATTGCACATAAGGTCTGGATTTGGCGTCAGACCTTCTTTGACGGTGGCCAATGCGTAGGCCATCACGTTGTCCCAGTACTCCTGATGAAGCGGCACGATGTCGAGCGGCAGACGATAGCGGGCGGCAATCAGACTGCACATTTCAATGTCTTCTTCGGCGGCGCAGTCGCCTTCGTCGGTATCGAGACCTATGCGGATGTAGAACAGATGCGGGCGGTGTCCCTGCTCCACGAGCCGGTGTACCGCCACGGCGCTGTCCACTCCTCCGGATATAAGCATCGCTATGTTCATGCGCTTAGTGTAGGCTGTGTGGATAAATGGTTAAATAGATAGTTTTACTGGTCGCCGATTACTTCGCGCTCGGTCTTGTTGGTGTTGTCGAGATAGAAGTAGGCAAGGAAATAGTCTACCGAGATTTTTCCGGGTCCGAGCAAAAGTATGGCCGCATAGATGCCTATAAACATAATCGGGAGATAGCCCGGTTCGGTGCAATCGATAGTCGCTGTTATCGAATCGGCAAGGAGATGATGGATTATGTAATATTCGGCAAAAACCATGGAAATAATTGGCGGCACACATGAAATCCGCGTCAGGAAACCCACCATAATCAGCAGCGAGCAGATGAGCTCGATACATATCATCACGATTAGGCATGTATCGGACGACATGCCGAGTATCGTGGGAAACACATGCTGTAGTTCCGCGAAACTGACGAGCTGGCGTATGCCGAACTGGATGAACATCACGCCCACAAACAGCCGCAAAAACAGTCGACCGAGGTTGCTGTAGGTATAGCGTGAGAATTTCACGAATGTGCGGCCGATTTTATCGGTGATCGGGTTCATGGCGGTGGGGTTTAGGTGGATTACTGTTTCTTCGGTTTGCGTCGTGGATGAAACGCCGTGAGAATCGACAATACGGAGTCGGCATTATCGGTTTTCAGCTGAATGACTCCCTTGTGGTCGATGAGATAGAGGGTGGGAGAGTGGCGTATGTCGTAGATGTCCTCGACATCGGGAGCCGCTCCTACAGTCCACGTAGAGGGGTAGGAGGCTGTGGCGCCGAGCCATGCCGAGTCGGTGGCGTCGGTAGGGGTGATGCTTACGATGTCGACAACACCGCTCTCGACAAGACGCTGGGTATGGAGGTCGGCGTCGAGGCGCACGCGCGCCAGACGGCAGTCCATGCAGTCAGGGTCGTTGAAAAAGAGGATTGTCACGCGGGCCGTGGTGTCGGGAACAAACGTGCGTTTCAGTCCTTCGGGTGTAGTGAACTGAAATTCGGGGGCCTGCATGCCGCGCTGTGAGCGAGAGAGCACGTTGGCCTGATGGGCGAAACGCATCTTGGCATTGCGGTCGACCGATTTATTGTCGGCCACGGCTTTGGCGAAGACCAAATAGAGCTGATCGCTCGGAATTAGAGCGGAGTCGGCATAAAGTTTGCTCTCGGCCAGTTCGGCAATGAACAGAAGGTCGTTGGGATTCTTGATTGATTTCAGAAATTTTTCGGTCGATTCGAGCGCTACCGTCGCAGTGGCGTGGGGCATGAAGTTGATGTAGGTGTCGAAAGCTTCGGCCATTTTTGAGCGCGATGAAAACACCTTTTTCATGTCGGCAAAATCCCAATAGTGCTGCACCATGTAGTCGAGACGTGAATCGAAATCCTTTATCGAGTCGGGAATAATGGGCAACTGGAAGTAGGGCTGCTGGGCAGTCTGGGCGCGCAGCGGAGCGGCAAAGGCTACCAGGAGCGCGATTAGGGCTATAAACTTATTCATTAGCGGTTTATTGGTTGATGTGATAAGGCGGAGTGTTGAGCCTATGAGGAGCAGACGGTCGATGCTCAACAATCCTAACTACAAAGTTACTAATTATATGGCGAATCGTAAAATTTACGCGGCCGCCGTCCTCTTAAAAAAACTTATTTTCCTGACGATAGCATTGGTGTGTAGGTATAATGATAGAGCAAACATGTTTTAATTAAATTTTCCTAACCAATAGGCAAAAATCCATTGTCGCACCGCAGAAACGATTTCGTCTAATCTCTATTATTTCTGCTCCTGCATCTTTGCATATTGCCTTGATTTCGCGATATGATAATAAATTCAGATAGCGACTGTCGGCCCATGGCCTTTTTGTCGTGTGAACCCAGAAGTCGAAAATTCGTTGAGGAAACCAGTGCAGCAGTGGTGTCAATGTATGGACTTCAATAGGGAAATATCGGTTTGGAGTGGTGAAAAACGCCAATTTGGAAACGCGTGTAAGTTCCTTGACAAATGCCACTTGATCATTACGGTTGCCTACGTGCTCAATAACGGCATTGCTCCACGCTGCATCGAAACGATTATCAGGAAAAGGGAAATTCCCACCCGGATATATAACGACACTCACTTGTGGATGGGCAGTTCTAAACTCTTCGGTGTCTTGGTCCGGTAATCCTAATGCCGTAATCATTTCCGGATATGGATAAAGGCATTCAAGGGAATTGGATAGTGCGTGATACTCTCGACCTTCGAATCCTACATCTAATATCTTGAAGTTACTCTCTGGCTGCACTTTCGAGATAAACCACTCGTATTTACGCGTGCGGTTATTTGTGGAAATTCTCCCTGCGAAGCGTTTAAGGATATTCATCGTTATAGAAATCAGTTTTTGCAAATATATAAATATTTTACGTGTGATGGTAGCCGAAAATTGTGTGGCTACGGTTGCGAGAGAACGAAAAAATGGTTAATTTCGCTTCCCGGAATGCCGGTTCAACTCTTTTTTGCCACGAAATAACATTATGACAGCACACAGCCCCTCTGGGGAAAGAAAGTACATAGCTATTGACCTGAAGTCGTTCTACGCCTCGGTAGAGTGTGTGGAGCGCGGTCTTGATCCGCTCACCACCAATCTGGTGGTGGCCGACGTCTCGCGCACTGAAAAGACAATATGTCTGGCCGTGTCGCCCTCGCTAAAGCGACACGGCATCGGAGGGCGCGCACGGCTGTTTGAGGTCGTGCAGCGCGTGCGAGAGGTCAATCGCGAGCGAGCGACGCGGGCACCGGGTGGACGTTTGTACGGTCGCTCTTATTTCGCAGCCGAACTCGATTCGCATCCGGAGTACGCGGTCGACTATCTGGTGGCGCCTCCGAGAATGGCTCGCTATATCGAGGTCAGCACACGGATTTACGACGTCTATCTTCGATATGTGGCTCCGGAGGATATTCACGTCTACTCAATCGACGAAGTGTTTATCGACGCTACGTCATATCTCGATATTTATGGTCTTTCAGCCCACGATTTTGCCATGAAGATGATTCGCGATGTGCTGCGCGCCACCGGCATAACGGCTACGGCCGGAATCGGTACGAATCTATATCTGTGTAAGATTGCTATGGATATAGTGGCCAAGAAAATGAAGCCTGATGCCGATGGAGTGCGCGTGGCCGAGCTCGACGAAATGACCTATCGCCGGCAGCTGTGGGATCACACGCCGCTCACTGACTTCTGGCGAGTGGGAAAGGGAACGGCCCGCCGTCTGCGTGCTTACGGCATGGTGACTATGGGCGATATAGCGCGCATGTCGGTGCGCAGCGACGAGTTTCTATACCGTCTTTTCGGTGTCAATGCCGAACTTCTGATTGATCATGCATGGGGCTGGGAGCCGGTGACGATTGCCGACATTAAGGCCTACAGGCCGCGGTCGCGGTGTCTGTCGTCGGGTCAGGTGCTTCAGGAGCCCTACACGGCCGAGAAAGCCAGGATAGTCATTCAGGAGATGGCCGATGGCGCAGCTCTCAACCTGCTCGACAAACGCATGGTGGCGGGTCGATTTGAGCTCCATGTGGGCTACGATGTGGAAAGTCTCAAAGACCCGGAAATAGCGGCAGCCTACGACGGCCCGATAGTCCGTGACCATTACGGACGCCGTGTGCCATATCATGCGCGCGGTACGGGCAATTTCGAACGCCCCACGTCGTCGGCCACGCAGTTTCGGGCTGCGGTTGCGCGGTTGTTTGACCGTATAGTCAATCCGTCGTTGCTCATAAGGCGGCTGACCCTGATGCTTGCGCAGCTTGAGGACGAGGCCGACTATGAATCGCGTCGGCCACGCGCTGTGCAGATGTCGCTCTTTGACGATGTCGATGCCGCCATGGAGCGCTCGCAGCGCGAAAAGCGTGAGCGCCGGCTGCAGGAGACGGTGCTTAAAATCAAAAAGTCGTATGGTAAGAATTCAATACTCAGTGGCCTGAACTATGCCGAGGGAGCGACGCAACGCGACCGCAACCGCCAGATTGGAGGCCATCATGAATAGCGCTTTTAATAGTTTGATTTATGGGCAAATATGACGATATAATAAATCTCCCTCATCATGTGTCGGCCACGAGGCGGCCGATGTCGATGGAGGGACGCGCGGCTCAGTTCTCGTCGTTTGCGGCTTTGCGTGGCCACGACGAGGCGATAGATGAAACGGCGCGTCTCACCAGCTCGCGCATCGAACTGAGCGCCGACGAGCAACGCGCGCTCTCGCAGCGCATGGCAATGCTGCTTGCATCGGCTCCCGTCGGTGTGACCGTGACCTATTTTGTGGCCGACGGCCGTAAGGCCGGTGGCGCCTATTATCGCCACGAAGGCACGCTGGTCAAGATCGACACTGATGAAGGCGCGCTGGTGATGGGCGACCGTCGAAAAATACCTTTAGCCGACGTTGTTGCGGTCGATTCCGACGCGCTGTCGGATTACGATTATTGAACTGTGGGGGATTGATGTTCCGCTCGGTGTTACAACGCGGTTAAATGTTTATGCCAAAAGTGCTTCTGCTAATTTGAGGCGAACAAAACACATTATATTTGCAATTGAAATCGGGCGCGTAAATTGTGGTCGGTTTGTGAGAGTAGAAAGCAGTAGGCTTGCCGCTGCTCCTACACGAAAACAATAAATCTAAACCGTCAGCTTTTTCTTGTATATATGAAGAAGGTTATAATATCGATAATCGTAGTATTTGTGGTACTCGCGTGCGCATTTTTAGTTGTGCTGCATGTCTTTGCTCCGCAAAGAAGTCTTTGCCTTTCCAATCCGGAGACAATGTTGGGAAAAATGCCTCTGTCGGGTGTCCCTCTTGTGGTTGAAGCTGCTCCCGGTCTGTCATTCAAAATAGATACAGGATCAGATGTCAGTTCAATCAATGAAAAGGATCTGGCACGTCTGCAGGAGCTGGGCTACGAGGTGACTCCGAGTCAGGTAGTGGGCTTCGGTCGCGATGGTTATGGGCGATATGGTGTTTATACCAATGCAGTGAGGGTGAGAATGCCGCTGTATGACTATGAGACAGCAACTGACAGTCTGGGGAATGCCGTTCGTGTATCAGAACCAATCGAAGTCAACACTCTTGAGAATGTAGATTTATTTATAATCCCCGATATTATTTCGACGCTCGGCATTGACTTCCTTGAAAAGTTCAAGGTCGAATATCTATATGCCGATAAGGCCATTGCGCTTCATGAGTCGCTTCCGCCGGGCTATCAGAAGCTGGTGGAAATAGAGCAGGACAACAATATCTTCCGACTCCCGTTTACCGGTAGCAGATACTACATGAATATCGGTGTGGATCATAATTACAATGATTATCTGCTCGACACCGGACAGCAACTCGCCATGCTCAAACTTCCGCCTGAGGATACGACGCAAACATCCAACTATCTCGTGTCGGATACTGTCTACTCTTTTATCTCGGTTTCGCCTGCCCGTATCGACAACAATGCATGGGTCGAAATCGGACATCGTGTCGGCTCACGTCAGGCCAGTTACTATAGCAATAGTGAGGAAAACTATTGTGTAAATCCTCTGACGATATTTACTCAGGATATGCTCATAGACTTTCCCGGAAAGATGATATATCTGCGGCCATATTGCGTGCCCAACTCGGTGCGCAACGTCAGTCACGGCTCACGATTCTGACGTTTCTGCCTCAGCTTCTTTTACAGCCCGATTGAATCAATTAGTCAGGAAATTCTAATTGGTCTAATCGGGTTTGATTTTTAATTGTATACCGGTGTTTCCGCGACTATGACGGCGTCGCGCCACCCTCCGGGTTGCTCGGGTCTGCCTTTGTAATTATTCTGCATGATTGAAGAAAGTGAAACTTGCTATGATTAAGAAGAGTCCGAGTATGAAGTTCAGATAAGCGACAAAGTTTCGTTTACTACCATTCTTACGGATTGACCCGCAGAATATTACAATATTGCAGAGACCAATAATCAATAACGTGGTATTCATTGTTGCGTTTTTTTCTTAATTAGACGTAAAATTACTGTAAAAATTTCACATGTCAACGTCAGGCCGCTGTTGGGCACGGGAAACTTATTGCTGCCGGAAATATCTTCCGCCTCATTACTGACTCCCGTTTGCGTTGCGACCGACACATTGTCTTGATGGCGGGAGGATATAAACAAAAAGACCGCGGGGCTCTCACCAGGCGGTCTTTTGTGACTCCTACAGGATTCAAACCTGTAACCTTCTGATCCGTAGTCAGATG
>CAYUYQ010000012.1:0-25546 GCA_964449335.1 uncultured Bacteroides sp. | reverse complement strand
CTTTAACGACCTTAAGGCCCTTAAAGCCTTAAAAAAACCAAAGACCATAAAGGCCGTGAGCCCTGCGGGAAACTTTTGACTCAATTGAATTCAACCCTATGCAAGGGCTGACTGGCTTTGCTGTTGTTGATGGAAGATTGTTAATTTTTCCTGCGAAAAATGAAATATTATTGTATCTTTGCGGTGAATACTACACTCGAAGATATGAACTATAGTTTATTAGACTTTTTAGGTCTATTAGGTTCCGTAGGTCTGTTCCTCTACGGAATGAAAGTGATGAGCGAAGGCCTGCAGAAAGCGGCAGGTGACCGACTGCGTAACATCTTATCGGCTATGACCCGCAACCGCTTCACGGGAACATTGACCGGCTTCCTTATCACCGCTTTAATTCAGAGTTCGTCGGCCTCCACGGTAATGGTGGTAAGCTTCGTCAACGCGGGTCTCATGTCGCTCGCCCAGTCAATGGCCGTAATTATGGGTGCCAATGTCGGCACGACGTTTACAGCGTGGATTATCGCGCTATTCGGCTTCAAGGTCAACATTTCAGCATTCGTGCTTCCGCTTATCGGTCTCTCGATTCCTCTTCTGTTTACCAAGAAAAACCATACAAAATCAATAGGTGAATTCATCATAGGCTTCGCTTTCCTGTTTATGGGTCTCGACATGATCAGTAAATATGTCCCCGACCTCCAGAGCAATCCTCAGATGTTTGAGTTCCTCCGCAGCTACTCCGACATGGGATTCGGATCGGTGCTGATTTTCGTACTCGTAGGTATAATACTGACGGCTATAATCCAATCATCGGCCGCCACTTTCGCCATAACATTGATTATGTGTTCAAAAGGCTGGATTCCGTTTGAACTCGCCTGCGCAATAGTGCTTGGCTCACATATCGGAACCACTGCCACCCCGCTTCTCGCTTCGCTGAGCGGCAACGTAGCAGCCAAGCGAACTGCTATGGGCCACTTGATGTTCAACGTTTTCGGCGTCGCATGGCTACTATGCGTCTTCAATCCGTTTGTCGAACTCTCGGCGTGGATAACCGAAGCCATCGGTCAGGGTAACCCCGAACAGCTCTTCCGATTTGTCAACGACATACGGCAGACTGACCCCGACACATATAATCACCTCTTCGACGGAACACTCCTCTCCGACAACTCGGCCGTGGCACGCGTTGCAATCCTTCAGATGAGCGTGTCGTTCGGCATGTCAATCTTCCATACGGTATCAAACCTCGTCAACCTCTCCATAATGATTTGGTTCACCAAATATTATGTAAAACTCGTCGAAAAGCTCGTGCCCGCAAAGCACAAAGAAGACGAGGAATTCCAGCTCAAATTCATCTCCGGTGGTCTGCTTAGCGCCTCAGAGCTCAACATCACTCAGGCAGAGAAAGAACTTGTGGTCTATGGCGAACGCGTGGAGCGAATGATCGGAATGGCCCAAAAACTCGTCCACACCAACGGAGAATCGAAAGACTTCGTCGAGCTATATTCGCGACTTGAGAAATACGAGGATATATCCGACCGCATGGAGATTGAAATCGCCCACTATCTCAACCGATGCTCCGAAGGCCGTCTGTCCAACGCCGGTAAGCGCAAGATTGCCTCTATGCTGCGGATAGTGAGCGAAATCGAATCAATCGCCGACTGCTGTCTCGGAGCCGGTAAAATTCTTAACCGCAAGAACGAAAGCCACGTGAAATTCTCCGAGGAAATCTACTCCAACATCGATTCGATGTTTACCCTCGTCAAAGAAGCGATGCTCGATATGCTCCGTCTATTGCGCTCGTCGGAACACACTCGCGAGAACGACATCATTGCATCCTACAACAAGGAGCGTGAAATCAACAATTTCCGCAACCAGTTGCGCACCGGAAATATTTCCAACATCAACGAAAAGCATTACGAATATCAGGCCGGTATCTACTATATGGACCTGGTGTCTAACCTCGAAAAGACCGGCGACTATATAATCAACGTGGTCGACGCCATCAAGGAACTTCGTCCCCGCGCAGCAGCCTGAGATTAAAGCCGTCCGTCAGGGCCGCGCCCTCTGAATGATATCGATTAGCTCTCCCGATGCTTCGGCCGGGAGAGCTAATCATGTTATATACAGGTGTGAAATTTTGGTGACAAAAAAGCGACAATATCGCGTTTCGTTGCAAATCAGATGCGATTTGGCTAATTTTGTAAAGAGTATCCAATCGCACATCATTCACCACATAAATAAAACATCGAGGCCTGTCTGACCCATCATGCCATCAATGAATGAAATTTCTGCAACCGGAGGAAGTAAAGGCAATCTCCTGATTGTCGATACCGAAACTATGCTGTGTGAACTTCTCAAATTCAAGTTTGAGAATGAAGGGTTTAGTGTCGATATAGTTCACGACGGACAGTCGGCACTCAAGTACAATCTCGCGCAATATCGTCTGATTCTCGTCGACCTGATGAAAGAAAAATTCACCGGGATTGACTTCGTGCAGCAGATGAAGCGCGATCCTCAGGCAGCCTATGTGCCGGTAGTGGTGATTTCTTCGGTTGACGACGACGATACGGTGGTCGATGCGCTCGATGCAGGCGCCGAGGACTATATGGCCAAGCCCATTTCGTCGCGCGAACTGATAGCCAGAATAAATTCAGTGCTTCGCCGCCGCCGAATGATGGATGCACGCCGCGCTGCAAATCAGGTGACTTATAAAGGCCTCGTGCTCGACACCTCGACCGGCACCGCTACCATCGACGGACAGCCCGCCTCGCTTTCAAAGGCCGAATTTCTGCTCATCGGCATGCTGCTGCGCAACCGCGGCCACTTCTACGAGCGCACCGAGCTCAAACATGAGGTGTGGGACAATGCGGCCGAAGTGTCGGACCGCGCCGTCGACACCACCATCTCGCGTCTGCGTAAAAAGCTTGGCGATTACGGACGCCAGCTCGTCAACCGTCAGGGCTTCGGCTACGGATTCGTTGAATGACGCTTACGCCCCTCCCTCCCCCTTTCACTCTCACACAATGAAACCGACAGCAATCAGTCCGCTTCCATGGTGCCACGACGCTACCGTGATTGAAGCCGGTTGCGACGAAGCCGGCCGCGGATGTCTGGCCGGCCCCGTGTCGGCAGCAGCCGTGATTCTGCCCGAAGGCTTCACACATCCAGGGCTCAACGATTCAAAAAAACTGACCGAGAAACGCCGCGACGAGTTGCGCGCCATAATCGAGCGCGAAGCCGTGGCGTGGGCAGTGGTGATGGTCGACAACGAGGAGATTGACCGAATAAACATACTCAACGCCTCGATACTCGCGATGCACCGTGCACTCGACGCTCTGACGGTGCGCCCGCAGGCCGTAATAGTCGATGGAAACCGCTTCAAGCCCTACCGCGACATCCCCGCTACCACTTTTGTCAAAGGCGACGGCCGCTTCGGCAATATTGCCGCCGCTTCGATTCTGGCCAAAACCCACCGCGACGAACTCATGCGCCGGCTCGACGAACGCTATCCCGGCTACGGCTGGGCCATCAACAAAGGCTATCCCACAGCCGCCCACCGCAAAGCCATCACCGAATTGGGTCCCACACCACTTCACCGCATGTCGTTTCGGCTCACCGACCGCCAGCTCACGCTATTCTGACACAAACACGCGCGTCAATGTAGCATTTTGCTGCCATACGCTTCGATTTACCTGAAAAACGTCAGATTTCAGGCCGTTTCTTCGTCACATTTCAGAAAATATTTCTACCTTTGCATACTTTATATAAAACGTAACTGAACATAAACCAACTGCAATGGGGAAAATTGACAACCTCGATAGAAAGATTCTGAGCATTGTTATCAACAATGCCCGAATCCCCTCAAAAGACGTTGCGGCCGAATGTGGGGTATCACGCGCCGCCATCCACCAGCGCCTTCAGCGCATGATGGATATGGGTGTGATTACCGGCTCAAGCTACAATGTCAACGCCAAAGAACTCGGATTCCGCACATGTACCTACATCGGTGTGAATCTCGAACGCGGCGGCATATATCACGATGTAGTTCCTGAAATTGAAAAGATACCTGAGGTCGTGGAATGTCATTTCACCACCGGCCCTTACACTCTTCTGATAAAGCTCTACGCCCGCGACAACGAGCATCTGATGGAACTCCTCAACAAAAAAATACAGTCGATTCCCGGAGTGATGGGAACCGAGACCTTGATTTCGCTTGAGCGCAGTTTCCACCGCAAAATTCCAATCTACTCCGAATAAATAAGCAGAAGTGCCTGCGCAGCACTACGAAAATAGATCCCGGCTATCCCACTCACTCGGATTGCCGGGATTATTTTTTATATCTTTGTCTGTTCGCACTTCCCGTCGACCCGACCGAACACACTCGGCTCCCGGAACGTTTAATTGAATAAAAACAGAAAGTTATGCACAGCGTTCAGAATATCCTTCAGACCATCGGACATACCCCGCTCGTCCAGATCAACCGTCTCAATCCCAACCCCAACGTCCGCATCATGGCGAAGCTCGAAGGCTTCAATCCTTCAGGCAGTATCAAAGACCGCATAGCCCTGCACATGATTCAGGATGCCATGTCGTCGGGCCGTCTGCGCAAAGGCATGACCATCATCGAACCCACGTCGGGCAATACGGGCATCGGTCTGGCTATGGCCGGCGTAGTGCTCGGTTTCGATGTCGAGATAGTGATGTCGGAAGGTGTGTCGGTTGAACGTCGCACCATCATTCGCTCCTACGGAGCCAAAGTTACCCTCACTCCCGCCTCCGAGGGCACCGACGGAGCTATACGCAAGGCTCGGCAGCTCGTTAAGGAGAATCCCGGCAAATACTTCATGCCCGACCAGTTTGCCAACGCCGCAAACTATATGACCCACTATCAGACCACCGCCCTCGAGCTATGGAGTCAGACTGGCGGCGATGTCGATTTTCTGGTGTGTGCACTCGGCACATCGGGCACCATCATGGGCATCTCCAAGTTTATGCGCGCTTTAAAGCCCGACATAAAGGTTGTCTGCGCCCAGCCCGTAAAGGGCCATTACATCCAGGGACTGAAAAACATGGAGGAAGCAATAGTTCCCGCCATCTACGACCCCTCGAAAATCGACATTCAGGAAATGGTGTCGAGCGAGGAGGCAATCGAGATGGCGCGCCGGATAATACGCGAAGAAGGCATCTTCGCCGGCATGAGTTCGGGGGCAGCCCTGCTTGCCGCCGTAAAAGTGGCCGAAAGCATCGGCAACATCCGTAAAATCGACGGCCGGCCATGGAACATGGTTGTCATCTTCCCCGACCGCGCCGAAAAATATCTGTCGACGGTTATGTTTGAGCCTTTCCGCGAGTAAAAACTACGAACATACAACCAATGCGGTGTGCCAAAATCATCAAATTTTGGCACACCGCATTGCATATTTCCCTGATGGTGAGGGTGGCGTCAGAAGCTGATGTCGCGGCCGCTGGGCTTATCCTTCTGCGCGCCCGCCGTACGGGCGTTGGCAAGAGGGTCGTCAACGGCAGCGGCTGCCACATTGCTGTGGGGCTTGCTGAGTTTTTCGATCATTCGTTTGTCGCGCTGATAAGTGGGCGTGCTCTCAAACTCGCTGATGAAGCGATCGTCGTCCATGTTTTCGGGCGCCACAATCACATATTTGGCGCTGAAGCTCTGTCCATATTCTGTCTCGATAACCTTCTGCTTGCTCTCCTTGGGGTCGCGCACTGCAGGACGTGGAGCACTGCTGCTCTGGCCAATCACCTCTTCTTCCTCATCGCGGATAGTGACGTCGAAGCCGGCGGCAAGCACGATAACTTTCACGCGATCCTCAAGCGAATCATCAATCGTCACACCCCAGATTACATCTACCTCAGGGTCGATATTCTCCACAAACGAGTTGAGCTCGCTCATCTCGCCCATAGCGATGGTCTTATCGTCGTCTGATGCGCTTACGTAGAGATTGATAAGCAGGCGTTTCGAGCCGAGGATGTCGCGGTTTTTGAGCAGCGGTGAGTTGAGAGCGACCTGGATAGCTTTGGTCACACGGTTGGGGCCTTCGCCATAGCCGCTTGATATGATAGCCGTGCCACCGTTGCGCAGCGTGGTATCTACGTCGTTGAAGTCGAGGTTGATATATCCCGGAACGTTGATGATGTCGGAGATTGAGCGGGCAGCGGTCGAGAGCGTGTCGTCGGCCTTGCCAAACGCATTGAAGAACGTGAAGTCGCCATAGATTTCGGCCAGACGCTCGTTGTTGATGATAAGCAGTGCGTCGACGTGCTTGGCAAGCTCGTCGGCTCCGTCAAGAGCCTTAAGAATCTTTTTGCGGCCCTCGAAAACAAAAGGTATCGTGACGATGCCGATAGTCAGCAGGCCGAGTTCCTTGGCTACGCGGGCCACAACCGGAGCGGCTCCAGTTCCCGTGCCGCCACCCATACCGGCAGTAATGAACACCATCTTGGTTTTCTCGCCAAAGAGCGCCTTGATACGCTCGATGTCTTTTTCGGCCGCCTCGCGAGCCACTTCAGGCTTGGCTCCTGCGCCACGGCCCGAGCCGATTATCAGACGGTTGGGGAAGTCGAGTTTTTCGATTGCTATACGGTCGGTGTTGATTGCCACGAACGTCACTTTTTCGACGCCCTGACGATACATGTGGTTGACTGCGTTGCCGCCGCCACCACCGACACCTATCACCATTATCTCGTTGTCGTCGTGTGCCAGAGGATCGGTGTTAAACTGTTCCGAAAGGCTGTCTATATTAAGATTTTCCTCCATTGTCTCGTGTTTTTGAATTTGTTGTTTCAGTGACTTTTATTTGGATAAAATGGTGATTTACTGATTAATCGCGGTCATCTCTGAGATCATCATCGTCGTCATCTTCTACAAGACCGCCCTCAATCCTTTCGGTAATATTTTTCAAGCGGTCCCAGAACGATGGGCGCTGTGGACGCGGAGTAGGCGCAGGAGCGGGAGCGGGATCCGGCTCCACGACCTTTTCGACAACCTCCTCGACCACAACCGGCGCCTCCATGATTTCGGGCTCGGGCTGCACCTCGGGCTGGGGCATTGCCAGACACTCGTGGGTGTGGCCTTTGGCGGCGGCACGTATAATCGAAAGGACATCTACGCTGTCGACGGGCGAGATGCGCACGTCGGATATGCGGACTTCAGCCGTCGAAACGCTACCGGAGCGAACATTCATGCCCGTGTCTTTAGCCAGACGGTCGTTGAATCCGGAGAGGTAAGCTCCACGACCCACGACCACAATGCCGCGGGCAAGCTGTGAGGCAGTGAATCCCGACTGCTTGAGTTGCTCTTTTATATTGGCTATGATTTCGGCTGCGCGGGCCGAAACACACTTATTGACCTGGTCGTAGTTAATAGCTTCTTCCATAGCGCCGATTGTGGTGCCGAAGGCATTGCCCTGATGGCGCTTGATGTCCTCGGCGCGCTCCTCGAGATAGTTGAGGCTCATAAGGTCGCGGGTAATGTTGCGCGAGCCCATCGGAAGGGTCTGCATAAACTGTAAAGATCCGTTTTTGTAGATGCTCACCGTCGTGGTCTCGGCGCCGAAATCGACGAGCATACAGCCTATGCGCTTCTCCTCGTGAGTGAGCACGGCGTCGGCTATCGCAGTCTGACGCACGATGAAACCGGCCACTTTCAGACCGAGCTTATCGGTCAGCAGACGCTCGAGTTTGCTTTTAATCTGCTTGCGGCACGTCAGCAGCACGGCGTCCATGCTGACACTGTTGCCAAGCGTGCCTTTAGGCTGCGTCACGGGCTTCTTGTCTACGGCATACTCGCGTGGAAGAACGGCAAGCAGCACGCGGTCGGCCGGTGCGGCCATCCGCACCTGATTCTGAAGGTCGCGCAGTATATCGTCGCCAATCTCCATTTCCTCTACCAGATGGCGCTCGACGCTGCGTGTGGTCGAGCAGAGCGAGCGTGCGCCCACAGCTACATAAACTTCGGCTATCACAGCGGGAGCCACACGCATCTCAAGACGCTCGATGATGCGGCGCAGAGTGGCCGCAACCTCCTCGACGTTGCTCACCTCGCCATAGCGCACCCATTCGAGAAACGGCTCTTCCTCTACGGCCTGCACGGTAATTACTCCTTTATCGCTCACTTGTCCGAGAGCTCCTTTCACTTTGGAGCTGCCGATTTCAATTGCTACTATATTCTTTTCTTCCATACTCATGGTTTTTTATTATCGATTTTTAGGTTTGGCGCCGCTACTGTCAGCGGGTCGGTTGGCGGTTCCCGGCTCCGTCACCGACGGAGGTTTGGCCGGAGCGGCTGCGGCGGTTGTCTCGCCGGGCATAGGCGTTTCGGCCTCGATTTTCTTGCCGGGCAGGCTCTGACCGGCTACGGCACCGTCGGTCGAGAGCATTGTCGAAATATCGACGTCGGCTTCGTCGATGCCATCATCGTAGGTAGGTTTGGGCAGTTCCTTATTTCGGCGTGTAGCCACAATCTGCCCATGCCACTTCACGCTCAGCGTGTCGTAATAGTCCCAGCCCATTGCCGGCATAATCTTGGCGTAGGCTGCTTTGATGCGGCGGAATTTGTCGGCAAAGCCCGTCGGCTCGCCGAAGTTAATCACATGGCCGCGGAACACCGGGACGAGAATCACATTTGTTGGCGAATCGACTTTTATCATCGATATGACCTTGTTCCAAGTGCTGTCGGCGGCTATATAATCGACCAGTGGCAGAATACCGACAGCCGGAAATGAGTCGGTAAACTCGCCCTGAATCACGGGCACGTCCATAAAGTAGCGTGCGAGAGCGCTGATGCGCTTGCCGTCGCGGTTTATGTAGTACGACCCGTTTTTATCGAATATTCGGGCCACGGGGCGCATCGGTCCGACTTCGATATGTATCGTACTGTCGGGACGGATGTTGACTTCGGCCCACTCCAGTTTATCGATTGTGCGCAGGAAGCGCTCCAGACTATCTATATCGATGCTTGCGAGAGTGCTCCGCTTCATTTCGGCAGGCCAGCGGCCCAGTTCGTACCACAGTTCGGCTTCGTTGACAAACTTTACCGACGACGAATCGCGCACGGTCATCGTCACATCGCGGCAGGGGCGCGTGTCAGCCATCTGCGACGTGACGACCGTTCCGGCCGATATCACGGCCAGAGCGACTACGGTCAGTAATATGTAGAGCCAACGTTTTTTCATCGGCGGGCGTCAGATGTTATTTGTTCGAGATAGTCGCATATATCGCCGGCACCGGCGGTGAGGAGCACTTCGAAATCGCGGTCGCGAAGCGTCGCCACGAGCTCCTGCTTCGTAATCATAGTCTTTTCCGGACCGTTGATGGCATCGAATATGAGTTTCGAGCTAACGCCTTCCATCGGCAATTCGCGGGCCGGATAGATGTCGAGCAATATTACTTCGTCGGCTTCCGACAAAGCCTC
Organism: uncultured Bacteroides sp.; assembly: GCA_964449335.1. Lineage (GTDB taxonomy): Bacteria > Bacteroidota > Bacteroidia > Bacteroidales > Muribaculaceae > Paramuribaculum. Next base: position 16,125 of record CAYUYQ010000012.1, on the reverse strand, counting down.
GCCGAACTGACGGGCGAAGTCGCGCGTGCGGCTGTAGAGATGAGGCTGATATGCCACCGTCAGTTTCCGGTCAGGATAGAGTGCCTTGACCGAACGGATTGACTGGCGCAGTTCGTCGGGGTGATGGGCATAATCATCGATTATAGCCCGTCCGGGCTCTTTGAGATGGAACTCAAACCGGCGTTTCGGACCTTGGAATGAAGCCATGGCGCGGCGCGCCGAATCCTCGTCGAACTGACCGGCAGCCCACACTGCGGCGAGCGCGGCAATAGCGTTTTCGACGTTTATCTCTACCGGGACTCCGGGGGCGATATCCTTCACCACACTTCCGTCGGGCAATGCCAGGTCAAATACTATTGCGCCCTCCGAACGGCGTATATTGACGGCATGGAAGTCACCCTCGTCGCGGGAATAAGTGTATGTCTTCACTCCGTCGGCCACGCGGGGACGCATTTTCAGGCCGGTGTGGATTATCAGTGTGCCGTCGGGGCGTATCAGCTCCGTGAACCGTGCGAAGCTTTCGAGATAGGCTTCCTCGGTGCCGTAGATGTCGAGATGGTCAGGGTCTGTAGCCGTTATCACCGCCACGTAGGGACGCAGATGATGGAACGAGCGGTCGTATTCGTCGGCCTCGATGACAGAGAAATCCGAATCGGCATCGAGCAGGAAGTTCGTTCCGTAGTTGCGGAGCACTCCCCCGAGAAAGGCGTTGCAGCCCGCCGGCGACTCGTGGAGCACGTGGGCAGCCATTGACGAGGTAGTTGTCTTGCCGTGCGTGCCCGCGAAGCATAGACCACGCGAATGACGCGTCACCAGTCCGAGGACGGCGGCACGCTTCACGACCTCAAACCCATTGGCACGGAACCACTGCAGCCCGGGATGCGTGTCGGGCACGGCGGGAGTGTAGACCACCAGCGTGTCGGCCGGATCGCGGAATTCGGCGGGGATGGCTTCGGCTGAGTCGTTATATGTCATCGTCACGCCCTCGCTTTCGAGCGCGCGGGTCAGCTCGGTGGCCGTGCGGTCGTAGCCGCCCACGCGTTTTCCCTTGCTGAGGAAGTAGCGTTCGAGGGCGGCCATGCCTATGCCGCCGGCGCCTACGAAATATATATTTGCTTTGTCGGCAGTCATTTTTTTGTATCGAGAAGTTGGAAAATACGGTCTACAATACGGTCATCGCTGTCGCGGAGCGCCATCGAAGCGGCGTTTTCGGCAAGCGAAGCTCGCTTGGCGGGGTCGGCCATGAGAGCGAGTGCTTCGTCGACGAGCCGGGTGCGCGCTTCGTCGTCGGGCACCATCACGGCTGCGCCGCACTCCACGAGCGCCATAGCGTTTTTGCGCTGATGGTCCTCGGCCACGTTGGGCGACGGCACCAGAATGGCAGCCTTGCCCGTCAGCTGAAGCTCGGAGATCGTTCCGGCTCCGGCACGCGATATGACGAGGTCGGCAGCACTGTAGGCCGATGCCATATCGGCCACGAAAGACGTGGCTATCACGCCCTCTTTTCCGCGGGCTGCTTCCTCGCACTCGCTGCTATATAGTTTGCCTGTCTGCCATAACACCTGATTCGCGCCTCCGGCTGTCAGGCGGTCGAGTCCGGCAGCTATGCTGTCGTTGATGGTGCGCGCGCCGAGACTTCCACCGACAACGAGCACCAGCGGGCGTTCCGGGTCGAACCCCAGACGGCGTTTGGCCTCCGCCGGATCAATCGAGCGGCTGTCGGCTATCTCTTTTCTGACCGGGTTGCCCGTCTTGACAATGGCTTCGGCAGGGAAAAAGCGCTCCATGCCGTCGTAGGCCACGCATATAGCTCCGGCTTTCTTGGCAAGCAGTTTGTTCGTCACTCCGGCATAGGAGTTCTGCTCCTGCAGCAGGGTTGGGATTCCGCGGCGCTGCGCGGCCTTCAGCATCGGTCCGCTGGCGTAGCCTCCCACCCCGACGGCTATATCGGGTTTGAATCGCGAAAGAATCTTACGCGCACGCATCATGCTGCGCATCAGCTTGGCGACCACACCGAAGTTACGCCACACGCGCTTGCGGTCAAACCCGGCCACGGGCAAGCCTTCAATCCGATAGCCGGCCGCGGGCACACGCTCCATCTCCATGCGTCCGCACGCGCCGACAAAAAGAATCTCGACCGAGGGGTCACGACGTCGCAGGGCGTTGGCTATGGCGAGAGCCGGGAATATGTGGCCTCCCGTGCCTCCGCCGCTTATGAGTATGCGTTTGTTGTTCTTTCGTTCCATGTTGAAGTGACTGTGAATATGGTTATAGCTGTGTGGGGTTTGCCGCGCTCATCTCCTTGGGCAACATTGACTCTTCCTGCTCGATTTCCTTCTTGCGGGCGCCCTTGCGCGTAGCGTGGCGGCTCACCGAAAGCATTATGCCGAAAGCTATCGAGGTAATCAGAATCGACGTTCCGCCTTTGGATATGAGCGGCAACGGTTGACCCGACACCGGCATGGCACCGGTGACGATACCGATATGAAACAGCGCCTGAAACACGATGGTGAGCGACACGGCCAGCACAAGCTGGGCGGCGAAATTGACCGACACACGGTTGGCGAGCACAGCCGCGCGCGCCAGCAGCCACAGGTAGAGCAGCAGCACGAACAATCCGCCCACCAGTCCAAGTTCCTCGACTATGATTGCATAGATATAGTCGGTAAAAGCCAGCGGCAGGCGCGCCGTCTCGCGCGAGTTGCCGGGCATCACGCCTTTTACTCCGCCATGAGCCTGAGCAATGAAGCCTATCATGGCCTGGCGGTTATCGGCCGTCATTTTCTGCTGATACTTAGGTACCGAGTCGTTGCCGAACTCGTTGAGTCGGCTCACCCACGTCTCCCAGCGGGTGAGTTTCGACACCGACATTTCCGACATATCGGTTTCGCTGCCCGAAGGAACAGCATGAATCTTATAATCAATGTAGAACACTCCTATCAGAAGAACCAGACCGGCTATATAGACTCCGAAAATCCTACACAAATCCCGCAGTTTCATACCTGAAATCACAAGCATGGCGAAACTTATGCACAACAGCAAAACCGTATTGGTCAGACCGCTGAATATAAGCGTTGCGGCAAAAAACACCACTGCTCCGGCAGCAATCCACACACCGTTTTTCTTCATGCCTTTCTTTTCCTGGAAAAGCGCGGCGAGATAGCCGATGGTGAGTGCAGCCGAGAGTTTCATGAACTCCGACGGCTGAAGCGTGATGCCGAGGATACGGATGGCACGGCGGGCGCCGTTGAAATCCTCTCCGACCACCCACGACGCGAGCCACAGCATGATACTGAACACGACGAAAAGCGGCACGAGCGTGACGAAGCGACTATAGTGCATGCGCGACATCGCCACGACCAGCACGAAGCTCACGGCAAGCATGGCCACATGGCGCATGATGGGCATGTAGAGACCGATGCCCGTACCGCTTACCTCGCGCGACGATGCGCTGTAAAGCTCCACGATTGAAATCAGGCAGAGCAGTAGATATATACCCCATATATGCTTGTCGGTCGAACCGAAAAGATAGCTCCGGATGCGGCGGGCAGTGCCGGGTATCTCGGCGCCCTGCACGGCTGCAGGGTCGGCTGTTGAGCCTCCGGGGAGCGACGTTGAAGCCGGGGTTGCGGGTTGAAGTTCCATTTCTGTTTACAGAGAGATATATTATTGATTGATTGGCAGAAGCGATTACTTCTCGGCCAGACGTCTGACGGCCTGTTTGAAGAGCTCGCCACGATTTTCGTAGCTTGTAAAGAGGTCGAAACTCGCGCAGCAGGGCGAAAGCAGCACGGTGTCGCCTTCGACAGCTATCGAGCGGCATGCGTCGATTGCTTCGTCGAGCGAATGAGTGTCGGCAATCACACGCACCTTGCCCGTAAAGAAGTCGAGAAGCTTGGTGTTGTCCTTGCCCATACACACTATAGCTTTCACTTTCTCGCGCACGAGCGGCTCGATTTCGGTGTAGTCGTTGCCCTTGTCCTTGCCACCGAGAATCAGCACCACGGAAGGCTCACGCGTAGCGGGCATGCTTTCGAGGGCGTACCAGCACGAGTTGACGTTGGTGGCCTTCGAGTCATTGATGTAGCGCACGCCGTCGACGTCGGCCACATACTCCAGACGATGCTCCACGCCTTCGAAGTTGCTCAGAGCGCGGCGGATGTCATCTTTCTTTATATCGAGCAGACACGCCGACAGACCGGCGGCCATCGAGTTATAGAGATTATGCAGGCCGTTGAGACTCAAGTCGGCACGAGGCATCTTGACAGCCGATTCCTCGCCGTAGAGCACCAGGTCGCCATCGTCGTCGACGTAGGCTTTCGACCCTTCTTCCACACGCTCGGCAAAGGGGAAAAGCCGTGCTTCCGTAGCCACCTGGCGCAGCTGGGCCTGTATCACCGGGTCGTCCTGCCAGAAGATGAAAGCGTCTTCGGGTGTAAGGTTGCGCAGGATGCGGAACTTGGCATTGATATAGTTCTGCATCTTATAGTCGTAGCGGTCGAGATGATCGGGGGTGATGTTGAGCAGCACGGCAACGTTGGCCTTGAAGTCATACATATTTTCGAGCTGGAAACTCGACAGTTCGATTACGTAGACATCGTGATTGTCACGCGCCACCTGCCATGCCAGCGAATTTCCTACGTTGCCGGCCAGCCCGACGTTGAGTCCGGCATCTTTCAGTATATGGTAGGTGAGCATGGTGGTGGTGGTCTTACCGTTTGAACCGGTTATACACACCATCTTGGCGTTGGTATAGCGTCCGGCAAGCTCTATTTCCGATATCACGGGGATACCCTTTTCGACCAAAGCCTTCACAATCGGAGCCGTAGGAGGTATACCGGGACTTTTCACCACTTCATCGGCCTCGAAAATGCGGGCCTCAGTATGGCCTCCTTCCTCAAACTCTATGCCTTCGGCGCGGAGCACGTCGGCATATCGGGTCGGAATCTTGCCGGAGTCCGACAAAAACACGTCCATCCCCTTGTCTTTTCCGAGGATGGCTGCACCCACGCCGCTTTCGCCGCCACCGAGCACAACGAGTTTTTTTCTGTCGTTCATCACTTATTTTGATTTATGTTGTTACGATTCTATCTTTTTATCTGATTTTCAAGGTCACGAAAGTTATTACCGCCAAAATCAGGCCGATAATCCAGAAGCGCGTGACGATTTTGGGTTCGGGAATGGCCTGAATCGGAGCCTGCACCACGGCATCGATACCGGCGTGACCCTGCTTCTGGAAGTGATGGTGGAGAGGGGTCATCTTGAAGATGCGCCGTCCTGTGCCGGTGCGCCGCTTGGTGTATTTGAAGTAAGCCACCTGTATCATCACCGAAAGATCCTCGAAGAAGAATATGGCGCAGAGGAGCGGAATGAGCAGCTCTTTACGGATGAGAATTGCAAAGACGGCAATGATTCCGCCGAGGGTCAGGCTGCCCGTATCGCCCATAAACACCTGGGCGGGATAGGCATTATACCAGAGAAATCCGACCAGCGCACCGATAAATGCCGACATATAGACCACCAGTTCCGAACTTCCGGGGATATACATGATGTTGAGATAGGAGGAGTAGATTATGTTGCCACCGAGATAGGCCATTGCGGCAAGCGCGCAGCCGATGATGGCCGATGTGCCCGTGCACAGTCCGTCGAGTCCGTCGGTCAGGTTGGCGCCGTTGGAGGTGGCGGCTATGACCAGAATAGTGACGAGCACAAATACAATCCAACCGCCGGCCGTAGCGTAATCGCCCATCCACTCGGTCAGATAGGTATAATCGAAGTTGTTGTTTTTAACGAAGGGGATGGTAGTCTGAGGCGACTTGATATCCTCGCCCTGATAGACAATCACTGTCTCCTCGGCGCCGGGCACGACCGTCTCTACATTCTCGCGCATCACGATATCGGGGCTTGCATACATCGTCAGCCCTACAATCAGTCCCAGCCCTACCTGTCCTATGATTTTGAAGCTGCCTTTCATGCCGTCTTTGTTGTGGCGACGGATTTTCAGCCAGTCGTCGAGAAATCCGAGGGTGCCCAGCCAGATAGTTGCTACTATCATAAGAGCCATATAGACATTGCCGAGGTTGCCCACGAGCAGACACGGTACGAGTATGGCAAGGATAATTATGATTCCGCCCATAGTGGGAGTGCCTTTTTTCGACATCTGTCCTTCGAGGCCAAGATCGCGGATTATTTCACCCACCTGCATCAGCTGCAAACGGTCGATTATCCTTCGGCCCACAATCATGGCTATAAGCAGCGACAGCACCAGCGCCACGCCGGAGCGGAAAGTGATGTAGTCCATGAGGCGTGCGCCGGGCACTCCTAAAGTTTCGAGATAACTGAACAGATAGTATAGCATTTTGCTTTGCGTTTATTTGCGGTTACGGTGGTTTGAAGCGGCTTTTGTAGAATCAGCACATCGGTTTGTCAGAGATTGGCGAAGACTTCACGCACAACCTCGCGGTCGTCGAAATGATGCTTGACGCCTTTCACTTCCTGATAGGTCTCATGGCCTTTACCGGCTATGAGCACTACGTCGCCTTTTTTAGCCAGGGCTATGGCCGTTCGGATGGCCTCGCGGCGGTCGGTGATGCTCAGGGTCTTTTTACGCGTCTCGTCGGTCAGGCCCGTCTCCATTTCGGCTATGATTTCAGCGGGGTCCTCATCGCGCGGATTATCGGACGTCAGGACGAGGCGCTCGCTGCGGGCGGCAGCCTCGGCTGCCATCAGCGGACGCTTGCCGCGGTCGCGGTTGCCTCCGGCACCGACAACGGTGATAACCGTTCCCTGCTGTCCGACGACGTCGCGTATTGCTCCGAGCACGTTTACGAGAGCGTCGGGCGTGTGGGCGTAGTCCACGATTGCCGTGACGCCGTTGGGGCCGTGGATGGTCTGGAAGCGACCGGCCACAGGCACGAGGCGGCTCATGTTGACGAGTACCGTCTCGCGGTCCCAGCCCAGCAGACAGCAGGCTCCGTAAACAGCCGTCAGGTTATAAGCGTTGAAACGGCCGGTGAAGAGCACCTCGACCTCGTGACCGTTGAACGACATGAGCGTGCCGTCGAGCCGGCTTTCGATTACGCGGCCGGTGAAGTCGGCCACCGTGCGCAGCGAGTAGGTATAGCGCTTGGCATCGGTGTTCTGCAGCATCACCTCGCCGTTGCGGTCGTCGAGGTTGGTAAGGGCAAACGCCGTGCGCGGCAGACGGTCGAAGAATGACTTTTTGGCCGCAAGATAAGCGTCGACGGTCTTGTGATAGTCAAGATGGTCGCGGGTAAGATTCGTGAATACACCTCCGGCGAAATGCAGACCGGCTATACGGTGCTGATGAGCGGCGTGGGAGCTGACCTCCATCGAGGCCACAGTGCAGCCGGCAACCACCATACGGTGCAGAAGCTCGTTGAGTGTCAGTGGGTCGGGAGTGGTCTGGGTTGTAGGCACCGCTTCGTCGTCGATATAGTTGCAGACGGTAGAAAGCAGACCGGCTTTCAACCCCATCATGCGGGCCATCTCGTAGATGAGTGTGGCTGTGGTGGTCTTGCCGTTAGTACCGGTCACACCGACGAGAGCGAGCTTGCGCGACGGATTGCCCCACCATTGCGAAGCGAGCAGACCCAGAGCCACTGCCGAATCAGGCACCTTTATATATGTCACTGTCGACTCCAGACGCTCGGGGAGTTCCTCGCAGACTATGGCAGCAGCTCCGGCAAGAGTGACCAGAGGGATAAACTTGTGGCCGTCGACGTTGTAGCCGCGCACAGCCACAAAAAGCGAGCCCCGCTTGATTTTACGGGAGTCGCACTCGAGCGAGGTGATTTTCTTTTCTTCGCTTCCTATCACTTCCTGCGGCATTATGGCCGAGAGCAAATCTGACAGTGACTTCATAAGATTTATCGTGTATATGGTGGTGATTATTTTTCTTTCTTGATGTTTCGATTGATGACTATTCACGGAGTTCAAGCGCCACATGACCGCCTCGCTTCAGCGCCGTGCCTGGGCCGGGACGCTGTCCGGCCACATAGCCTGCGCCATGGAACGTCACGTTGTAGCCCGACTGCTCAAGCAGGGCCAGCGCGTCGCGCAGTCCGAGACCATGGACATCGGGCACTCCGCCTTCCTTGGTCGCTTTAGGCTTGGAAAGAACGGCCATCTTTCCGCTGATTCCTAGACCTTCACTTACCTTTCCGGCACGATTGCGGTCAAGCGAAGCATAGATTGTCGGCACCGAACGGCCCCCTTTGGCGTCGGCGAGATAGTCGGAGCTGTTGTTGAGCATGCCTCGGCTATAGAGATTCTCGGCAATGCCCTTGAGTACTTCGCCGCTTGTCGATGCCGCTCCCAGAGCGTTCTGGCGGGGATTGCGCACGAGCACTATGCAGGAATATTGCGGAGCCTCGGCGGGGAAGTAGCCGCAGAAGGCAAGGCGTTTCTTCGATTGGTTGTAGCCGCCCTGTTCGATGACGTAGGCAGTGCCGGTCTTTCCGGCAATCGCCACCTTGTCGGAGCGCAGACGGCGCCCGGTGCCATGCTCACCGGCTACGACGGAGCGCAGCATCGTGCGCATCTTGGCGGCGTTGGCCTCGGAGCAGATACGGTCGCGTATGTAGGTGACGGGAAAGAGCGTGTCGGACTCGGCCGTGCGCAGGCCGGCCACCAGGCGCGGACGCACGTAGCGGCCACCGTTGGCAATGGCATTGTAGATGGATAGCGTATAAAGCGGGGGAATCTTGGTGGCATAGCCATAGCACTGTCGCGAGAGGGCGATGCGACCACCACGGTTGTCGGGGAGCGAGTCGATACGTGGAATGCACTCGCCGGCGATACCGGTGTGCATCGGTTCGAGAAAGCCGATGCTCTTAAGCCGCGAATAGAAGCGGCCGGGATGATCTTCAAATTTGCGGGCTATAATTTTGGTCATGCCGATGTTTGACGACATCTCGATGACCTCGCGCACGGTCATGGCCGACACGCCGTGAGCGTCGGTGATAGGTTTACCTCCGGCGTATGCGTAGGAGCGTCCGGTCGATATGACCTCGTTGATATTATTGACGGCGCCGTCTTCAAGAGCAAGCATCATCGATATCGGTTTTACGACCGAGCCGGGTTCATAGCCCTGCACGGCGCGGTTCATAGCCTCGATATAGCCTTTACCGGTCTTGACGTTCTTCTCGAGATTGGATATGGCCTTTATATCGCCGGTGGCCACTTCCATCAGCACGGCCACACCCCAGTCGGCATCGCAGTATTCGAGCATTTTGTTGAGCTCGTTTTCGACGATATCCTGCATCTTGATGTCGATTGTAGTGATAATGTTGGCGCCGGGTGTGGCGGGGACGTCGGTCCAGGGGACGATTTCTTTTGTCAGCGACACTTTCTTTGCCAAACCGGGCGTGCCGTAAAGGAGCGAATCAAGGGCTTTTTCAAGGCCGGAAATTCCGTGGACTTCCTTGCACTCGGCCGTAGCGCCAACGCCACCGATGCTTCGTCGGGCCATGGCTCCGTAGGGGCGCACGCGCGCCAGCCGTGAGTCGTAGGTTATACCGCAATAGTTGCGGTTACGGGAGTTGAAGAAGGGAAACGTGCGGATTTTGAGATAGTCGGCATAGCTCACCCGGTCTATCAGCACGAAAGCGCGCGGGCGCTTCGCCTTGTCGAGCGAAAGGGGCTTCGACAGGTATTCTTTCCAACCGGCGGCATCGCGGCGGCCGAACTCATCGGCCATACGCTGCGAAATGACGTCGAGCTTGGCAGCAAACGAGTCGGTGCGGAATCGCTCGCTGCGGAAGTCTATCCTGACGGTGTATTCCCTGACATTGGTTGCCAGCACGGAACCGTCGCACGACAGGATGTTGCCGCGCTGCGGGGCTATCGTGTCGACTTTCGACAGCTCTTTAAGAGCGAGGGAGTTCCATTCATCGGCCGATACGACGGTCGTGTCCCAGAGTTTGTAGACTATACGTCCGACAAATATCATGGTCACTCCCACCACAAATATGTAGCGCCAGATAATTCTGCTTCTGTTTCCGCGGGCCATATTGGTTGATTGTTATCGGTTGTGAATTAGTTTGTCTTATAAATAATCAGTCTATTTTTAATTCGTAGGGCGGACGGTCCTGGACATGGAGCCGTAGATGGAGCGAGTCGACGAGCTGCTGCATGGAGCTTTCGCGGATGCGACCCATGTAGAGGCTGCGCGCACGCACACGCTCGGCACGCACGGTCTCCAGCTCGTTGTTGTACTTGCGTAGGGTCTCCATACGCGTCTGCATTTCATATTTCGACGATATATAGCCTAAAAGGACGAGTACACCGAAAGCCAACGCCACGGCATTGTTGACGAAGAAGTCGCTCGTGATTAGCTGACCGCGGAGTATGCGGCCAACAAATCCCAGCGTCGGGCGTCGTGTGGAGTCCTGTTTTGCCATTCGGATTGTTTCGGTTTGAAATCAGGTCAGTTTTATTATTCGGTTTTATCGGGCAACCGCTCTGCAACGCGGAGCTTAGCACTCCGCGAGCGGGGATTGCGTTCGATTTCATCGGCGTCGGGCACGATGGGTTTTGACCCAAGCGGGCGGAGCGGACGGCTGACGGCGCCGAAGAAGTCGCGGTCTTCGCGCCCCTCGACATTGCCGGTGCGCATGAAATTTTTGACCATGCGGTCCTCAAGCGAGTGATAGGTGATGATGGCCAGACGACCGCCGGGGCGAAGCACTTTCAGGCAACCGGCGAGAAACTGCTCAAGAGCCTGCATCTCGCCATTGACCTCGATGCGAAGCGCCTGGAAGAGCATGGCCATTTCCTTTTTTTCATGTTTGGGCGAAATCATCGGGGCCACGATTTCCGACAGGCGGCCTACGGTGTCGACCGGCCGGCCGGCCTCGCGCTCCTTCACTATGGCCGCTGCCATCCGGCGCGCCTGACGCAACTCGCCGTATAGACTGAGCACGGTGGCTATGCGCTCCTGAGACGCCGAGGCCAGAAAATCGGCAGCGCTGAGAGTCGAGCGGCGGTTCATGCGCATGTCGAGCGGCGAGTCGAAGCGGAATGAGAAGCCGCGTTCGGCATCGTCGAAATGATGAAAGCTCACACCGAGATCAGCAAGAATACCATCGACAGATTCCACACCGTAGTAGCGCAGGAAATTCCGGATGAAACGGAAATTGCCATAGACCATCGTGAAACGATCATCGGCAAACGCACGGGCCACGGCTTCATCATCCTGATCGAACGAATAGAGATGACCCGGCATCTGGAGCTGCTCCATGATGGCACGCGAATGACCGCCGCCGCCAAACGTGGCGTCGACATAGATTCCATGAGGCTTGATGTCAAGACTCTCTATGACCTGAGGCAGCAGCGCGGGGATGTGGTAGACTGGTTCTGACGATGTCATTTTATGCTGATGGGTGTATTTTAGGCCTCAAAGTTACTCAAAATAGGGCGAAGTTTACATATCGAAACAATATTTTTTACAACTATTAAGACGTAATTTTTTTAACATCCGCGTATACGGTTAATTTACCGCTAATTACCACACGATAAACGGCCCGCTTACATCATTTGCAAATGTAAACGGGCCGTAGGGGTTGCGATAGCGGACCGGCGGACAGCAGCCGACTACGGACGCAGGATACGAGTCAGCTCCTCAACGCCTTTTGTGGCTGTCATGCGCAGCACGGTGATGCCGTCGGGCACCGGAGCCGGATTGGGGTCGATATAGTAGACCGGTATGCCGCGACGCACATAATGGACCAGGCCGGCAGCCGGATAGACAGCCATGGATGTGCCGATAATCACAAGCACATCGGCCGACTCGACAAGCGCGATGGCAGGCTCGATATTGGGGACAGCCTCCTGAAAAAACACGATGTGGGGACGGACGGGGTCGCCGTAAGCATCGCGGCTTTCGGGCGTAGTCTCAAGGTTTTCTTCAGTTAGTGTGTAGACGCGCTCGGGGTGACGGAGCGAACGCACTTTCATGAGCTCGCCGTGGAGATGGAGCACCTGAGTGCTACCGGCGCGCTCATGGAGATTGTCGACATTCTGAGTGATAATCCACGTGTCGTACCACTGCTCGAGTTCGGCGAGCCCGCTATGGCCGGCGTTGGGCTGACACTTAATGAGTTCGCGACGGCGCTGGTTGTAAAACTCATGCACGAGCGCCGGATTACGCGCAAATCCTTCGGCGCTGGCAACGTCCATCACAGGATATCGGTCCCACATGCCGCCGCTGTCGCGAAACGTCGATATACCGCTCTCGGCGCTCATCCCGGCACCGGTGAGCACCACCAGTCTTGGTCTTTTTTCTTCCATATTGAGAGAATTATTTAGTGTTAATGTCAGGCAAAGCCCGTCGGACATTATAACACCCGCCAGGCATCGCAGTCCGTAAATTTAACGAATATTTTTGTCATAACGGCCAAATAAGATAACTTTGCGGGTAAGCTCAACAATTAATTTTATAGCGCACCATGCCCGACAGTCCCGCAACAATCGGAGTAATCATCTCGACCTACAACAACCCGCAGTGGCTCGAAAAGACACTCATAGGCTATAAGCATCAGACGCGACAGGCCGACGAGATAATAATAGCCGACGATGGTTCGGGGCCCGAAACTCGCGCTCTGATTGAGCGTTATTCCACCGAATTACCCCTACGCCATGTGTGGCAGCCCGACGAAGGATTCCAGAAGACGCGCATACTCAACCGGGCGCTGTCGGAAGCTACGGCAGATTATCTGATATTCACCGACCAGGACTGCGTGCCGCGCTCCGACTTCGTGGCGTCGCATCTTGCCTCAGCTGCTCCGGGGTATTTCCTTTCGGGCGGATACTTCAAGCTGCCGATGGATATAAGCCGCGCATTGACTCCCGACGATATTGCTTCGGGCCGGGCTTTTTCGCTGGAATGGCTACGCTCTCAGGGGTTGAAACTGACATTTAAATGCACGAAGTTGCTGAATCGGCAATGGTTTGCACGGCTCATGAACGCCGTAACTCCCGCTCGCGCATCGTGGAACGGATGCAACTCTTCGGGCTGGCGCGCCGATATGCTGGCCATCAATGGATTCAACGAACTGATGCAATATGGCGGAGAGGACAGGGAGTTTGGCGAACGACTTGTGAATATGGGTATCCGTCCCCGCCAGATGCGCTATTCGCTGATTGTTGTCCATCTCGACCACGGGCGCCCGTATAAAAACGCCGAAGCCATTGCCCGCAATCAGGAAATTCGTCGCGCTACGCGGCTCAACCGCACCGTCCGCACTCCCGAGGGCATTGAAAAGCTCAGCTGAAGTTACGGTTTTCGCTAATGACCGGACGGCACCCAGCGCACATCCCACACAGCAAGACGGTCTTTGTCGCCCGACGATGCGGAATAGCCGTCGTTGAGGATTTCAATCACGACGTCGCCGGCGGACTCGACATCCCATGCAAAGGAGTAGACGTGCCGCTTTTCTATGTTTTCAACTATTACTGACGTTGAAAGCACCACTGCCCCGTCGCGCCGAAGATTGACGGTGAATTTGGTCTTGCGTTCTTCAAACGGGAAACCATAACAGAATTCTATTCGCGAAATGCCACCGGAAATGACCGGCGACACGAGCGAGCCGAGCCCTCCGATGCGCCCGTTGAGTATCGGGCCGCGCACCGAAGCGTCGCCCATGAAGCTGAATACGTTTTCCTCCGGGTTGTCGGCTTCGCCACCACTGGCAATAGCACAGTTTTTGGCAATCCAGCCTCGGCGACTTTCATAGGTGCCGGAATAACCGGTGGCGTTTTTTCCATTGTTGAGCGTTGACAGGTCGGCTGCATTGGGGTCGCTATCATCATCGTCGCCGGAGTCATCGCCACCATCGCCGGAATCATCGTTATCGCCGCTATCATCAGGCTGCGCGGTGAAACCGGATATGTCGTCACCGCTACGGGGCATGATAATCCACTCCGGACCGTCGGGCGTGGCCACAGTGGAAATAATGCCGGTAACCGACCCCACGCCATAGGTCAGACCATTCCAACCGAAATCCGGTTCCGCCCCCGCGACGAGCGGAATCACGGCACCATTAGCCTCGCGAAGCGGATAACGTCCGTCGTCGCCGACGGCATCGAAACAGACATAATCAAGCCTGACCAGACGGCACTGCCAACGCAGTAGCGCATCGTCCTCGTCAAGTCTGGCAAGGGGCATGCCGACAGGCTCGGCATGAGCAGCATCGGCTTCGTCAACCTTGCTTATTATTTCACCAAGACGCTTACCGCTCAATGACGAAAGCGCCGAGCCATCGCCGAGAACGAACATCGACCCGCGCCGGCCGGCATACAATCCCTCGACGGCAAGCTGCACGTTCTGCCCGACGTCGTAGGCCAGTGCATCGGCGGCCGTGGCTACATCGATTGCCAGCGCACCCGTAGCGTCGCCCACAATCAGGCGTCCGCGAGGATTGGCGCCGGCACCATTGGCGAGCACCGTCGCGGTGACCCGAAGCGTCCGACCGTCGGTCGAAACGACTGCCACACTGTAATCTGCCGCTTCTTCTTGCCAGAACGTCTGCTTGAAAGCACCGACGGTCATGAGATTAACGTTCGTCGCGTCGTTGCCGTGAAGCTCGGGCGGCTCCACCGAATGACCACACGCACCTACAGCGAGGCAAATCGCAAAAACGGCAACGCGAATTATGGTAATTTTTATCGCTTCCATCACTTAGCTTTAAGGTATGATGGTCAAAGATAAGAATATTTGACTAACTTTACATCCGAAATCCATCAGTATTTTCCCATGAACCGATTGCTGACACTCATCATCGTTCTTCTTGCCGCCACTACTGCAGCAGCGCGTGTCAAGCCGCAAGCGCGCACGGCCCCACCGCCCGAAACCTTCGGCATTGCGTTTTACAATCTTGAAAATCTGTTTGACACCATAAACACCAACGGCAACTACGACCGCGAGTTTACCCCCGACGGTCCTCGGAAATGGGACACGGTTAAATACCGTTCTAAAATCTCGCGACTGGCCACAGCCCTCGCCGCAATGACTACGGCGCGCACGCCCGACGGCCCGGCAGTGATTGGCGTGGCCGAAGCCGAAAACCGGGCCGTGCTCGAAGACCTCGTGCTCGCGCCTGAAATCGCCGGTCACAATCTGGCCATCATTCATCACGACTCGCCCGACGTCCGCGGTATCGACGTCGCGTTGCTCTACAACCCCACGCTTTTCTCACCCATTGACGTGACGACGCACCGGCTGCGCATTGACTCGATTCCGGCGCTGCGCACGCGCGACCAACTGTGCGTCACCGGAGTGCTGGGTGCCACAGACACCGTAAGCATCATCGTCAATCACTGGCCGTCGCGCCTCGGCGGCCAACAACAGAGCGCTCCGCGACGCATCGCTGCCGCCGCGCTGAGTCGCCACATAGCCGATTCGCTCTGGACGCTTCGCCCCACACAAGCCATCATTATAATGGGCGACCTCAACGATGACCCGCACGACACATCGTGCGCCGTAACGCTCGGTGCGGTCAAACGCGCGGCCGACGCCGAACGCCATGGATTCTACAATCCGTGGTGGAAAATACTCGACTCAGGCATCGGCACGCTCACATATCGCGGCAACTGGAATCTGTTCGACCAGATAATAGTTGGCGGCACACTGCTGAGAGCATACTCCGACGGGCTGCACTTCCGCCGCGCCCGCATCAACAACTTCGAATTTCTTCGCGATGGCGACGGGCGCTCTCCGCGACGCACCTACCGCTCCGGCCAATGGCACGACGGATATTCCGACCACTTCCCAACCGAAATATTTCTTGAACGCCGCCGACAATAACCCCGGCCACTCCGAAAAAAGCCATCAGTCCGGCGCGACATATCGGTTTTTCACGCCCTAATTCACGCTCATTTACCGCCCAAAAACTCAAGCGTCATATTTTTTCAGAAAAATTGCTTGCAGTTCCAAAAATTAGCATTACCTTTGCATCGCAAAAGCAAATCGCTTACGCCTAACCCTGACTCCGTAGCTCAGTTGGTAGAGCAAATGACTCTTAATCATTGGGTCGAGAGTTCGAGCCTCTCCGGGGTCACAGAAAGAGACAATCGCAAGGTTGTCTCTTTTTTGTTGTCATATAA
>CAYUYQ010000011.1:0-25736 GCA_964449335.1 uncultured Bacteroides sp. | reverse complement strand
TGAGGGGAATATCAGGGGAGTCAATAACACCCTGAAGGAGCATCATGAATTCAGGAACGACTCCCTCTACGGAATCCGTCACAAACACCTGATTGCAATAGAGCTGAATACGGTTTTTGGTAATCTCAAAGTTGTTCTTGATTTTCGGGAAGAAAAGAATACCGGTAAGAGTGAAGGGATAGTCGACGTTGAGGTGAATCCAGAAAAGAGGATCGTCCTGACCCGGATATAATTCGTGGTAGAATCCGAGATAATCTTTGTCGGTCAGGTCAGCAGGTTTTTTAGTCCATGCCGGTTCTGTGTTGTTGACAACGTTCGGGCGGTCAGTGTCGACCATCTTGCCGTCTTTCCATTCCTTCTCAAAGCCGGAAATTACCGGAACGGGGAGGAAGCGGCAATATTTCTTCAAAAGCGCATCGATTTCACCCTGCTCAAGGAACTTAGCATTTTCGGGGTCGATATGGAGGATTATGTCGGTACCGCGGTCGGTCTTGTCGCAGGGCTCCATGATGAATTCAGGATTACCGTCGCACTCCCAACGAACGGCCTCAGCGCCTTCCTTATAGCTGAGCGAACGTATTTCAACCTTGGTCGAAACCATGAAGGCGGAATAGAAGCCAAGGCCAAAATGGCCGATGATGGAAGCTGCATTGTCCTTATACTTTTCAAGGAACTCTTCTGCGCCTGAAAATGCAATCTGATTGATATAGCGGTCGATGTCATCGGCCGTCATGCCTATGCCGTGGTCGCTGACCGTAAGTGTTCCTGCCTCTTTGTCGATGGTCACACGAACGTTCATATCGCCAAGTTCACCCTTATATTCGCCGAATGAAGAAAGGGTTTTGAGCTTTTGAGTGGCATCGATAGCATTGCTAACGAGCTCACGCAGGAATATTTCGTGGTCGGAATAAAGGAATTTTTTGATTACGGGAAAAATGTTGTCGGTAGTTACACCGATTTTGCCTTTCTGAATTGTTGACATACGTATTATAGTGTTATGAGTTTTAGATTTTGAATGATAAAAGTGAGTTACTTCACTGTTCATATAACACCGGTGCAAAAAAAATGCCACGGCCAAAGTCGTGGCATTTATGATAAAGTTTGTTAAATTATACTGCCGATTTGTCAGTTGTCAGTAGTAGATGGGGCTTGACTACCGTCATTATCATTTTCCTTGGAGCGCGGGACAATCTCGGTCACAAGCTTCTTTTCAACCGGGTCAAACGACACACGAACGGAATCGCCTTCAGAGATTTTGGCGTCCATAATCAAGTCAGCCAAATCATCCTCTATATATTTCTGAATAGCTCGCTTGAGCGGACGGGCTCCATACTGAGCATCGTATCCCTTTTCGGCAATGAAATTCTTAGCTTCAGTAGTGATATCCAGCGAGTATCCGAGACCTTCAAGACGTTTACGGAAGCCTGCGAGCTCGATGTCGATAATGCTGAAAATGGCATCTTTTGATAGCTGATCAAACATTATCACATCGTCGACACGGTTAAGGAACTCCGGTGAGAACGCTTTCTGGAGAGCCTTACGTATTACGCCCTGGGCATTGGCCGCTTCATTGGTGGTGGGAGTTGAGAAGCCCACACCTGACGAGCCGAAGTCCTTTAGCTGACGCGTACCGATATTCGAGGTCATAATAATTATGGTGTTCTTGAAGTCGATGCGTCGACCGAGGCTATCAGTGAGACGACCTTCGTCCATCACCTGCAGGAGAAGATTGAACACATCGGGGTGTGCTTTCTCAATTTCGTCAAGCAGCACAACGGAATAGGGGCGACGACGCACCTTCTCAGTTAGCTGACCACCCTCTTCGTAGCCCACATAGCCGGGAGGCGCTCCGACGAGGCGGCTCACGGTAAACTTCTCCATGTATTCGCTCATATCCATGCGAATCAGGGTGTCAGCCGAATCAAAGAGATACTCGGCAAGCTTCTTTGCCAGATGGGTTTTGCCGACACCGGTCGGGCCGAGGAACATAAAAACGCCGATTGGTTTGGCCGGATCCTTGAGTCCGATACGGTTACGCTGAATGGCCTTAACCACTTTGTCGATTGCGCCATCCTGACCGATAATCTCACTCTTCAGGCGTGGGGACATTTCGCGCAGGCGGCGTCCTTCGGCCTGGGCAATACGCTGCACCGGCACGCCGGTCATCATAGCCACAACTTCAGCAACCTTTTCGTCGTCGACAATCTCACGATGTGATGCAAGATGCTCTTCCCATTGCTGCTTCTGCGCTTCGAGCTGCTTGCGGAGTTCGAGTTCGGTGTCGCGGTAACGGACGGCCTTTTCAAATTCCTGTGCATGAGCGGCTTCGCTTTTGCGGGCAGCCATATCTGCAATTTGCTCTTCGAGCTGCTCGATTTCGCGTGGAACTTCTATGTTGGTGATATGCACGCGTGAGCCGGCTTCGTCGAGAGCGTCAATAGCCTTGTCGGGGAAATTGCGGTCGCTCATGTAGCGACGCGTCAGAGTGACGCATGCGCGTAAAGCCTCGGGCGTGTAAACCACATTGTGATGAGCCTCGTATTTCTCTTTAATATTATTGAGAATCTGAAGCGTTTCTTCCTCAGAAGTAGGCTCGACCATCACTTTCTGGAAGCGGCGTTCGAGTGCGCCGTCTTTCTCGATGTTCTTGCGGTATTCGTCGAGTGTGGTTGCACCGATGCACTGGATTTCGCCTCGTGCGAGGGCCGGTTTGAGCATGTTGGCCGCATCCATAGTACCGGCGGCATTACCTGCGCCGACTATGGTGTGAATCTCGTCGATGAAAAGAATTACATCCTTGTTCTTCGACAGCTCATTGAGGATAGCTTTCACTCGCTCCTCAAACTGTCCGCGATACTTGGTCCCGGCTACGATAGAAGCCATGTCAAGTGACACAACGCGCTTGTCGAACAGCACACGGCTAACCTTACGTTGAACGATACGAAGTGCGAGACCTTCAACTATAGCAGACTTACCGACACCGGGTTCACCGATAAGAACTGGATTGTTCTTCTTGCGACGGCTGAGAATCTGGGCTACACGTTCAATCTCAACCTCACGTCCGACGACGGGATCCAGACGACCCTCCTCGGCTGCACGTGTCATATCTATGCCGTATTTATCGAGAGTAGGGGTGTCGCCACCGCGGCGCTGGGCTGAGGCTGTGCGCTGACCGGTGGAAGAGGTCTGTTGCGACGAAGTGCTGTCGCTATCAGAACTTTCAAACGGAGCGTCGTCTTCTTCGCCCTCTTCGTCATCGTCGGTAAACTCGGAGCCGGCCGTCGGCATTCCGGCGCTTTCAGCCAGAGATTGATAGAGAGTTGAATAGTCGATACCGGCTTTTGTGAACGGTTCCATGAATCCGGCATTCTTTATTTCGGGATTGTGGAAAATGGCAAGCAATAGATGCTCAATCTCCACGGTGGAGCTGCGAAGCATACGGGCCTCGAGAACGCACAGTTTCATGAGGCGGTTGGCCATGTCGCTGACTGACACTTCTGTGACAGCCGCAGTATGGTCAATACCCATCTCAAAAAGCATACGGTCAAGCTCTTCTTTGAGTGCGTAAGCAGAACTGCCGCGCGAATTGCGGTCAATGAGCCGCATGGCGCGCTGAGACGGCGCGCCGAGAAGCGCCAGAAGCATGTGCTCGGGGCGAATCACGGGCGAATTGTGCCCGGCGGCCACCGAAGCACTGGCAGTTAGCACGTCTTTTAGCTCTTGTGAAAAAACTGTATTCATATTAAGGTGTAAAAACTTTTGCGATAAGTGTAGGGGTGTGTTACATCAAATATTATACAAAGGAAGCAATAATTGTGCCAAAAACCTTATGTTTTTCACTAAAAAACCTAAAAACACGATTGACAGTACGTAACTACGGTAAATAGCTTAGGCGGTGATCGAGAGGGATTGCGGATTTGGGAAAAAATACTTATCTTTGCTTAGATTTTCCATCATGTAGCCGGTCGATTCGCCGCAAGGTATGCCTTTCGATTGGGCGCGCTAAAGGTAATCGATTAAAGGTAAATAAGATAGATATAATTTAAGCTATGCTTGAAGAAGACAGAATCCTTAAAATAGACATTGAAAAGGAGATGAAGTCGGCCTACATCGACTATAGTATGTCGGTGATTGTCAGCCGTGCACTTCCTGATGTCCGCGACGGCCTCAAGCCGGTTCATCGCCGTGTGCTTTACGGAATGAATGAAATGGGCAATACTTCGGATCATCCTCATAAGAAATCAGCTAACTGCGTGGGAGAAGTGATGGGTAAGTATCATCCCCATGGCGACTCATCGATTTATGGTACGGTAGTGCGTCTGGCTCAGCCCTGGGCGCTTCGCTATTGTCTGGTCGACGGTCATGGAAACTTCGGCTCTGTCGATGGCGACGGACCGGCCGCCATGCGTTACACCGAAGTGCGTCTGCAGCGCATCGGCGAAGAAATGCTGAGCGATATTGATAGCGATACCGTTGATTTTCAGCCGAACTACGATAATTCCCGCCAAGAACCGGTCGTACTTCCGGCGCGTTTCCCTAATCTTTTGGTGAACGGTGCGTCGGGTATTGCCGTCGGTATGGCGACTAATATGCCTCCTCACAATCTGACGGAGGCAATTAACGCATCGATTGCCCTTATCGACAATCCTGAAATGACTGTCGGAGAGCTGATGAAATACATTACGGCGCCCGATTTCCCCACAGGAGGTACAATCTATGGTTATCAGGGC
Organism: uncultured Bacteroides sp.; assembly: GCA_964449335.1. Lineage (GTDB taxonomy): Bacteria > Bacteroidota > Bacteroidia > Bacteroidales > Muribaculaceae > Paramuribaculum. Next base: position 21,006 of record CAYUYQ010000011.1, on the reverse strand, counting down.
GTGCGCGACGCTTATGAGACCGGTCGTGGCCGCATTATTATCCGCGCTAAAGCCGAAATTGAATCCGAGGGCAATCACGAGAATATCATTGTCACCGAGATTCCTTACAATGTCAATAAAGCTCTTCTGATTGAATATATAGCTGATCTCGTCACAGAGAAGAAACTCGACGGAATCGCTGATATTAATGACGAGAGTAATTATAAAGGCATGCGTATAGTCATCAAGCTAAAGTCGGACGCCAACGCAAATGTGGTGCTCAACAAGCTTTACAAGATGACTCAGATGCAAGCTTCGTTCTCGGTCAACAATGTGGCTCTTGTCAATGGCCGTCCGCAGACGCTTAATCTCAAGGAGATACTCCAGGCCTTTGTAGATCATCGTCATGAGGTCGTGATTCGTCGCACGAAATTCGAGCTTCGTAAGGCCCGCGAGCGAGCCCACATACTGGAAGGTCTGATTATTGCCTCGCAGAATATCGATGAGGTTATACATATAATCCGTGAAAGTGCGTCAACCGAAGCCGCCCGCGCTACGCTGACCGAGCGTTTCGGCCTCAGCGACGCTCAGACAAGCGCTATCGTCGAGATGCGTCTCAAGCAGCTTACGGGAATGGAGCAGGATAAACTCCGTGAGAACTACGAGCAAATCATGGCTGAAATCCGCCGACTTGAGGAAATACTCAATGACGATATGGTGTGCCGCGAGCTTATCAAATCAGAGCTTGCGGAGGTACGCGACCTTTATGGTGATGTAAGACGCACCGAAATCGACTATACGGCAGGCGAATTTAATGCTGAGGATTTCTATGCCGACGATGATATGATTATCACCATTTCACACCTCGGCTACATTAAGCGCACCGCTCTAAGCGAATTCCGTGCTCAGAATCGCGGCGGAGTCGGGTCAAAGGGCAGTGATACCCGCAACGAAGACTTCATAGAGTACATCTATACGGCCTCGATGCACAGCTCATTGCTCTTTTTCACTCAGCGAGGCCTTGTCTACAAGATGAAGGTTTACGAGCTCCCCGAAGGTGCCAAGAACTCTAAAGGTCGTGCAATTCAGAATCTGCTCAATATCGAATCCGGTGATTCTGTCACGGCATTTATCTCGTGCAAGAATCTTGAGGACGAGGATTTCGTTCAGTCTCACAATCTCGTGTTCGCTACCCGTGGCGGTGTCGTTAAGAAGACAAGTCTCCGCGAATATTCGCGCGTGAATATCAAAGGAAAGAAAGCTATCGTGATTCGCGAGGATGACCGTGTAATCGGTGTTGAACTCACCGACGGACAGTCAGAAATCATATTGGCTAACAAAAACGGTCGCGCAATCCGCTTCCACGAAAGCAAGGTTAGGGAGATGGGACGTGTGTCGACCGGTGTGCGCGGTATGACTCTCGACGGACCTGACGATGAGGTTGTAGGCATGATTTGTATGGAGCCCGGTTCGACAAATTCGGTAATGGTTGTTTCGGAGCGTGGCTTCGGCAAACGTTCGGAACTCGATGACTACCGCATAACCAACCGTGGTGGAAAGGGCGTAAAGACCTTGAATATTACTGAGAAGACTGGTGCTCTTATTGCCATAAAGAGTGTCAATGATCTCAACGATCTCATCATTATCAACCGAAGCGGCATAACACTCCGCATACGTATGACCGATATCCGAGTTCAGGGTCGTGCTACTCAGGGTGTACGCATTATCAATCTCGACAAGCGCGGTGATTCGATAGCTTCGGTATGCCGTGTCGATTCGGAGGAAGAAGTTGAAGACATCATCGAATCCGCCGAAGCAGAAAGCCTTAGTGCTGACGCTACGGATGCCACCGAAAATGATGAGACTAACGAAAATAACGAATAATTAATTCTACCCCCTAATAACTCTAACCCCTTAACAGATTATGAAGAAGTTAAGTATCTTCGCTATCGCCCTTATGGCCGCTGGTTCAGCAATAGCTCAGCAGCAGGTGATAAAAGACGTTGAGCACCAGCTCAAAGAATCGAAACCCGATTACGCCGCAGCGCTCAAAGCCATCAAGCCTGCGCTCTCAGACCCTTCGACGGCCAACACCGTCGCTCCCTGGCGTCTCGCCGGTCAGGCCGGATTCGGTCAGTATGACCAGGTGTTCCTGCTTGAATCAATGGGCCAGTCTCAGAAAGCCGACACTAAAAACGCTGCCGGTAACGCTCTTGTTGAAGGTTTCAATGCCTACATCAAAGCTCTGGCTCTTGATTCGATTCCTGATGAAAAAGGAAAAATCAAGCCTAAATACAGCAAGGAAATACTCAAAGCTATAGCTGATCAGCATCCTCAGCTCCGCAATGCCGGTATCTTCATGTTCCAGGCTCAGAATTTCGACGGTGCTCTCCAGGCATGGGAGCTCTACACCTCGCTTCCTACAAATCCCGTACTGGCAAAGAATGCGCCCAAGGCTCTGCCCGATACCATACTCGGTGACGCATATCTTCTTCAGGCCCTTGCCGCTCTGTCGGAGAATAAAGACGCTGTGGCTCTCGACGCTCTAAAGAAAGTGCCTGCCGCGTTCAAAAACATCGATGTATATGTATATGGTGTGGAAGCTGCCCGCCGTATCAATGACTCAATCGCAATGATTGATTTCGCAACAAAAGGCTATGAGCTCTTCGGAACCGAAAACATCTCGTTTATCGGTCAGCTCATCAACGCCAAACTTATGGCCGGTGACTACAAGGCTTGCCACGAGCTCGTAGAAAAAGCTATCGCCGCCACTTCGGCCGACAATTCCCAGATGCTTGCCCAGCTCTACGATATACTCGGTTATATCTGCGAGCAGGAAAATGATCTGGCCAGCGCAGAAACGAACTATAAGAAGGCTATCGAACTTGATCCGTCGGCTGCTAAGTCGTACTTCGACCTCGGTCGCGTAATCTACAACACTGCATTGAAAGCTGACGAGCAGAGTGAAGGCAAGAATATCGATGCTCTTAAGAACGATTTCCTTCAGGCTGCCGAGCTTTTCGAAAAAGCATACAACCTCGATGAGACCAACATGGGTAATATCCCCGGTATCCTCTATCGTCTTTACTATCGCCTCGGTGCCGGTTATGAAAACCAGACCAGCCAGTGGAAGGCTGAAGCCGGCGAATAATTCCGAGAATTTTATAATCAAATAGTTTTACCGCCCTGTGTCAAGTCAAATCTTGATGCAGGGCGGTATTATTGTGTGGCTAAAGACATAGTGAGTTAAAAAAGATAAAAACCGAATCTTATCTTTAGAATCCGGTGTTATGATAATAAAACAACAACTTAACAACTATAGCACTATGAAATTCTTACTTGTTTTAGCCGTAATTCTGGCTGTGGTCTCAATCGCATTCCTTTGTGCCACTCTTTTCGTTTCGGGCCCGAGTCTTGTTTATCCCTCAATCGGTGCCGGTCTGGCTCTTGTAGCTTTTATTCTGGTACTTGTGGCTTTCGTCAACAAGTCAGTTAAGTAAAGACCGTTTATTGATACTAAATCACAACTCATCACAGTCTCCTCCGCTCATCAGGCGGGGGAGACTGGCTTTTTTGTGGTCTCAACAACATCATACGCCTTATAAATATAAGCAGCCTGTAATGCCTGTAGTTGTCGGCACTTTGCTTCATGAAAAAAATACTGTAAATTTGTAAGCAGTATCCCATGCCAGGGATTGCGAAAGCAGAATTAACTGAAGCCGATATGCAGATAAACCGAAAAGAGGCAAAGCCTGATACCAACGCTCAATTTGACGCCGCTTTGGCGTCGTGTCGCGACATATTTGAAAAGAAACTTAAAGATTATGGACCTTCCTGGCGCATATTGCGTCCGTGCTCTCTTACTGACCAGATATTTATAAAAGCTAAGAGGATTCGTTCGCTCGAAGAAGGTGGAGTGGCTATGGTCGACGAGGGTATACTGCCCGAATTCAAAGCCATTGTCAATTACGGAATTGTAGGACTGATTCAGCTCGAACTCGGAGCGGCGGATACGCCGGATATGACGGCTGAATGTGCTATGGCCCTTTATGACCGCTATGCAGAGGCTGCGCGCAGCCTGATGATTGCCAAGAATCACGATTATGACGAGGCGTGGCGAGGCATGCGGGTGAAGAGTTACACTGATTTTATTCTGACGAAGGTGAGTCGCACTAAACAGATTGAGGACCATGACGGTCAGACACTCGTGAGCGAAGGAATCGATGCGAACTATATGGACATGATTAACTACGCCGTATTCGGTATAATCAAACTCACGGAATGAAACCCGAAGTATTGGGGCGCCTCGCATCCAAGGATTCCGATAAGCCGCTGTCGACAGGCTCGAAATGGGCAGTATGGATTTTGCGCCTGCTTATAGGCTCGCTTTTCGTTGTGAGCGGTGTGGCCAAAGATATAGATTTGTGGGGATTTGTGTTCAAGATAGAGGAATACCTGCAGGTGTGGGATGTTCATGTGCCGCGTTCGCTTGTCGTCACCGGTGCGTTTTTGCTTTCGGCTGCTGAATTTCTGTGCGGCGTGTTTGTCATGACGGGTAGCTATCGCCGTTCGGCTCTTTGGATCATGATGGCGATGATGGCTTTCATGCTTCCGCTGACATTCTACATAATGATAGCATCGCCGGTGAGCGATTGCGGTTGTTTCGGGGATTTTATGCACGTTTCCAACGGAGCTACTTTTGCCAAAAACGTTGTGATTACAGCCGCATTGATTTATCTGCTCCCTCGAAACGCCCGACTCGACGGCATCTATCGGCCGGGAGTGCAGTGGATGGTAGCCGTAATATGCGGCTTCTATGCACTGACGGTTGGTCTGGTAGGCTACAACGTGCAGCCGATGGTAGATTTCCGCTCGTTTTCGGCGGGTACGGTTCTCACTCCGTCAGAAAGTGATGAGGATGAAGACGTGGAGTTTGAATTCGTCTATGAACGTGGTTCGGAACGTCGGACTTTCACTGCCGACGCCCTGCCTGACTCGACATGGACTTTTGTAGACCGGCGCCTGATTAGCGGTAATGCATCAGCAAGCCGAACGGAACTTACCGTGACGGAGGCTGACGGGACGGACGCAACGGCCGATGCCTTTCCGGATGAGGGGGAGCAGATGACAATTGTGCTTCCGCAATATTCGCGTGCCGACGCTTCCTACACATACACGGTCAACGAACTCCAGCGCTTAATGGAGCGTCGCGGCGGACGGTTGATAGAAATAGCTGCGATTCCGGAAGATAAAATAGACGAGTGGGCCGATATTTCTATGGCGTCATATCCGATATATATAGCTGATGAAACGACGCTGAAAGAGTTTTCACGCGGAACGATGTCGGTAGTATACACTTCTGACGGAAAAGTGCGCTGGAAGCGTAATCTGTGGTCCGTTCCTCCGGCCATTCTTAATCAGGAGGGCAGTGACCCGCAGGAGGTGATAGATTCCCTCACGCCATGGGGCGCAAATGATTTTGCACGGCTAAGTCTGATTGTCGTCTCGCTTATTTTATTGCTTGCGGCGGCAGATCGTGCCGACGTGTTGCGTCATATCGTCAGGCAGGAGCGCCGCAGAAAAAGCGCGCAGCTGTAAAAAGCAGTGAAAACTGTCACGCCAATCCGAAAATAATAGCTAACTTTGCGTCAAATAGACAACGAATAACCAAATTAACAATACAACAATGAGAAAGAATATCGTTGCAGGTAACTGGAAAATGAATACCACTCTTCCCGAAGGCCTGCAGTTAGCAAAAGAAGTAAATGACGCTCTGAAAGGTGTTGATGCAAAATGCGATGTGATTATTTGCGTTCCTTTCACGCATCTTGCTTCAATCAACGGCATCATCGACAAGAACATTCTGGGTCTCGGCGCTGAAAACTGCGCAGACCACACTTCAGGTGCATACACCGGCGAAGTTTCCGCTCCTATGGTGGCTTCGACAGGCGCAACATACGTGATTCTCGGTCACTCCGAGCGTCGTCAGTACTATGGCGAGACCTCTGAGACGCTGAAAGAGAAAGTAAATCTGGCTCTTGCCAACGGTCTTACTCCGATTTTCTGTATCGGCGAAGTGCTCGAAGAGCGTGAGGCAGGCAAGCATTTCGAAGTAGTGAAGAAGCAGATTGAAGATGCTCTCTTCGATCTTTCTGCCGAGGACTTCTCAAAACTCATCCTTGCCTACGAACCTGTATGGGCTATCGGTACGGGCAAAACCGCTACCGACGATCAGGCTCAGGAAATTCACGCTTATATCCGCAGCGTGATTGCCGACAAATATGGCAAGGAAGTTGCTGACAACACCTCAATCCTTTACGGTGGATCATGCAAGCCCTCCAATGCTAAGGCTCTCTTCGCCAAACCCGACGTTGACGGTGGTCTCATCGGTGGCGCAGCTCTCAAAGCCGACAGCTTCATGGGTATCGTAGAAGCATTCTGATACATCACAGATTAAACGCTTATCGGACGATTCGGGCCATCAACCCGTATCGTCCGATTTTTCTTTGGCTGTCATATAGCACGATGGGTCTCGTGCGTTCTTTTGTGTAGCACAATTAGCAAAAAAATTACTATCTTTGCGCATGTGTAAAAAAAACAATATCGCCGAAATTCGTCCAGTTCAAGCATAAGCTATGATACATAACCGAATCGCCGCATTATTTGCCGCTATACTCACAGCCATTTCGATTATGGCCCAGACTTCGTCGGGCGATAATCCGATGATTGTGACTCATATTACCGAGTCGGGGCGTAACGTAGTGGAGATGCCCCCGCAACTTCTCCAGCTCATCCAGTTTAATCCTGAGCAGGATGTGGAGGCTGAAGACGAAATTGATCAGGGCTCGGCCCGTGGCGGGCGAGTAGGATATCGCGTGCAGGTGTTCAGTGACAATAATCAACGCACGGCTAAAAACGAAGCGCGTTCAAAATCGCACATTATCGGTGGCCGATTTCCGCAATATAAAACATACGTGAGCTACACTTCGCCTTACTGGCGTCTGCGTGTGGGCGATTTCCGTACCAAGCAAGAGGCAACGGCAGCCGCAGAGGAGTTGCGCAATGCCTTTCCGGCTTACAGCAAGGAGATTCGAATTGTGCGCGACCGTGTGAACCTCTGATAAGAAACAGTTAGATGCAGCAACCAAACGAGATAAGCGAATCAGACGCCATTGCAGCTATCGCCGAACACTACAGGGCGATAATAGAGCTTCTGGGTGAGGATTGCAGCCGGCAGGGCCTGCTTAAGACTCCCGAGAGGGCTGCTAAAGCCATGTGGTATGCCACGCGTGGCTATCGTCAGAATACTGCCGATGTGGTAAATGGCGCTTTGTTTGATGCCGCAGACGGACGCCAGATGGTAGTTGTGCGCGATATAGAATTTTACTCGCTCTGCGAGCATCATATATTGCCGTTTTTCGGTCATGTGAACGTGGGATATATACCGGGCAAACATATTATAGGTCTGAGCAAGGTCGCGAGGATTGTCGATATGTATGCGCGGCGTCTGCAGGTGCAGGAACGCCTTACCGAACAACTGGCCGACGAGTTGATGACATGTCTCGGAGCAGAAGGTGTGATTGTTAGCGCGCGTGCACACCATCTGTGTATGAAAATGCGTGGTGTCCAGAAGCAGGATTCAACGACCGTCTCACTGGCTACACGAGGCTTATTTGCTTCAGATATGGGCCTGCAGACGCAGTTCCTTGCCATGATAGGGAAATAACACGACCAGGCCTTAGAACGATAGTGGGCGATATGCGTGTTTGCTGTGTGTTGTCATTAACGTTGTGTCCGTGCAAGTTTCACGAGAATAGATTATCGGGCTTAATAATAAAATTCAGCCCCGCATCCCATAGGGCAGTTAAGCGGCTGCAGGGGATAGCGGGGCTTGTTTGTCGTGGATAAGAGGATTAACGTCCGGATGACGGGACAAAACTTTCGAAGCTGTTGTCGCTGTAGTATACAATGATGTTGACAATGCTTTTACCTCCGGTGGGATTGAATGAGATAGTTGGAGATGTGGCATTGCTGCGAGACGGTGATGCTGCCTCTGTTTCCGGTTGAGAGGACATATCGATGGCTTTTCCAATTGATGCTGTGGCGTCAGTGCGCTCAACAGTTGGATCGATATGCACGGACAACTCAACCGTTTTTTCTGAATCCGGTTCGGAGTAGTCTTGCTCAAAGTCTATCGTAGAGCTAATGGTTTCAGATTTAGTAGATTCCGGAAATGAAAAGTCGAGATGTGGGGTGGTTTGGGGCTCTGAGGTTTTCATATTGGATGAGAACAGCATGGTCCCTTCGCCAAACATCAACCAGAGCACACTTAGCTGCGGATAGGCGTCATGAATCTTGCCAATAAATTCGTCGCTCACCTTTTTGTTTCTGCCATTTAAGAGTTGCGACAGAGACGGGCGGGGGATTTTACAATTATCAGCAAACTGCGTCACCGGAATTGCAAGGTAATTTATAAATTCTTTTAGTCGGGCAACGATATCCATTTCGTAAATTTGATGAATTTAACGATGCAAATGTAATCAAATGAAATTAAATAACCAAATTTAATTTTATAAACCGTTAGGTTCTCAAATGTAATTGAAAATCGAACCGGGCATTTGCAAATATGAACCAAATATTCCAATAGCCGATAATTGCGTTTGTAAACGAGAATATACAGCATGGTTGATTGCTAAAGCATATTGTGTAAAATTATGTTTAAATTATTGGGAATATGGCTATTGCGACTATGAGGATGTTATAATAGGGGTGTGTATTGTTACAATCTGGTGAATTATAATATATCTACTTTTAATTTCGTATATAAGTATTTGATATTATGCATCTTAGATTTATTGTTAATGATTATTAATACTGAATTTACTTCAATTGTAATCGAATTTTTATTTCCGAATTTTGAATTCTCCTTTGCGTGTTTCTAATTATTGGGTATCCCATTTGGGTTTTGTTTTGAGTGTTTGCGAATCCGAAATGGGATATGATTGTTAATTTGCAATCGTTATATTATCAAAATTAAATATTTGAAATTCGGATTTGTGAATGTAAATGTCCTCTTTATTATTTCGTTCACATTCGGGAAAATAATCTCCACGATATGTGATTTAAAATATCAACAATCGGATTGCAAATTAGTGTTACGGATTTCATGTTTATTAACCGTATTATGCAAATCTGTAAAATATTTAATCCTTATTTGCATTGTTGACAATTCCTGTAACAATAAACTTTAGTCAGGAGATAGTTTATAATAGTTTTTCCAGGACTTTGGCTAATAATGCTGTCTTAGTTACATTCTTGGATGTGTTCCGTTTTTTCGCCCTTGAGTGGAAAACATACACCGTTAATTATACAATTAGTGAAAATTTAAAGGGATGTGAAAGATTTATGCACATCACCGCGATAATTTTGTGACGTACATTAAAAGTATTGAGTATGAATAGTCAGGTATTGTTTAGCAGAAATGTTATTAACACACTCAGATCTTTACCGGAAGCAGATCGTGCCCCGATAGCTAATGCTCTTGCTGCAGAATTTATGCTTGGATTGAATCCGCTTGACGGCCTCTCGGCTCTGCAGAGTAGACTCTATTTTGTTATACGTTTTTATGTAAATCGTGATCAGCGGCGTATGTCATTATAGACGTAGCTTTAGTGTGTCATTCCGAGAACTGCTCGAGCTCCATTGAGGCGATTTCCCAAAGGCTCATGGCGTTTTCGAGGTCCTTTTGGGCTTTGGCATGACGCTGATAGAGTTCGTCGGAGAATGTGCCGGAGGCCATCTCTGTCTCAATTTCAGCAACGGATGCTTCAAGTCGAGCGATTTCCGTCTCGGCTTCCTCCACTTTCTTACGGAGCCGACGCTGCGTTTTTTCGCGTTCTTTCTGTTCGGCGTAGCTCAAGCGTGGTTGGGGAGTCGGTGCGGTGGATGGTTTCTCTGCTTCGGGCTGCTTGGTGCTTGCATCTGCTGATGTGGCGCCCGCTGTAGTGGTGCGTGCGCGCTCAAGTTCTGAAAGCGACGATAGTTTTTTCTTTTCCAGAAACTCATAGATACCTCCGAGGCACTCTCGCACTTTGCCGCCACCAAACTCGTAGACCTTTTCAACGAGCCCGTCGAGGAATTCACGATCGTGGCTAACAACTATTACTGTGCCATTGAAATCGCGGATAGCCTGTTTGAGGATGTCTTTAGTACGCATGTCGAGATGGTTGGTCGGCTCGTCGAGTATGAGCAGATTGACCGGTTCCAATAGTAATTTTATCATTGCCAAGCGGGTCTTTTCACCTCCTGACAATACTTTTACCTTTTTATCTGACGCCTCACCTCCAAACATGAATGCACCGAGTATATCGCGTATTTTTGTTCGGATATCGCCAACTGCGACTCGGTCAATCGTGTCAAACACCGTTATCTCGCCGTCGAGCATCGATGCTTGATTTTGAGCAAAATAACCAATCTTTACGTTATGACCTATCTTGAGGGTGCCGGTGAACGGAATCTCGTCCATTATGCACTTTACAAGCGTAGATTTTCCTTCGCCGTTTTTACCTACAAACGCCACTTTTTCACCGCGTTTAATGGTGAACGTAGCTCCGTCAAACACCTGATGGTCGCCATAGGCCTTACCGACGTTATCGAGTATCAACGGGTAGTCGCCCGAGCGAGGAGCCGGAGGAAATCGTAGATTGAGGTGTGAGGTGTCGACTTCATCGACTTCGATGCGCTCCAGTTTTGCAAGTTGCTTGATGCGGCTCTGAACCTGTACGCTTTTAGTGGCTTTATAGCGGAAACGCTCGATGAAATCCTCGGTTTCCTGTATTTGTTTCTGCTGATTCTGGTAAGCGCGCATCTGCTGTTCGAGTCTTTCGGCACGCAAATCCACATAGTGAGAGTAGTTTACAGCGTAATCATATATCTTGCCACATGAGATCTCAATAGTGCGGTTGGTCACATTGTCGATAAACGCTCGGTCGTGGCTCACCAGCACCACGGCTCCGGCCTTATTGATGAGAAACTGTTCGAGCCATTGAATTGATTCGATATCAAGATGGTTGGTGGGCTCATCGAGAAGAAGCACATCGGGGCGCTGCAGAAGGATTTTGGCGAGTTCGATTCGCATGCGCCAGCCTCCTGAGAATTCCGAGGTCGGACGATTGAAGTCGTTGCGGGTAAATCCGAGTCCAATTAATGTCTTTTCCATCTCTGCCTCGCAATTTTCGCTTTGCTCCATTGCAAGCCGTTCGGTCAGATTGCTCACCCGGTCGATTAGTTCCTGATAAGCGATGCTGTCATAGTCAGTGCGTTCGGCCAGTTCGTCGGTGGCTTCCTGTGTCATTCTACGAAGCTCGTCGATGCGGGAAAAAGCCTTTCGTACTTCCTCCATTACAGTCAGCGTGTCGCTCAGTTCCATCTGCTGTGGTAGATAGCCAACGGTTAGGTCGCGGGGCATAGACACTGCTCCTGATGTAGGCTGCTGGAGACCGGCGATAATTTTAAGCATAGTTGATTTGCCAGCACCGTTTTTCCCGACGAGGGCTATGCGGTCGCGGCGGTTGATGACGTAGCTTATATTATCGAAGAGGGATTTCGCGCTGAATTCAACGCTCAGATTCTGGATGGAGACCATTGTGGCGGCAGATTACAATTCAAGTGCAAAATTAGTCAAAATACGAGGTAATTCCAAAGCTGTGTCTTTCGACGATGCCTCTTTCCGTTCGGATGAAAACAAGGCGATGTGTCATAGAAAGATAATTCTGACACACCGCCTTCGTATTCGTATGCTGAAATGGGATTGCTCGTTTCTAACGATGTCGATAGATGATACTTGATTCTGTTATGACAATGTCAACCGGAACATCAAACGAATCCGGCTCAAGCGCATCGAAAAGCTGGAAATCATAAGCTACGCCGACTTTCAGAGCCCGGGAGTTGGATAGGAGACGGTCATAAAAGCCGCGACCGCGGCCGATACGGTTGCCTCGGCGGTCGTAGGCTACGGCCGGAACGATAATCATTTCCATCTGCGATGCGTCAGATATGTCGTCGCCGTCCGGCTCCTCGATGCGGAATGCTCCTGAGTGAAGCCGCGTACGGTCGTAGGGGAGTATCTCGAGATTGATGCCATTTACGCGTGGCAGGAAGAAATGCTTCCGTGAGCTCCATTTGTCGAGAAATTCACGAGTAGACAGCTCGTCGGGCAGGGAGTGATATGCAAGGATGCTATCGCTCATCATAAACGCTGCAAGCCGTTCGAGCCGGTCAAACACGTTTCGGGCTGCCGTCTGGCGTTCGTTGTCATCAAGAAGGCGTTTGCGAGCCTTTACTCTCCGTCGGATATCGTCTTTGTTCATTTTCAGTCTTTTGTAATTTCGGTTGCTGACGCTTGGCCTTTCAGAGTGGGTTCGCCATTCTCTATTTCTTCGATCGCGCGACCAACGGCATTGTCCTGACGGTTAATAACCTCATAGAATGCCGATGTGCCGAGCACATCGCGGGCTATAAGCGCTTTTAACTGACTAACAATTAAATCACGCGAAAGGTTTATATAGTACCATCGTGGCGCGATTCCTCCTTCGGCTTTTGCAAAAGCCACAAAATCGGAGAGTAGCTGATCGTCGGAAGGAAGTGTGGCCATAACATCTTCTACAGTCGAAGCTTCTGCGAATTGCGGGCGATTTACGTCGATGTAGCGGAAGGCATAGCGGTGAAGCATTCCGGCGTTGAACACATTAATATAATAGGTTGAGAGGCCGGAGGTGTCATTCGGAACGAAGATATCAGGCATGATGCCTCCTCCGCCATAGACTTCACGACCACCTGCGGTGTGGAACACGACAGATTTATCTATGTGAATGCTGTCGGCACTGAAGCTTTCGCCGTGGCTGAATCGCTCAGCGATTTCCATTCCGTAGCTGTCAACGTTCCCCGGCACATAAGTCTTCTGTATGCATCGGCCGGAAGGAGTATAGTAGCGGGCTGTGGTCAATCGTAGCGCGCTGCTGTCGGGGAGGGCAATCTGTTTCTGGACAAGACCTTTGCCAAATGAACGGCGGCCTATGATAGTGCCTCGGTCGTTGTCTTGAATGGCCCCTGCAAATATCTCGCTGGCACTAGCCGAATACTCATCGATTAATACGGCTATCCCGGCGTCGGCAAACGCACCGTTGCCATCGCTGAATGCGTGACTGTCAGAGCGCCCGTCGCGTCCGTGGGTGGAAACGATGAGTTTTCCGGCGGGTAGGAATTCGTTGGCCATAAGTATGGCGATCTCCATATATCCGCCAGTGTTGCCGCGGAGGTCAATCACATAGTCCTTTGCTCCGAGTGCGCGTAGCTCGACGAGTGCTGTCAGAAATTCTTCAAACGTCGTACGGCCGAATTTGCTGACGCGTATGAAACCCGTAGTCGGGTTGAGGAGATAGCTTGATTCTACAGATGCTACCGGAATATCGCCGCGGGTCACTTCGAATTCAAGTAGGTCTGGCGTATTGGCCCGGAACACACCGAGTTTCACTTTCGAACCGCGCGGTCCACGGAGATTGGAGATTATTTTCGTATCGCTCCATTCCTTGGTGTTTACGATTGTGTCGTTAATCGAGATGATACGGTCGCCTGCCATCAGACCAACTTTTTCAGACGGACCGCCGGCAATTACCTCGAGTACGGTTATTGAGTCGTTGAGCGTGTTGAACTGGATGCCGATTCCGCAGAAAGAGCCATCGAGCTCTTCGTTGACGGCTTGAAGTTCACTCGCCGGGATATAGGCAGAATGTGGGTCAAGTTTCGACAATAGGTCAGGGATTGTCTTCTCTATCAGACTGTCGGTGTCGACGTTGTCAACATATTCATTGTCGATGTATCGGAGTACGGTGCCGAGTTTAGACTGCGTTTCCGAAACGCTGCTGTTGAAGAAGCGGGCCCCCATAAACAGTCCGCCTGCGAAAGCGACAGCTGCAATCAGAGGAATCCAAACTGAAGGTTTTTTGAAGTTAATGTTCATCTTAAAGTTGTGATGAGATATAAATCGGAAATGTCATTAATGATGTGTGTCAGTAGGGTGTGGGGTGGTGTGGCAAGTGTTGTGTGTCACTCAATATCCGGAATATGGACAGTTTCTACGCCGGCGCGATGAAGAATGTCGAGTCCGTCGGTTATACGGTAGATGTCGCGGAATACAACTCTGACAATGCCTGCCTGAATAATCAGTTTGGCGCACTCCATACACGGCGAGGCGGTAACGTAGAGTGTTGAGCCCGCCGAGGAGTTGTTGCTTCGCGCAACTTTAGTTATCGCATTGGCTTCGGCATGGAGCACGTAGGGCTTGGTTGTGCCGTCAGTATCTTCGCAGACGTTTTCAAAACCGGCCGGAGTGCCATTGAACCCATCAGAAATTATCATCTGGTCACGCACAAGAAGCGCACCGACCCGGCGGCGCGTGCAATAGGAGTTTTCCGCCCAGATTGAGGCCATGCGTAGATAGCGTTTGTCAAGGAGGAGGAGTTTATCGGAATTTTCCATCATATATGGTAAACTGTAGGAGTCATCCGTACAGTATGAAACTTCATAAGTAAGTTATTATGTGATTTAACGTACAAATTTACTTATTATTTTCCATTTGCGGTTTGATATCCATGGATTATACGGAAAATATTTTTCAGAAAGGTTGAGGAAATGATAAAAAGTCTGAAATTTGCTAAAGAGTCTCAAAAGTTATCGCAATACGAAAACAATAGTAAGTCGGGTGAAGTTTTCAAATTATAAAGCACACTAAATACACACAATCTATGGCAAACAACAGTTTTCAGGCGCGTCTTGTCGACCTACAGTCAAATCTGCTAAATTTCGCTTACATGCTTACGTCCAACCGTGAGGACGCCTACGATCTTCTGCAGGATACAACGCTAAAGGCTCTTGACAATAGAGAGAAATATGCTGAGAATACCAATTTCAAGGGATGGGTGTTCACGATTATGCGTAATATTTTCATTAACAATTACCGCCGAAGCGTGAGGAGTGCCACAACGCTTGATTCAACGGAAGATTCCTATTATCTGAATCTCCCGCAGGATTCCGGTCTCGCTACTCCTGAAAATTCGTATGCCGTCCATGAAATACACGATGTAATCAATCATTTTGAGGATGGCTATAGAGTTCCATTTTCAATGCATGTTGCCGGATATAAGTATGCCGAGATAGCGCAGAAGATGGGACTGCCGGTCGGAACTGTAAAGAGCCGAATCTATTACGCCCGGCAGAAACTTCGTGTGCTGCTTCGAGATTATTCGTCGGCATCAGCCGGGGCTGAGGATTGACCGGCTGTGGGTTCGCCGAGGGCGGATGTTGGCGCTTCGGATGAGTCGGAGAGAGTAGTTCGCATCTGTTTTTTGGTTCGTGCGCCCAGCCGGCGAAGTTCTTCGGCGCGTCCAACGAGGTTGCCGCGGCCGCGACTCAGTTTTGTCATGGCAGCTTCGCATGCTTTCTGCGAATTAGCGAGCGCGGCTGCTATTCGGTCGAGATCGTCGGTCAGACCGACAAATTTGTCGTACATCGCACCGGCTTTTTCTGCAATGTCAAGCGCGTTGCGGGTCTGGCGGTCCTGATTCCAGATTTGAGCTACCAGACGCAACAGCCCGACAAGTTGGGTGGGGGATACGACAATCACCCGTTTGTCGTAGGCTTTCTGCCATAACCCCGGGTCGAGAGTCATCGCTGCGGAATAAGCGGCTTCATTGGGGATAAACATAACGGTGAAGTCAAGGTGTTCACTCCCTACGTAGTCATGATAGTTTTTAGTAGCCAGTTCGGCGATATGCTTATTGACTGAGTCGAGATGCGCGCGTGCAAACGCCTTGCGGTCTATCTCATTGTCAGTGTTGACATAGTCGATGAAAGCTGTAAGCGAAACTTTAGAGTCAATTACCATTGCGCGCCCACCGGGATAGTTTATTACTACGTCGGGGCGCAGACCTCGGCCACGTTCGTCGCGTAGTGTGTGGCCATGTCCGTCGTCGGTCTGTTGCACACTGAATTCCTCGCCCTTGCGGAGACCGGAGCGTTCGAGTATGGTTTCCAGAACCATTTCTCCCCATTCGCCTTGTGTACGTGTGTTACCACGTAGTGCTGACGATAGTTCGCGTGCCTCACGTCCGATTGTATTGTTGACATCGATAAGTTCTTTGATGCGCTCCTGCAAAGAGAATCGTTCGCGAGCTTCCGAAGAGTAAGTTTCGGACACCTGCCGACGGAAACTTTCAATCTGCTGACGCAACGGGTCGATGAGTTCACCAAGGCGGCGGGTGTTCTCGTTGCGAAGCGATTCGGTGCTCTGTTTCATGATATCATTGGCCATAATCCGGAAATTAGACTGAGCTTGTTCGGAAAGCTGACGTGTAAGCTGCTGCTGGAGTTCAACTTCACGGCGCACTGAAGCCAGTTCGGTCGCGTGGCGGGCCGTTTCTTCACGCAGTCGCGATTCGGCTATGATGCGCGATGCAGTGGCCTGTTCCTTTTCGGACTGCAACTGCGCCATCTGCCGGCGCATTGCCGATGACTGACGCAGGTTAAAGATGAGAATCGCTCCAAGGAGAGCGCATATCAGTAGTAAAGCTATTGCGATTGCTGTCATGGCGGTTAATTGATGGGTTGGTGGAATGATGGTGCTTTTCAATACAAATATACGAAAGATTGACTAATTTTGTGTATTGATAAACCAATACTCCGTTTCAACCGCTAATGTCAGTAAAGAAAATATTTGCAGCCATGTGTTTGGCTGCCACTGCTGTCGCTTCCGTCCGGGGGGCTGATAATAATTTTAGTTTTAAGCCGGAATTATACGCCACGCTCCGTCCGCGTTATGAAGTGGCTACCTCATCCGGCGATATGCGTTTCCAGATTCGCAATGCACGCGTCGGGTTGCAGGGCTATGTCTGTCCGATTGTGGATTTCAGGGTAGAAGTAGATTTCTGCGAACGTGGCTCTGTCAAGTTTCTCGACGTATGGGGCCGTGTGAAACTCGGTAATCATCTTAAAGTGCAACTGGGCAATATGCGCATGCCTTTTACTTTCGGTTCTGCTGTCGCCCCTTACAATTATCTCTTTACCGATCGTCCGTTTACCGACAAGCAGGTTGTCAGTCCGCGCAATATCGGATGTAAACTGATGGTAACTACCGGAATCCTTTCGATAGAGGGTGGCGGATTTAACTCCTTATCAACCACTGCATCACAAACCAAATGGGAGAATCGTATGTCAGGCGCCGTAAAGGCCACTGTCACTCTCGGCAATGTGAAGTTGCAGACCGGAGCGGAGACTCTTTGTCCGGACTCCATCCGAATGAATAATGCATCGTTCGGTGCCAATTGGCGTGCAGGCCGCTGGACGGCGGAAGCTGAGTACGTATACCGGCATTATAATCTAACAAGAATGGCCGACACGCACGTGTGGAATATAATGGCCGATTACGCTATGCCTTTGCGCTGGGAGTATGCTCAGCGGCTGTCATTTCAAGGTCGATATGACGGCATGACGAATTGTAGTGGCGGTTCCGGGACGGTTACCGACGGCTGTCTGCCTGTGACTTATGCCGCATGTAATCGTTTTACAGCAGGCGCAACGCTGAGTTATCTCCACGAAAAAGTGAAGGTTGATTTCAAGCTAAATTATATTCATCATCTGTATCATCACGAAGCTTTGGCCTCTTTGCGCGAGCCAAATCGCATCGTAGCTGAACTGATGGTGCATTTCTGAGTATAATCCCTTAAAAAGCCTCTGAAATTATATGAAATGGTATAAAAGAGTATTGCTTATGAGCATTGTTTCATCGTTTTCGGCCGGAGCTATGGCTTGCGCATCGACAGACAGTATAAAATCTGTTCCTTCGCCGGTGTTTAATCAGGCTATAGATCATCATGAAGCCCAGATTGTAGACGTAAGAAATCCGGAAGAGTTTGCTGCCGGTCATATTGCCGGAGCTGTCAATATCAACGTAAACTCAGATGATTTTCTCGAGAAATCAAAAGCCGTTCTCAATAAAGCAGATCCGGTGTATGTTTATTGCCGTAGCGGAAAGCGCTCGCTCAAGGCCGCCGAGCTACTTTCGAGGGAGGGTTATCGCATTGTAAATCTTGATAATGGAATAATTGGCTGGGAAAATGATGGTTTCCCGGTTGTTAAGGAGTGATTAATGTCCGTATATTAAGGTGTACTCCCATAAGTCTCAACCTAATCTGACTAACATCCTAACTATACCGACGTCAGTCTTACCATCCGCATAAAACGAAAGCGGTGTGTCAAAATTATTGCATTTTGACACACCGCCTCGTTTTTATGAGTCAGTTAATAATTATTGGCGAGAGAAGACTAATGTAATTTTTGTCTTTTCAAGAAGGACTTTAATCATGGCTGGTCCGTCGACGTATGGGTTGATAGCGGTAATAGTAGTCTGTGAGTTGCCATAATAGTCGCTCTGCTGCTCAGTGACCAAGGTGATAGGGGTGATGGTAAACGTATAGTCATCAGCCGTAATATTGTCTTTAGCCATAAGGTCGAGGATGAAAGAGCGCATATCATCAAACTTATAGGTCATCGTGGTGAAATCGAAAGACCCGAGGAATGATGTGACATTGTCGGTGAGCATATTATCGGCAAAGAACTCCTTACGTTTGTTTTTGAGGACCATCAAGATGTTGGCCGGAGCCGTAATGCCATAGTCGTTGGCGATATATTCGAGGGGAAGGGTAAACGTGAGATTGTTAAGCACGGAGTTCTCACCACCCTGAGTGCGGAGTTTTGCGATGATTTCAGGCGCAGGGAATGTGAAGTCGATATCGTAGCCTGTGGGGGCCACGAGCATATTCTCGCCCCGGTCAATGCGGTCGGTCAACGACGAACTCATGTTGAGTTTAATAAGGTTGTTGGTGAGAATCTCAGGCGTGACAGCCATTATCGTACGCGAGCCGGCCATGATTGTATCGGTCGATGTAGAATCGGTTTCGATTGTGGTCTTATAGCGATAGTACATGTTGATACGTGTCTCACCGATATTCACAACTCGACCTGAGCCAAACGAGTTGGCTATGTATAGCCCCGGGAAATAGTCAGTGAATGACTGAGGTGTAGCAAAGGTCTCGGGGTGAGAGAGGTAGCGGTCGAATATTTCCAATCCGAATGATTTGGGCAGTTGGACTTCAATGATTCGGTATGAAAGGCTGTTGAGCGAATCCGAGTGGAGTGCGCTTGCGGTGTATATGTCGGAGTTGGGAGTCCAGCAATTCGAGGGGTTGTAGTAGCCGGTTGGATCAAAGTTACTGAAAATAGGAGCTTCAAGCTGCTTGGTGAGGGGATATACTTTAAGTCCCATCGGTACGAGGGAGTCGCCGGTGAAATCTCCATTTTCCATGAAGAGCATGAGCTTGATTGAGTCGATATAGTCGCGTTTGATGCCTGTAGTGTCAAATGACATGGCGGGCATGAACTGAGTGACGATTTCAGAACTGAACCGGCCGTATTCCTTGGCGTCAATCACGCCAAGAAGCTGGCGGACGGTTCGGGACTGAATGTCCTGATTGCGAACCGAGCGGCCTGTTAGTTGGAATGTTGAGTCAACAATAATTTTAACAGGTGATGTCACCAACGACGTTCCGATAGATGTGCTCTTTGTGTCGTCGCAGGCTGTAAGGATTATCGCGCAGCCCAGAGCTGTTGCGAATATACGGGTGAAATTCATTGGTAGCGTGTTACTTCAATAAGTCATTGTAAAATTCTGCATAGGAGTCGAAAAGTTCCGGACTTTCCGGGTCCATGTAATCGAGAACCGGTTTTCCGGATGCTTTGGCATACTCTATGACTTCAGGCGCAATGTTGTCTGACGAAACAATTATAGCGTCAGCATAGTCGATGGCCAATCGGTGGAGGTCGTTCACATCCGACGGTGTCTTAAGCGACTTGAGGTCTTCGTCGGTGAACTCACACATTTTCAGCTTTTCTATGAAGCGAGGGTCAAGATTCCCGTCAAAATCTTCGGAACGCAAGGCATAGACTATTTTAGAGCCTGCAAAAGTGGGGTCATCGGCATAAAGACGTTTCAGATACATTGGCGCAAGAGCTGAAATCCAGCCTACGCAATGGATGATGGCCGGTTCCCAACGGAGTTTTTTGACGGTCTCGATTGTGCCTTTGACAAAGAACATCGAACGTTCGTCGTTGTCTTCCGGCGATGACTCGGTCTCGAGGATTTTTTCAGTTGTATAGTGGAAATAATCATCGTTGTCGATGAAATAAACCTGAGTGCGTGCCGACTGAAGGCTGGCAACTTTTATGATAAGCGGATGATCAGTATCATCAATAATCACATTGAGCCCCGAGAGACGTATTACCTCATGAAGCTGATTGCGACGCTCGTTGATACATCCGTATTTAGGCATGAACGTTCTTACTTCAAATCCCTTTTCCTGTACGCCTTGAGGCAGTCGGCGCCCTAAGGCTGCAAGGGGAGAAGAGGGAACGTAAGGAGTGATTTCCTGAGAAATAAAGAGTACTTTTTTGCGCTCCATCGCAAGTTGGATTGTTATGCGGTTAATTAGTTCAATGTGCAAATATAGCAAAAATTCCTGAATTGACCGTCAGGCCCATAGGCCTTTTAACTAATTATAAAGGTTTGAGGGGTAATTGTATAGTTTATTTGCCTTGATTTAGTCTAAAGATAGCTTTTATTAAGATTTGCGAGCTTATTCTGTGGGGTTCTAAGCCGCTAAATGCAAAGGCTCTCATTTGTTCGTTCACGTAAATCAAAACAGCGACTTGTTATTCAGTCTAATTAATCCTCACCCTCACTATGTGGATGAAAACAAGGCGGTGTGTCAAAATTTGATGATTTTGACACACCGCCAGTTTACTTATTAACTATCTGAGTCTTAGTCTTCGATAGCAGCTTGAGCGGCAGCTACGCGAGCGATGGGCACGCGGAAGGGTGAGCAGCTTACGTAGTTCATGCCAAGTTTAGCGCAGAATTTA
>CAYUYQ010000010.1:0-26132 GCA_964449335.1 uncultured Bacteroides sp. | reverse complement strand
GGTTGCTGGGATCATCGCGTTGCCATACGGCTATCATCAGGTCGGAGGCATCGACAGTTTTTCCGATGTTAGTGGCCAACAGTTCGAGAATTCTGGCTTCGAAGTGTGACAGCACGGTATCCTTACCGCCAACCGAAAGCGTCTGAGTGGTGACGTTGAACGTATAGGCTCCGATTTTGTGTCGGGTGTCGTCACTCCTCGTACTCCCCTGCCGCCGTAGCAAAGCCTTGATTCTGATTATCAGTTCGCGGAGTTCAAACGGCTTTTTCAGATAGTCATTGGCCCCTATTTCAAACCCCTCTTCAATATCGCTGATGGCGCTTTTGGCTGTGAGAAAAAGAAGCGGAACGCTCGGCGAAAGTCGGCGAATCTCCCGGGCCATAGTGAACCCATCCATGCGCGGCATCATCACATCGGCAACAACTATATCGGCGCCCTCAGTCTTGAACTTATAGAGACCTTCGATTCCGTCGATAGCGGTTACTACCTCATATCCCTCGCCCTTGAGCGTATCGGTCACAATCAGGGTGAGGTCCGTTTCGTCTTCTACCAAAAGAATCTTACTTTTCATCTTTGCCGAATTTAATAGTGAATACCGAACCTTCGCCCTCTTTGCTTCGCACATCGATTGCCCATCCCATTTTGTCAAGAATACTTCTGACATAGTAAAGGCCTATGCCATAACCACGCACATCCTGGCGATTGCCGTGAGGCACACGATAGAACTTATTGAACAGAAACGGGATGGCACGCGCCGGAATCCCGATACCGTTGTCGGCCACTGATATGCCATCGGCGTCGGAGCGCACGGTGATATGCACCGTCTCTCCGGAGTATTTTATAGCATTATCAATAAGATTGCTTATGACGTTGACCAGATGTGTCCTGTCGGCTTCGACAATCAGATTGTCATCCGCTTCTACGTCAATCGTAATTTCTTTCTCTTTCCTCATACGGTGGGCTGCCGCGATATCTTCGAGAAACGGCTGCAACGCGATATTCTCCCGATTAAGACACATGGTCTTCCTGCGCTCCATGCTCATAGCGAGTATGTTTTCGACGAGTTCGCTAAGACGCTTAAGCTGTTTATTGGCGATGCGCAGATATTTCTCCTTTTTCATCCGGTCATTGTCGGTATCGTAGTTCAGTAAGGCGTCATTGGCGGAATAGGCTATTGCTATGGGTGTTTTCAATTCGTGGGTCATGTTGTTTACAAAATCGTCTTTCATCTCCTCGATAGTGCGCAGGCGCGATACAGTGCGGAACAGATACCAAAAGGCTAATGCAAACGAAACCATCAGCAGGAGAACTGTAACAATCACTCCTGCCATCTTCGAGAAAATGTGACCGGTCAACGGGGTAACGTAGATGCGGTATGATAGTTTTGAGTCCGTATCATAGCAGTGTGTGAAAACGTCGTAATCTCCTTTTATATAATTGAGATTGCCCTTTACAAGTTCTCCGTTGACATCAATAATTTCAGCGCAGATATAGTCCGGAAATATGAAGCGGTCGTTGAGGCGACGTGTCACGATACTGTCCATCATGTTCAGGTCGATTTCCACATACGGATCCAGCACCGTATGAAATTGCCGCGCAATGGCCTGAGCCATCATCGCATTGAACGAATGACTGTCGTCGACCTTAAGCGATGTCGTATCGGTCGTTCCGTCGGGAGAAATGGAGGTGGCTTCAATTGTGCCCGATTTATAAAGTCCGGCTGAAAACTCTCCTTTACGAAGGTCTTCATCTTTTTTATGCCCCGATTCAATCATTGAGAGAGTTGTGCCGGAAGCATTCTCAGCCCTTGTCCATAGCTCATCGAGGTCGGCATCGGCCAAGGCGCTTCTCACATCGCGTTCGACCGTAGCCCGGATAGAGTGATACAATGTCACGAGATAGTAGACATTGCTGCCGAAGATTGCCGCAATGACAGCAATGAAAGCGATGGATATGGTCTTGAAGCGTTTCATGGAAGCAAAGGTATCAATATTACGGCACACTATTGATTGTGCACACTCTGATTTAAGACTAAATAAGGGAATGGTTAAGACTAATTAAGGTCATCGGCATTTACGGAGAGGAGCCTCACCGGTAACTTTGCACAAAACAAAACCGATATGAGAGGAGTTACCTTACTACTGATATTAGCGTTTACAGCCAGCCTTGACGTGTGGGCCCAGACAGAGTTTGGCGATTCGGCCACAACGAGAGCACTCGATGAAGTGGTTGTCAAAGGTGAGAGACCGCAGATTACGGGGCGCGACGGAGTGCTCTCGGTTGATTTGCCTGCTATCGTCCGCGATAAGCCCGTCACCAATATACTTGACGCACTTGCCTATTTACCCGGAGTGGTGAGCCGTGACGGTGCAATCAGCCTTAACGGAGCTACCTCGGTGACGATTATACTTAATGGCGAGCCGACCAATATGCCGCTCCGGAATCTATATCAGTTGCTTTACTCCACGCCGGTTGATAGGCTGAAAACTGTAGAGATTATGTATTCGGCTCCGGCAAAGTATCATGTAAGCGGCGCGGTAATAAATATCGTACTGAAGACTCCCCGACCTATCGACGGCCTTATGGGGCAAGTAACTGCAGATTACACCCAGACGCATTACGCCTCGTATAGCGGTGGCGTTGCCGCTACATACGCTATAAAAGACTGGACTTTTGATTTCAACTGGTCGCTTGGTCAGCACAAGGATCTTAAACGTCAGTTGACTCAATCAAATCATTTGGTCGATGGTCAGCGCACCATGATAGAAGATGATATGCGTCAGATTAGTCGCGGTTTAAATAATCTACTGTATGGTTCGGTGTCATACCGCAGGTTAAAACTGACATATAACGGTCAGATTAATGGCTGTGCTGCGAATAAGAGTATATCAACAGGTACACTTGGAGAGTACACGAACCACTATTCCTATCCGTCGCCTGTCATGTTTCACAGTCTGGTGGCCCGCTACGAATCTGATTTCGGTCTGACGGTTGGTGGTGATTATACCGCCTATAGCGAAAGTCGCAATCAAAATCTGACGAAAGGCACTATCGAGTTGGTCAGAGCATCCAACAGACAGACTATCCGACGCTATCATGTTTACATCGATCAGGAGCACGAACTTGGGCGATGGACTTTCAATTATGGTGCGGAGTTTCAGCACTCCGACGATCATAGCCGTCAAGCTTACACGTACCCGGCTCTCGACGGATTCGACGGTGTGCTGAGAGAGGATGTCGCTAATGCTTATGTCGGTCTTCAGGCGTCGTTTGACTGGGGATTGTCATTCGTCAGCTCACTCAAAGGTGAATATTTCCACAATGACTACCGGCATAACTGGAATTTCGTTCCACAGATTGGAGCCACATTTTATAAGACACCGGTCAGCATCTTTCAGCTCAATTTTACATCGGAGCGCGGTTATCCACAGTATTGGGAACTGCATGGGGCTACCTCATACATCAACGATTACGCCATGATAAAGGGCAATCCGGAACTACAACCGCACATCAGCTACTCCGGTCAGCTGAGTTATATATTGAAGCAGAAGTACGCTGCTACACTCTATCTGCTCTATTCCGACAAGTTCAGCACCCAACTCCCCTATCAGTTGCCCGACAATCTGCAGCTACTCTTTCAGACCATCAACATGGACTTCTCTCGCACGGCCGGACTGCAGATTCAGGTCCCCTTCAGGGTCGGAGCAGTCCTTAACAGTACTGCCGTAGCCAATGTGTCGAATCTCTGCCAGAAAGCTTCGCGATTCCACGACGCGAGTTTCGACAACCAACGATGGTCGGTCTACGGCGCGCTCGAAAACACCTTAAAACTATCATCCGTGAGTCCTGTCAGTCTTTCATTTGATATCAGCTGGATACGCGGACAGATTCAAGGCCCGGGACGTTTCTCCACACTTTGGAAAGTCGACGCAGGGGCTAAATGGCGCTTCGGACGGCAACGAAATTGTGAGCTCGCACTAAAACTCTCTGACTTATTCAACACATGGAATCCGCGTCTGACAATAAAATATGGCACTCAGGACTACCGAATGGATGTGCGTCGGATGACACAAAATCTTAAACTAACATTTGTCTGGCGTTTTAATGGGTTTAAGCCCAAAGAGCCAGCCGATATTGACACATCGCGTTTCGGTACAGGAAAATGATAGTAAACCTGCGTCAAATATTTTCAGCAATAGTGCTTTTATCCACCTGCCATATTGGTTTGGCACAGGAGCATACACCGATTGTGGCCGATGGGGCGACCCGGCGTCCTCTCGCCGGCGCTTCGGTGTTTGACCGTGCGGGTAAATTTGTAGGTGTATGTAACACTTACGGACGAACGCCTCACATATATAGCGAAAGCTATCCTATCGCTATTCGCCATCTTGGATTTAGGGAGCAAACAGTGGAAGCGCCGGGAGTTGATACGATTTTTCTTCAGGAGAATATCACCGTACTGCCTGAGGTTGTGGTAGAATCACGGCATCAAAAGATGCTCCACATGCTGGCTTACGTACGCGAGTATTCAACCCTTAGCACTTACACCGATACCATATCTCTTTTCCGCGAAAAGATGGTCGATTACATGATTCCGTCCGACCCCCGCACACGCTATCGAGGCTGGACAACCCCTCGTGTACTATCGAGCCAATCATACTACAGATTTACCGACTCACAAGGTCGTGATAGTGTCAGCAGTGAGTGTAATCAGCATTTTTCATGGTCTGACTGGATAGGTGCCGTTCCGTCGATGGCGATTACATCGAAGTTGCTACAAAATGATACCGCGACAGACACAGTCAAAGGTAAATATATGCCGTCGGAAATATGGGTAAGAACCGGTGACAGGCTGGCTGTCGATATTGATGTCCTGGCCGATACGGCGAGTCGCCGGTGGGTGCCCAATCTTTCAGCTTTTTTCCGCGACTATCTTGACTTTGAGAATTTCAGACTGCGCTTTACCTATGCCGACGTTGTCGATGATTCGATAACTCCCGGGGATTTAACCGGATATTCTTTCAATGTTGAGTCGCGTGGACGTGGCCACGGCATGTTTATGTTCAACCGTATCAATGAGCCGGTTTTTGTCAGCACCTATGCTGAAATTTATATGGTCGATAAAGAGTATATCACCGTTACTGAGGCCAAGAAATGGGAGCGACGTCAGTTTACGCCGGATGAAATAGCGATTTATATCCCCAAGGAAGCACCATCTCTGCAACCTTCGATCTTGTCACTTATTGACCGCGTGAATTCAATTAATGCTGAGGAAATAAGGCTTGCTCGGGCCCCGGACCGAAGATATATCGGAGGAATCAAGTCAAAAGAGAATTTCGGTACGCGTGTGCTTTCAATAATCAAGAACCTGACAGGAGTCAGCAGTATCAGAGCCAAACGCAATATGAATCAGCGGTGGCGTGAATTCCGTAGAAGCAGGGTCAAGAAGAATAAAGTCCGGAAAGCTGAATAATGCTTGAGTGAAATATTAATTGAGAATAATATGTTATGGACATAGGTAATTATATGATAATAATCTTCTATATTTGCGTATTAAATAACAACTTTTTATGAAAAAACTTTCATTATCGGTTTTGACCGGAATCGCTTTGTTGACTCTGACGGCTGCCGCTCCGCGCACCATCAAAGCTCCGGAATTTACATCAGCGCCGATTGCGTTCAGAATCGGTGCGGTTCATCTTTCTGATACGGCAACCCGAGTTGATGTCGATATCTATTCGCGTCCGCGATATTGGGTGACGGCAGATACCAATGTGTATCTCGAGAGTCAGATTACCGATAATGAATATAAGGTGCGCCGAATCGAGGGTATTCCGCTTCGTGAGCATGTCTACGGTGGCGACTCTGCCCATATCCGCGCCACTTACGTTTTCGACCCGCTTGAGCCTTGCGATACTGTGTTTGATTTTATCGAGCGCGACGGATCATGGCGAGTTCGCGGCATAGACCTCAACTACAAACCATCAGGAATCAAGACCCACATAAGTGGTACGATTAAAAACCGACCTACGGCAAGCTGGTTGCTGCTCATTCCCGTTGGCGAAGATATGCGTGTCAAGAAATCAATTATCGTGCCGGTAGATAACGGCAAGTTTGAATATGACCTCTATACATCCGACCCCCTCACCTATGAACTCATCATGGGTATAGAGGTTCTACATGGTGCTTGGCAGAAATTCGGTTTTGTTGCCGAAGGTGAACCGGTCACTTTCACAATTGACGAAAAAGATTCAGACGCATCTGATTGCGTCCGTGGTGGTGACTTGACGCATCGATATCTTGAAGTTGAAAAATTAGGCCATAAAATCTATCGGGAAAGCGGACTCCGAGAGGAGTATCGGCTTATGGATAGTCTGAAACTGCGATATGTTCCGAGATACTATGAACTGGGGGCTTTGCTTGAGAAAGAGAAAATGGGAACCGCGCGTCGCGATACCATGTTTCAGGAATTTATGGAGATTCTTAAAACCGGTATGACTGACGCGGGAAAGCGCCTGGAAGCTAAATACGATTCAGTAATGAATCTGATAAATGAAGCCACACTCAAGTATATAGAAGAAGATAAAAGTATTGTCGGCCTTACTATGATATACGAAGATCTGGTTTTCAACAATCCGAAATTAGACCGAAGTCTGGAGGTTTTCAGAAAAGTATATGCCGACCTCTATCCTGATCATCCCTATTCAATAGCCCTCAGCCAATATCTTTCCGGCGTGTCAGTGAAGGAAGGCGGCCTTTATCCTGATTTCACAGCTCCTGACCTTGATGGTAATATGCACACGTTGTCAGATCTCATCAAAGGTAAGTATGCTCTTATTGACCTGTGGGCGTCGTGGTGTGGGCCGTGTCGAAACAAATCAATGTCTATGATCCCGGTCTATGAAAAGTGGAAAGACAAAGGATTCACAATCGTAGGTATAGCCCGTGAAACAGGCGATACTGACGCAATGAGGATGGCCATAAAGCGTGACGGTTATCCCTGGCTGAACCTTGTCGAGCTTAACGACTCCGGAAGCATCTGGAAAAAATATCTTGCGGGCAACAGCGGTGGTAAAACCGTATTTGTCAATCCTGAGGGAAAGATAATAGCAATTAATCCTGACGCATCAACGATTGATGCCTTCCTGACAGACTTCATCGGTAAAGAATAGAATCCTAAGGTTGCGATATGACAAATCCCGATTACAATTAGTAGCCCAACTGACTCCTACCGATTGATTTTTATCTGGACTTACGGCGGAGGTGAGGCCTCATGCGAGCGCGGCGAAGAAGTCTAGCGGGAATGTCCGGGCCGGCAACTACCATAGTGACCCCTGCGATAATAAGCAGGAGTCCGAGAAAATCGCGCTCGGTTATCACTTCGCCAAACACTGTTACGCCGATTACCACGGCTGTCACCGGTTCGAGTGACCCGAGGATGGCGGTCGGTGTAGAACCGATATACTGTATGGCTTGGGTCGTACACATAAATGATACTACCGTGGGTAAAACAGCGAGTGCTATCAGGCAGCTCCATTCAAGCGCGCCGGCATGAGCGGGAGGTGTAAAACCGTTGATTAGAGCTATAGCGAGAAACATCAGCGAACCGGTCACAAGCACATAAAACGTCAGTGTCAGCGTGGCGACATGGCGCAGACGGCTCTGATTTATTGCCACGATGTAGAGCGCATAGCTCAGCGACGACGCCATCACTATGACAGTGCCGATAAAGCTTACCTTTCCCGAGCCCGAAGTGTGGTACATAAGAGCAATACCACCCGACGCAAGGAGAAGACTCAGTATCGTTGTTGCCCTAATCTTTTCCTTGAAAAATATGCCCATAATAGCCGCAACCATAACTGGATAGACAAATAGCATACACGATGCTATCCCGGCATCCATATAGTTGTAGCTGACAAAGAGGGTGAGCGATGAAAGGGCCATAAGCACGCCTACTCCGCCGAGGGGAGCAATACTCCGACCGGACACTCTGAAACTACGCTTTCGCACCAGAATCATTATTGCGACTATTGGGACGGCAAGCAGATAGCGCACGAGCAAGACGCTCTGCGCCGACATTCCGGCTGAATAAAGGGGGAGAGTAAAAAGCGGATTCATGCCGTAGGTGGCTGCAGCCACCGAAGCCAGAAGAAAGCCTTTTACCTGAGGGCTCATGCTTTTGCGCCTTTAGTGCCTCCTTTCACGCCTCCGCCCATAGCGAAGATATTCTGGTCGTAGCTCACGGTCTTCATGCCCTGTTCGCGCTTGCGCTTGATAGCAAGACGCACAAGACGGTCCATCAGTTCGCTGAAAGGTATGCCAGAGGCTTCCCACAGGTAGAACGAAAGCGAACCGGGTATGGTGTTGATTTCGTTGACATAAATCTGGCCGTTGTCTTCGTCCATAATCACATCGACGCGGCTCACGCCATGACACGACAGCACCCTGAACGTCTCACCGGCAAGAAAACGGATTCGGTCGCTAACTTCCTTGGGTAAATCGGCCGGGATACGTTTCTGCGAAGCCTGCATACCCTTGGCGCCCTTTGTGCCACCCATATATTTGTCGGTGTATGAAAGAATCTCACCGCTTTTGATAGGCTCTTCGCAAACCGACGTCTGATACTCGTCGGCGTCGCCCAGCACCGAGCAATTAACCTCATGCAGATTGTCGACCATGTGCTCTACAATCAGACGCGAACTGTAGGTCTGAGCATCGTCAAGTCGGGCTATAAGCTGGTCGCGGTCGCCCGCACGGCCTATACCCACGCTTGAGCCAAGATTAGCCGGCTTCACTATGACGGGATAGCCAAGTTTGGTTTCAATGCGCTCGATGAGTTCCTCGCGCTGAGAGAACCACTGTTTGTCAGTGAACCATACGTATTTGACCACAGGAATATCACAGGCCTGAAGAATCATCTTCATTGTAATCTTATCCATTCCGTTGGCCGATGCGAGGACATCGCAACCGGCGTATGGAAGCCCTATTAAGTCGAGAAGGCCTTCAAACGTGCCATCCTCACCGTTAGCTCCGTGAAGTACCGGAATGGCGACATCGAGATGTGCCGCAACGGGCGAGCCGAACATCGGACGCTTGGTGCGATAAAGATTGTAGTCGCCATAGGTTGTGCCGAGAATGACTTCGGTGCAGTTTTTGAGCAGGGCCTTTATATCGCGGTAGTTGGCTACATCCGTAAGCGCGTCTCCCGTAAACCATCGTCCCTCTTTGGTGATATAGACCGGTGTTACGTCGTAAACGTTTCGGTCGATTGCGGCCATAGCCTGATTGGCTGATATTACTGAAATTTCATGCTCGGTGCTTCGTCCGCCGAAAAACACTCCTATATTGGTTTTCATTTGTTCGGGATTATATAGTGGTTGTTGTATAATTTATCATTTGAATGTGTCGGGAAGGTCATTCTCATAAAGAACGGTGTCGCCCGCTTTAACCAATGGCTGAAGGATACGTTGCGCTTCGGAGAATGAGGCTACTTCGTAGACCTCAGGGCTCCCTTCGCCTTCTTTTATACCCTCAGTAATCGGCTCGCGGTTGTATTGACCTACAATTATTGCGATATCGGCCGATGATGCGATTTTACGTCCGAATTCTCGGTTGAGTTCGTGTTGGCGTTCGCCAAGTTCAATCATACCGGGCGTGATTATGATTCGCCGGCCGCCGGTCATAGCTTTCAGTACGTCAAGAGCCATTGACGACCCGGAGGGATTAGAGTTGAATGCATCATCCAGAATTGTTATCCCGGCGGGAGTGCGCTTTATGCTCAGGCGATGTTCGACCGGTTCGATTGCGTCCACGGCTCGGCGTATTTTTTCGTGAGACATGCCAAGATAGAGGGCGACTATCACGGCTGCTACAAGATTCGATACATTACATTCACCAACCAGACGCGTATGAAGGTCGAGACGCATGTTGTCAGGCCCTTCGATTGTGAATGATGACCCGTTAGGGCTGTAGACAATTGATGTGGCACGGAAATCGGCCTCCGGGCGATGGAGCGAATAGCGCCGGCTGTTGCACCCGCTGATTTTCTGGAGTGCAATCGGCTCAAAATCATCGTTGACCACCGCTAAGCCATCGGCCGGGAGCGAGTCAATAAGCTCGAATTTCGTGCGTCGCACATTATCGATTGTCTTAAATGACTCGAGATGCTGCGGTCCAACGGCAGTCACTATACCGATAGTCGGATGAACCAGTTCACATATATCGCGGATGTCACCAATATTTTTGGCACCCATTTCGCAGATGAAAATCTCGGTGTAGGGTTTCATCATCTCGCGGATTGTACGGATCACGCCGAGGGTCGTGTTATAGCTGCCGGGGGTCATCAGCACCTCGAATTGCTCCGAAAGTATGCGGTTGAGATAGTGCTTGGTACTTGTTTTACCGTAGCTACCTGTAATGCCGATTACTTTCAGCCGGGGCATCGAAGCCAGTATTCGGGCAGCATCGTTGCGATAGCCGCGGTTGATATGATTTTCAAGCGGAGCGAGTAACCAGATTGCCGACATCATAACTATATGGGAGCCGCAATAAAGCGCAAGGAGAGCGAGGGCTAAACCATAGCCTACTCCTAAAATGCCTGCAACCGGAGCAAGCATGCACACGATGGCGGTAACGATTGCAGAGAGCAATACACAGACGGAGTAGATGCGGCGTGCACGCGGGGTCCAGACAAGTGGTTTCTTATAGCGACGGCGCAAGAGACTTATTACTGAGCATGTAGAGAAGACAGCCACAAGAGCGAGGCCGACGGTCGAACCGACAAACGCACTCATTGAAATCAGAAGCACGCAGAGGGCAATCAGACGTGGCCACGACGTAGTGTCGCCACTCGTACGCAACCATTTGAGGTAGCGCTCGTTACGGTAGCTATTCTGCTGCATCATCATTAAATCGCGCTTCAACTCAGTGAGGAGGTTGATTAGCGCGAGGGCAATTGTGCAGGATGTAAGGATATACTGTGTTATCATGACGGTTGTTGACGTTTCGATTATTTTGAATTAAGAAAGCTGCGGAGCACGGCTGCAAACTGGCGCGGATTGTCGAGGAAACTGTAATGACCGCAGCCGGGAAAACTCACCAGACCGGCATCGGGTATAAGACGCTCCATTTTTTTTGCATCGGCGAGTGGTGTGGCAGTGTCGTTTTCTCCCCAAATCAGTAGTGTAGGAGCTTTTATTCGGCTTAGAAGCGCGGTAAGATCTTCGTTGACGACGCGGCTGAGAATACTGCGCATACGGGGTGACGCAGCCAGATAGTCGGCGCTTGCTGAGCGTGCGCGCTGAGCCTCGATGCGCTTCTGTGCGCGCTCGCGCCCGAGCACCAGCGTCAGGATGCGTTTCGAGAGCTTGAAAGAGTAGACTTTGAAATAGTAACGCAGCGAACGCTTGGGTTTAATAC
The DNA here is from genome assembly GCA_964449335.1 of uncultured Bacteroides sp. Lineage (GTDB taxonomy): Bacteria > Bacteroidota > Bacteroidia > Bacteroidales > Muribaculaceae > Paramuribaculum. The sequence goes on along the minus strand of CAYUYQ010000010.1, from coordinate 14,714 downwards.
CGGCCGCGTCGACGAGCACGAGTTTGTCGACCGGTTTTCGCGAGGCATACAGTATGGCTACGCGTCCGCCGAAAGAATGGCCGATAAGAACTGGATTCTCCACCCCCCATTCTTTGGCTGCCCGCTCGATGAGCGAAGTGTATTGCTCTACTCCCCACACTTCGGGCGGCTCCGGTGACTCACCAAAGCCGGGAAAATCGACATTGTACACGAGATGCGATTCGGCTGCCACAGCCTCGATTGATGCAACAGTCGAATGGTTGCATCCCCAACCGTGCATCAGTATGAGCGGACGGCCTGCGCCGCTCACGGAATAGTGCAGACGAATGCCGTCAATATCGATAAACCGTGTCATAAACCCAGTGATTTGATTAACTACGCAAAGTTAGTCATTATTTGGTTACTTTTATCAATGGTTGTTACATGAAAAAAGAGGAAACTTCTCACGAAGTCTCCCCCTTCCATTCATCACATTATGCTTATTAGTGTATATCAGTAGTTTGTTTCTATTACAGTCTTAAGTTTATTGGTAGCGACTTTCTACGATTGACCAGTCAACGATGTCCCAGAGCGCCTTTAGTGCGTCGGCACGTCGGTTCTGATAATCAAGATAGTAAGCGTGTTCCCAGACGTCGAAAACCAACAGCGGTGTGAGACCGTCGGTCAAAGGGTTACCGGCATTGGATTTCTGAGTGATAAAGAGCTTGCCGTCAGCATCAGACGAAAGCCAAATCCATCCGCTTCCGAATATTTTAGTGCCGGCATCGACAAATTCTTCTTTGAATTTCTCAAATGAACCAAACTGCTCATCGATTGCTTTACGCAGACGTCCGGCAGGTTCGCCTCCTCCTTCGGGAGAAAAAGCAAAGAAATAGAATATATGATTCCATGCCTGCGATGCATTGTTGAACAATGCGCCTTCCGACTTGGTGATTATTTCTTCGAGATCCATGTCGGCATATTCAGTATCCTCAATGAGTTTGTTGAGATTGTCTATATAGGTTTTCTCGTGTTTACCGTAGTGGAAGTTGACGGTTTCCTGAGAAATTGCAGGCTCCAGAGCATCCGGAGCATAAGGAAGTTTGGGCTGGATGTATGCAGGGGTCTTCATTTGATATAACGTTTTATTGATAATTTGAATTTCTATACTTGAAACGCTCCGTGGCGGCTAAAGTTCGACGAAAAGTCGTTTTTAACTATAGTTTTGAAATTTAACGTTTGGAAGCCCATGAAAAGCTATATCCCCTCCTTCTGTAGCCAGGAAAAGATTGTCGAATAGTAGGCGGCCCTAACACGTGGTGATGAAAGTGCAAGATCATGCAATCCTCCGCGCAGGGCTATCATAGTTACATCGTTGCCTAACAACCGGCCGTATTTATCGATGTCTTTCACGTCGAGCACTGCGTCGGCTTCGTTGGCCTCTGGGGCCCACTCCTTGAGATTGACGCTTTTTGTGGAATGCATTACCAGCACAGGTATGTGGATTGAGTCTTTTAATTTGCGCAATTTGTGCTGAGCTGCGTTAATTGCCCGCACCCAGCGGAGATCGACCACTGTCGAATTGGGATTTTTCCATACAGTATCGAATTCCCATTCGCCGTGATATTTCTTCAGCAGGCTATGGCTATACGTATTGCTGCCGCCTGTATCAATTTTTACGGATGGAAGTATAGCAGCCGAAGCACTCACAAGATTAATAAAACATTCGAGATTTCCAAGATTCCAGTCGAGGAACGGGCTATTGAGAATCAGCGCTTTGACCGGAGAGTCAGGATGTGTGGCAATATAATATGCAGCCGCGAGCCCTCCGGTAGAATGACCGAGCAGAACGATTTCCTTAGCGCCTTCTTTTTGCATTATGTTTAGAGCGGTATCAATGTCGGCGCAGTATTCATCCATGTTGCGTAGCTGGCCTCGCACCTGTCCCTGACGTAGTGAGCGTCCATATTTGCGCAGGTCGACTGCATAAAAGTTGAAACAATGCCCGGTAAACTCCTCTCCCATTTCAGTCTGGAAGAAATAGTCGTTGAATCCGTGTACATATAGCACGGCTCTACCCTTGCTGCAATTGCTGTTCAAGCGTATAAGCGTACAGTCAATCTTACCGCTATAGTCTCGCCCCATGTCGATTGTGGCAGATTCATAACCATGACCGAGAATGTCGGTAGACCAGGATTGTGCCGACACACCGAGCGACGACGCAATTAAAGTCAAAAGGATAAAAAAATTGATACGTTTCATTGAATCTTTGATTGGAACTAATACGAAACTCTTACATTTTCAAGGGCAAAAGCCTCCGGTAAATGTGATATTTATCTTAAAACAATACATCAATTTGAAATGTTCCTTAATTTTTTTGGTGAGTAACATGATATTACATATCTTTGAAAACTTTACTACTTTAATCATCCATATAAAGCCACATCTGATAACTCTCTTTAATTGACTATCATAAGCCAATGAAACCTATTACGGAAATATTCGTGGAATATCTTGATAACTACGGCAGCGTAGATATTGCTGAATCTGAGTTTAAGAAAAACATTCATGAAGACCCGGATTTGAGAAGCGCTTACCGCCAATGGTGTAGCGATGAAGGCAGCTCGGAAAAAAACGGTTTTTTTGATTTTGCCGAAGACTATCTCGCTGACAGAAATGATGTCTGGAACTCATTGACCGATTATGACGAATAATATCGCTGGCGCCCGACTGAGATTGCCGGCCGAATGGCATTCATGCGGATGCGTGATGCTTGCGTGGCCCCATGAGGCCACAGACTGGGCTTATATGCTCGATGAAATTACGGCCTGTTATGTGGAGCTCGCTGAAACCATAGTGTCGCACACGAATCTACTTATTCTTGCTCCTGACGTAGCCCTACCCCGCACGCACCTTGCTCATCTTCCTAAAGATAAGGTATACTACTATACATATCTTACAAATGATACTTGGACACGCGACTACGGTCCCCTTACACTGGTTGATGACAATGGTATGCCGTCAGCTCTTGCCGACTATCGATTCAATGGCTGGGGCCTGAAATTCGCCGCATGCTACGACAATCTGGCCACTATATCGATGGCCGGTGCGTCAATGTTTGCGCTTCCGGTAATTGACCGGCGCGATTTCGTGCTTGAAGGTGGAGGAATAGAAAGCGACGGCAACGGCAATCTGATGACTACGGCTGCCTGTCAGCTGTCGCCGAATCGTAATCCGACCTACACTAAATCAGAAATCATTGAAAAACTGAAGTCGGATTTCGGAGCTCGCAATGTAGTGTGGTTGAATCATGGTGCGCTTGCCGGCGATGATACCGACAGTCATATAGATACGCTTGCACGATTTGCTCCCGGGAATACGATTGTATATACCTGCAGCAATGACCCCTCGGACGAACACTACGATACTCTGCAGGCTATGAAGCGTGAACTCCGTGAAGCCCGTGACGCTGATGGTAACCGATTCAATCTCGTAGAGCTTCCGTTGCCTCAGGCGGTGTTTGATGAAGACGGGCAGCGCATCCCCGCAACGTATTCTAACTATCTGGTTTTGCCGGATGCGGTTATCATGCCCGTCTACGGTCAACTGCAGGGCGATCTTCTCGCTAAGAAAATCCTTGAAGCCGTCTATGAACGTAAGGTCGAATGTGTTGATTGCTCGGCATTAATCCGACAGCATGGGTCGCTCCACTGCGCAACTATGCAGCTTCCGGAAGGAGTGTTGTCTTTTTGTTAATTATGATTATTGAATAGAATATGCCATCCCGAAAGATAAACGTTGGTATTCTTCAGCTCAGGAAAACTACCGACCCTATTGAAAATCGCATGCGTCTGGCTGATGAAATTCGGCGACTTGTCAACGAGGCGCCTGTCAAAGTTAATCTGATTGTCAATCAGGAACTTCATGATTCATTATATTTCTGCCAGACCGAGACCCCTGATTTATGCAATCTTGCCGTAGCTATCCCATCGGAGATAACCGATTTTTATGGTGAATTGGCCCGTGAGCTCGATGTAGTTCTTGTGACGTCGCTGTTTGAGCGTCGTGCTGCCGGATTGTACCACAACACAGCAGTTGTCTTTGAGCGCGATGGAAGCATCGCAGGAAAATATCGCAAGATGCACATTCCTGATGATCCAGCCTATTACGAGAAGTTTTATTTTACTCCGGGCGACTTGGGCTTTGAACCTGTTGACACTTCGGTCGGACGCCTTGGCGTGCTCGTCTGCTGGGATCAGTGGTATCCCGAAGCAGCACGTCTTATGGCATTGCGCGGTGCCGAGATGCTTATATATCCTACGGCTATCGGATGGGAATCGAGCGATTCGGTTGAAGAAAAAATGAGACAGCGCGATGCGTGGACTATTGTTCAACGCGGGCATGCGGTTGCCAATGGGCTACCGGTTGTGACGGTAAACCGTGTCGGATACGAGGCTGACCCAAGCGGACAGACTGGTGGAATTATGTTCTGGGGGACTAGTTTTGTTGTCGGCCCTCAAGGCGAATTTCTCTACAAAGCTCCGGACAATGAGGAAGTCTCTAAGATTGTAGAGATTGACATGACGCGTTCGGAGCAAGTCAGACGCTGGTGGCCTTTTTTGCGCGACCGTCGTATAGATTCCTACTCCGGACTCACCTCAAGATTTCTTGATTAAATCGAGACGATAAGATTATAAACTGTATATAAAACAATCAGGACTGCAGTTTTTAATTTGCAGTCCTGATTGTTTTATTCGAATGATTCGTTCTCACTCTGAGAAAACTGAGTCTGGAAGATGGCGGCAATTATACTGCATAGCCATTACTTCACCATAGGCTCCGGCTGATTTCAGCCCCAGAAAATCGCCTCGACGTGTGGCTTGCGGAAGCATCTCGTGCTCGCCGAACGTGTCGGTCGATTCGCATATGGGCCCAACGACATCAAAAGGCTCCAGATTGTCTGCGGGTCGGCTGAGATTCTCAATCTTATGATGGGCTTGATAGAGCGCCGGACGAATCAAATCCGTGAAGCCGGCATCGACTATTGCAAAGCGCTTGTTAAGGCCTTCTTTCACGTAAAGCACCTTTGTGATGAGTGTGCCGCTCTGACCGACAAGGGCACGGCCCAGCTCGAAATACAGTTGCTGACCCGGTCGCAAGGACAGATGTTTTGCAAATATATCGAAATACTCCTTAAATGCGGGAATCGGAGTCGCCTCGGGATTCACGTAATCGATACCAAGGCCTCCACCGACATTTATTACCGGAATCTGATAGTCGGCATATTCCTGCTGAAGTTTGTTGATGCGGTTACAGAGTTCTATATAACAGTCAAGTTGCAGTATTTGTGAACCGATATGGAAATGCCATCCGCGGAATTCAATCCATTGCGACTGACGGCAGCGGTCCATGAGTTTTTTCAACAAGGGAAGGGCTATACCGAATTTATTTTCAGCAAGTCCGGTTGTGATGTTCTTATGCGTGTGGGCATCGACTTCCGGATTTAAGCGAAGAGCAATACGCGCTTTCACATTCATGTCGATGGCTATGGATTCAATCACATCGAGTTCGGCCTCCGACTCAACGTTCAGACAATCGATACCCAGACTAAGCGCCCGACGTATTTCAGCATCGGTTTTACCCACTCCGGCCAATACGATTACAGATGGAGCAAAACCGGCCTCTACAGCGGCTTCGACCTCTCCCCCACTGACAGTGTCGGCACCGAAGCCGGCCTCAGCCATCATTTTAAGGATAGTGGGGTTGGCATTGGTTTTTACTGCATAGTGCACAAAAAAATTTTCGTGTGGGGCCACAGCCGCTTTTACTTCTTCAATTGTTTGCGTCAGGAGAGCGCTGTCGTAATAATAAAAAGGTGTTGTTACCTTCTCCAGTGCATCGGGAAGGCTATAGCAATAAGTCATGTTACTCTTTGATTTGGTCCGGATGGAATTAATGTTTAGCAAAGATGTGGTCGCTCAGTAGCTTCAGGGCGCGAACCTTATCTGAGGCCTTGATAAGAAGCGAAATGTTGTAGTTGCTTCCTCCGTAAGAAATCATTCTGACGGGAATGTCTTTCAACGCGTTCACCACATCGGCTTCAAAGCCTCGGTTTTGCCATTCGAGGTCGCCAACCACGCAGATTATCACCATATCGCGGTCGACCGTAACAGTGCCAAGCTTCCGCAATTCGTCGAGGATGTCATTTAGTTTATGCTCGTTGTCAATCGTTACGGACACTCCGACTTCTGAGGTGACAATCATGTCAATCGGCGTATGATAAACCTCGAATATCTCAAAAATCTTACGCAGGAAACCATAAGCAAGAAGCATGCGGCTGCTTTTTATCTTTATGGCTGTGATGCCATCTTTAGCTGCAACGGCTTTTATCGAATGATTCGGACGAGCATTATAAATTAATGTACCCGGAGCTGTGGGTTCCATCGTGTTGAGAAGTCTGACAGGTATGTTGGCATACTTTGCAGGGAGCACACACGTAGGATGAAGAATTTTGGCGCCAAAGTAAGCCAACTCGGCAGCTTCATCGAAATGCAGCTCACTTACAGGGGCAGTATTTTCCACAAAACGGGGATCATTGTTGTGCATGCCGTCAATGTCAGTCCAAATTTCTATTTCCTCTGCTCCAATAGCGGCACCGATAAGCGAAGCGCTGTAATCGCTTCCGCCTCGCTGAAGATTGTCAATCTTACCGTCGGCATTACGGCAGATGAAACCTTGAGTGATGAAAATCTCAGCCTCAGGCGATTGTTCCAACATCGGCATTAGAGCTGATTTAATATATGATGAATCCGGTTCGCCATCTGAATTCTTTTTCATGAATTCAAGAGCCGGAAGTAACTCTACGTTAATCCCCTGTTCTTTCATGTAGAGCGACACAAGATTCGTCGAAAGCAGTTCGCCTTTTGATAAAATCTCCTTTTCAACATCGCTATCAAAAGCATCAGGAGTGATGGAAAATAGTTCGCTGAAAATCGATTCGACTATATTTCGGGCTTTAATCCTGACGTCCGGGGTCGACAGAAGTTCTTCGATTACCGAATCGTACTTTGTTTTCAGTACATTGATTGTATCTGCGGCTCCGGAGCGATTGCCTCCACGAAGATAGTCGGCAATCGTGACGAGCGAGTTCGTGGTGCCGGACATTGCACTGAGCACTATGATATTTCTGCCACGGGTGCGAATAAGTTCAACTACATTCTTCATTCGCTGGGGACTACCTACAGATGTGCCCCCGAATTTCATTACTTTCATATAGTCTGTGCTGACGAAGTATTTTATAATTTGTGCAAATTTACAAATTATTTCAGCTTTCGACAACTCGCTTGTCCTCACAGGAGAGCTGTCGGGCCGGGAAATCAATTATATGGCGATGATTATGTGTGGCTATGACTACGGCAGTGCCTGACGCGGCTATGACATGGAGAAGCTGTATGATTTTTCGGCCGGTCTCTGCATCCAGATTGCCCGTGGGTTCATCGGCCAATATCAACTTCGGACGGTTCAGCATCGCACGTGCTATGACGGTGCGCTGTTGCTCTCCTCCTGAAAGCTCATGTATCATTTTATAGGCTTTTCCACGCATGCCAACGTTTTTGAGCACTTCTTCTACGCGTTCCTCTATATCGGCTTTGTCTTTCCATCCGGTAGCTTTAAGCACAAACTTCAGATTCTCGCCTACGGTCCGATCGGTCAACAGACGGAAATCCTGAAACACGATTCCGATTTCGCGGCGCAGAAACGGTATCTGATTTCGCCGTAAATCCGTCATGTCACGGCCGAGGACATCAGCGTGACCTGAGGCTACAGGTACATCGCCGTAGAACGACTTTAACAGCGTGGTCTTTCCGCTTCCCACTCTTCCGGTCAGATAAACGGCTTCGCCGGGATGAACTTTGATGTTCACATCGCGAAGCACAAGCATTTCGCGGTGAAGCAACTCTACGTCGGAATAATCAATAATCGTGTCCATCTACCGCTACGTTAGCAACCCATGTCCGACATAAATTTTATTCGCATCAGGCGAATATCTTCTTCGCGGAATTCATCGCCGAATTCACGATAGGCTTCATTCAGATCACCGTTCTCACTCTCACGGAAGTAATCGTAGATATCCTCCTGCTGCTCTTCGTCGAGGATGCCGTTGATATAGTAATTGAGGTTAATCTTGGTTCCGGAATTGACTATGGCTTCGATTTCATCAAGCAGTTCGTCGAAGTCCATCATTTTGGATTTTGCCACTTCTTCAAGGGGAATCTTGCGGTCAATAGCATGAATTATTGCAATCTTGACGTTGCTCTTACTCGGAACTGCGCGAACGACCAAATCCTCCGGACGCTCAATCTCGTTATCCTCAACATGGCGCTTGATGACTTTTATAAAGTCGTTGCCATATCGGCGGGCCTTGCTGGTACCGACACCTGGTATTCCGGCCAACTCCTCTATTGTAATAGGATATGTCGTTGCCATTGCCTCGAGCGACGGATCTTGAAAAATTACATACGGAGGCAAGTCATGCTTTTTTGCAATTTTTTTACGGATATCCTTCAATATGGCATAGAGCTCCGTATCGGCGGCACACCCGGCACCACTCTTAACCATTTCGGGTTCTTCGGAGGTTGAGAACTCTTTGTCAGTAACGATTTTGAATGATACAGGCTTTTTGAGAAAATTATGTCCCCTCGCCGTAAGTTTCAGGATACCGTAATTTTCTATGTCGCGTTCGAGATAGCCGGCAATGATAGCTTGACGAATAACGGCGTTGAGCATTTTCTCATCTTGTGATTCTTCACACCCGAACACTTCAAGTTCGTCGTGTTTATACGATTTTACGTCGCCGGTGGCTTTACCTCTGAGCACATCAATCACGTGCTCGGTCTTAAACTTCTCTTTTACAGCTGCGACTGTTTCAAGTACAGCGCATAAATCGTCTTTTGCTTCCACTTTTGTCTTGGGATTTAAGCAATTGTCACAGTTTCCACAATTTTCAACCTCATATTTCTCCCCAAAATAATGCAACAGCAGGATTCTGCGGCATACGCTTGACTCGGCGTAGGCTGCCGTTTCCCGCAGAAGCTGGCGCCCGATTTCCTGTTCGGCCAAAGGCTTGTTCTGGATGAACTTCTCCATTTTCTGCAGGTCCTTCGACGCATAGAAAGTCACACATCGGCCCTCTCCGCCGTCGCGTCCGGCGCGTCCGGTTTCCTGATAGTAACCTTCGAGCGATTTAGGCATATCGTAATGGATGACAAAACGCACATCGGGTTTGTCGATACCCATTCCAAATGCTATAGTGGCAACTATTACATCAACCTTTTCATACAGGAATGCGTCCTGATTGGCCGAGCGTGTTATGCTATCCATGCCGGCATGATAAGGCAGAGCCTTGATATTGTTGACTGTCAGCAGTTCGGCAAGCTCTTCAACTTTTTTGCGGCTCAGACAGTAGACTATACCCGATTTCCCTTCATTGGTTTTAATGAAGCGGATAATTTCTTTATCTACGTTGTCGGACTTAGGCCTGATTTCGTAATAAAGATTATGGCGGTTAAACGACGACTTAAACACGTTAGCTTCCAACATACCCAGATTTTTCTGAATATCATGCTGAACCTTCGGGGTCGCGGTCGCCGTCAGGGCTATAACCGGGCGCTTGCCTATCTGATTGATGATGGGACGTATTTTTCGGTATTCGGGTCGGAAATCGTGTCCCCATTCTGATATACAGTGAGCTTCATCAACAGCATAAAATGAAATCTTTACGGTTGACAGAAAATCGACGTATTCATCCTTGGTGAGTGATTCCGGGGCCACATAAAGCAGTTTTGTGACGCCGGAAAGGATATCTGACTTTACCTGATCTATGGCGGCTTTGTTGAGCGAGGAGTTGAGGAAATGAGCCACACCGTCTGTCTCACTGAAACTGCGCATTGCATCAACCTGGTTCTTCATCAGCGCAATAAGCGGAGAAATCACGATTGCTGTTCCCTCCATCATTAGCGACGGAAGCTGATAGCAGAGTGATTTTCCGCCTCCTGTAGGCATCAGGACGAATGTATCGTTGCCGTCGAGAAGACTTTGTATGATTTCTTGCTGATTACCTTTGAAAGTATCGAATCCAAAATGCTTCTTTAAGGCTATATGCAACTGCGAAGTTTCGGTCATGGAGATGAGGGTGTGGGTTATAATATTGAGGAATTGCTAATTATGCATTATTGATTTCAAAGTTCGCATCGCGGAGTTTCTCGAGAGCATACTCTGCGGTTACTTCAAATTTCTTCTTTTTAGTTGATGGAATTTCAAACATCGGGTCTATCATTATGGTCTCCACAATGGAGCGAAGGCCACGGGCACCGAGTTTATATTCGATGGCTTTGTCTACAATCAGGTCAAGGGCTTCCGGAGTGAAGGTCAGCTCAACTCCATCCATCGCGAAAAGTTTTTCGTACTGACGCGTGATGGCATTTTTCGGCTCTGTAAGCACTCGACGCAGTGCGTCGCGGTCAAGCGGATCGAGATGTGTGAGTATGGGCAGTCGGCCGATTATCTCCGGAATCAGGCCGAATGATCGCAAATCCTGAGGAGCGACATACTGCAGGAAATTATCGCGGTTGACGCCTTTGCGGGCATTGGTCGTATAGCCGACAACATGCGAGTTCATGCGCTGGGCAATCTTACGCTCGATTCCTTCAAACGCGCCACCACAAATAAACAGGATGTTTTTCGTGTCCACCGGAATCATGCGTTGCTCTGGATGCTTACGCCCACCCTGCGGCGGAACGTTCACAATCGAACCTTCGAGCAACTTCAGCAGACCCTGCTGCACACCCTCACCGCTTACATCGCGAGTAATTGAGGGATTATCGCCCTTTCGACCGATTTTATCAATCTCATCGATAAAGACAATTCCTTTCTGAGCTTTCTCCACATCGTAGTCAGCGGCCTGAAGAAGACGGGTGAGCAGACTTTCGATGTCCTCACCGACATAGCCTGCCTGTGTAAGCACGGTCGCATCGACAATCGTGAACGGGACATCAAGCAAGCGTGCGATGGTCTTGGCAAGAAGTGTCTTACCGGTACCCGTAGGCCCGACCATGATGATGTTGCTCTTTTCTATATCCACTTCATCGTCGGTCGGTTGCGACAGGCGTTTGTAGTGATTGTAGACGGCTACAGACAGGAATCGTTTTGCTGAATCCTGCCCGATTACATAGTCATCAAGAAACTTCTTGATTTCAGTCGGTTTGGGTATGGCGGGTTTAGACGTTTTTTTGGTACTGGCTTTCGATTTTTTGCCATCGGTGGCCATATAGTCGTTTAATATCTCACCAAGCTGCTCTACGCAGTTGCTGCATATATAGATGCCTTCGTAGCGGCTCGGCACCATGACATCTGATGCCGATGCCGGTGAGCCGCAGAAAGCGCAGGTCACTTCATCTTCCTTGAAGCCTGAGGATTTCTTTGCCATAATAGATGGTTAGTAATTGTGCTCCTTAATCAGTGTTTTGCCTTAACGAGCACATCGTCAATCATACCGTACTGTTTAGCCTCCTCGGCAGTCATCCAATAGTCGCGGTCGGAGTCACGCTCTACTTTATCAAACGGCATGCCGCTGTGGTCGGAAATGATTGTATATAATTCTTTCTTTAATTTCTGGATTTCTCGGGCCGTAATCTCGATATCCGAGGCCTGACCCTGAGCTCCGCCCATCGGCTGATGAATCATCACGCGGGAATGTTTGAGCGCGAAGCGTTTGCCTTTGGCTCCGGAGACAAGGAGCACGGCGGCCATCGAAGCGGCCATTCCGGTGCAGATGGTCACGACGTCGCTTGAGATATACTGCATCGTATCATAGATTCCCAACCCGGCATATACCGATCCACCGGGTGAGTTGATGTAGATGCTTACATCCTTTCCGGGGTCAGCGGAGTCGAGATATAGAAGCTGAGCCTGAATAACGTTAGCTGTATAATCGTTCACGTCCGTACCCAGAAAAATCACTCGGTCCATCATCAGACGAGAGAATACATCCATCTGAGCCACGTTGAGCTGACGTTCTTCTATAATAGTGGGTGATATATAGCTTGAAGTAATGCTTCCGGCATACTGGTCAAGAGCAAGACCATTCATACCGAGATGTTTTACGGCAAAATTTCTAAAATCTTGATTCATAATCATATTAATAGTTAGTGCGATTCAATTTGTTGATATTTGGGAACCTTTGTAGTCACAACATCCGGCTTTTGGACGGTTAAATCGGAAGTCGACTTTCTTGGGACGCTATTCAAAATTAGTAAAAAATGGTCAGATATGCAAATATACAATCTCAATAAACGAATTTTATCGGATATGAAATCAGTTATCGACTTCATACCACACGCAACCTTCTTCCGGCGTCATTTCGAATTCTACTGTTGAACCGTCGAGAATCTGACTGTGGGTGATATAGCTCTTATTCCACGGCTTTCCATCGATTGTTACAGATTTGACATAGATGTTTTCGTCAGAAAGGCCGTTGGCTTTGACGGTAAAGGTTTTGCCGTCAGGCAGATTTATCTTCACGATGTCAAACAGTGGCGTGCCGATTTCATAGAAACCACTTGCGGGATTGACCGGGTAGAAACCCATAGCGCTTAACACATACCATGCCGACATTTGACCCATATCTTCATTTCCACACAGTCCGGCAGGGGTGTTTTTGTAGAGTTCGGTGAGCACCTGCCGCGCATACTTCGCCGTTTTCCAAGGCTGCCCTACACTATTGTAGAGATATATCACATGGTGTGACGGCTCATTTCCATGGGCATACTGTCCAATCATGCCTGTTGAGAACAGGGGCAGTTCCTCGTTTTCTTTAGGCCCTACGGTAAACATGCTGTCAAGTTTGGCTGCAAAAGCATCTTTTCCACCTGTCAGGGCTATGAGGCCGGGAATGTCGTGCTGAACCGACCAAAAGTAGTGCCATGCGTTGCTCTCACTAATGTGCGACGTGTATTCTTCCGGTTTGAAATCAGGTTGCCATTCCCCTTTATCGTCGCGAGGTTGCATGAAACCGGTCGCGGGATTGAACGCATTCCGATAATTCCCGGCGCGTTTGAAAAAATCGTCAGCTATCTCTTTCTTGCCCATCTTTTGAGCCATAAGAGCTATGCAGTAGTCGTCAAAAGCGTATTCGAGGGTGCGCGAGAGCGACCAGTTTTCGGAGTTATAGGAGTCGGTGACGTTATAAGGCACGTATCCAAGTTTCTTATAGAGACCGATACCGCGATAGTCGTCATCGTTGGCCGTAGCCACACAGGCCTCAAGCGCCTTCTCTGCATCGAATCCCTCTATCCCCTTCAGATAGGCATCGGCAATGACGGGCACTGAATGGTAGCCCAGCATCATATCGGTCTCCCCTCCCCAGAAATTCCATATTGGCAGACGACCGTGCTGTTCATAGAACGCAAGAAATGAGTTTACCATGTCGGCATCGGCTTTCGGCTCTATTATTGTGTATAGCGGATGAGCGGCGCGGAACGTATCCCACAAGCTGAAGCTCGAATAGTTGGTCCATCCATCAGCTTGATGGATTTGTTTGTCGGGTCCGAAATAGCGTCCGTCTACGTCAGAATAAATTGTCGGAGCAAGCAACGAATGATATAATGCGGTATAGAAGGTGACCTGCCGGTCGTCTGTGCCCCCTTCAATCTCAATTCGTCCAAGATTGTCATTCCATGCTGCTACGTTTTCAGCAAGGTATTTGTCGAAATCATTGTGAGGCGCTTCTGCCTGAAGATTCTTTAGAGCGCCTTCTTCGTCAACTCCGGATATTGCCGTTGCGATTACGAGTTGTTCGCCGGGCATAGTGTCATAGTTGAACTGGGCTACAATTCCTCTTCCGCCGGTTGCCACGCCATTGCCGTCTACAAGATTTATCGTGTCGATATCGACCGAATCAAACGGCCGTGAGAACCGGCTCACAAAATATACTCTTTGATCGCGGGCCCAACCGGTTGACATTCGGTAGCCTTTCACGGTCACTGAATCGACAATCTCGAGGCGCGTATCGGTCGTAGCGTCCCAGTTCATGGCTTTTGACAGATTGAGGATTACGGCTGCGTCGCCACCGGGGAAAGTATAGCGTTGCACACCTGTACGCTCTGTCGTCGTCAGTTCCACATCGATGTCATAGTCATCGAGCGTCACTTTATAATATCCGGCATAGGCTTCCTCTGTGTCGTGTTTGAATTTCGAGTGTATTCCTAATGGCTGTGGCGCTTCTTTGTAGGGAAGCGTGACGGGCATGAATGATATGTCATAAAGATCTCCGGCGCCTGTTCCTGAAAGGTGAGTGTGGGAAAATCCGGCGATTGTGCTGTCAGGGTAGAAGTATCCCGCTATTCTATCCCATCCCGGCAAACCGTTGTCTGGGCTAAGCTGTACCATACCAAAGGGTGATTGAGCGCCGGGATAGGTGTTACCTGTGAAGTCCGTGCCGATAAACGGATTGACGCGGTGAGCAAGATCGGAGGTCGGAGCAGTCGACCCTGAGGAGCATGACGCAAGAAGTGCCGAAACAGCGGCTAACGACGAAAGAATAGGGAGAAATGATTTCATCAGTTAATGAATTACTAAAAACGTTGGAAGGGCGCGACGTTTTTCGGGCGAGGCCCTACATCGCAACAGCCATAATTGCAGAGGTTAATCCATACAAAATTATAAAATAATTCCATATC
>CAYUYQ010000009.1:27984-29679 GCA_964449335.1 uncultured Bacteroides sp. | reverse complement strand
AAAAGCCATGTCGCGTATTATATCTTTTAGGGTGTTGTATTGCCGTTCTTCAATCTGTTCTCTGGATTTGAATCGTACGCCATAGAATCTTTTGTCGTTAGCTGGCTCATCTCTTTGCGTCCGAGCCTTAATTATGACGTCAGGTAGCTCCCGCTGTTTTTCGTTGCCTTCTCCGGCAATGGCGGTTTCCCCGGTAGAATAGCGGTTGCGGGCAAAAGGTTTTATAAAAGAAAAGCCTTTTGCCGATGGGAACGTGTCGGCGTCAAGTGTAATGATTGTCGGTTTTATCACGCCTTTGTTGTTGATTCCCTGCAAGAAAAATTCTGAACCGGCAGGAAAATCAGAGACCTTAACCGTGAAACGTCCCCGAGCATCAACTTCGGTGTCAAAAGGTAAACGGTCATAATTATTATAGGCGACAATAGTACCTTTGTTCATCGGATGCTTTGCGTTTTCGTCGTCATACACGGTACCTCTAAGTTCCATCGAGAACTCAGGTAAAATGCTATAAGAGAATAAAGTGTCGATATCGGCAATATCCTTAAGGTTAAATCTTGTAAAAGAAGCTGATTTTAACCATGCTTCTATGTCTTGTCGGGAGATGGATTCCGGATAATTAATTTGAGGAGTAGGAATTCGGGATGATAAATCGCTAAATAACAGTGAGCTCCAGGCTGTTTGTGCCCAGATGTCGCCTTCGGGGACAACACGCGCTATAACAGTTGAATTGCCCGTCAGAAGACTGTCAATACCGAAATCAATAGTGCTTCCACCCGCCAAAGTGTCAGCAGATTCTATCGAACCAATCCGATTAAATCTTGGCAACACCGTTACTTCAGATAGAATTTGATTATCCTCGTTTGAAAGGAATAAAGTGATTGGCCCGATAGGTGGATTGGGTAGATTAATTGTGCCTGATTTTCCCGGCGTAGTTATACGTTTTAATCCATTTCCTTTTTCGTAAAGATATAGATTGGAGTGCTCAAGTTGTTCGCCGACAACATCGAAAACGACCTGATTCCGTTTAACAACCGCATTTAATATCGGTTTATTGCTATGCGACGACGGAAGATCAACTTCTTTGTTAATCCCGGAATCTGAAAAACGTAATTTATATGACGTGTCCGTTCCCGGTATGAGGATGAAATGAGCGTATCCCGATGCAGAAGTTACGGCTTGTGCCACTGAACTCCCTCTTTCATCAAGTATAGTCAATGTCTTGTCCGGTATGGGGAATCCGTTATAATTAGTAAGGACACACGATATCTGTTGCGGTCTATCGGCAATAAGGCGTTGACCGTGCACAATCAAGTCTAATGAAACTCTATCGTCAATAATGGAGTCGTTGTATGGTAAATTCTGTCCGATTAATATCGGGGAAATCCCAAAACTGTCATGCGAAAAGTTTTCCATAAACCGCGTGTAGCCGCGGAGAAAGTAGGTGCCTTTTTTATAGAGAGCGTCAATCGGCAGTGTGGAGTAAAAAGTTCCGTTATTCTGAATCGGGAGTTTGTTACGTACAATAACCGAATCTTTGGAGTTAATAAGCTCCAGATAGATGTAGCGGCTGTAAGGCTCGACATTATTATGAGCCATACATGTCACAAAGCCATTAATCTTGATAGTATCGTCTTGGTTATACGCGGTTTTATTAGGCGCAATAAACACCTGCTCTGTACGGAAATCATCAGGAGT
>CAYUYQ010000009.1:8140-27884 GCA_964449335.1 uncultured Bacteroides sp. | reverse complement strand
ACGCGGTTTTATTAGGCGCAATAAACACCTGCTCTGTACGGAAATCATCAGGAGTTTGAGCTCCTAAGGATTTCGTACAAAAAACTAATAGTATGATTACGATTAATGATACCATTCTTTCTTTATAACTAGAATGATAAAATAATAACATTGAACTTGTTCACTCCATGGATTTCCCATATTGGAGATGGACTTGCGTATTGGAGCTTCTATATATGCAAAACCGTTACCATCTGAGTCTAACATGTCATCCAATTCCCAAAGACGAACATGTAGCATTGGTTGATCTTCAATGAACTGAGTGATGTAAGGTGCTCCAGGTCCCATACAAGATATATACGTTTGTGAGGAGAACGAGTTATAAAGTCCATATTCTTCTCCGTTAGGCGTTGGAACTGGATACATCGCGTAGCCCCGTTCCGTTTTGTCGCATGTTAAATCAACGTCAACATAAATGTAACCAACACAAGCCGGATTTGATGACGCTTGCGAATATGCAATTAAACCGAATACAAAGAGGGATAGAATAAATATAAGATGTTTTTTCATAATTTAAGGTTTTAAGGATTAATACTTCTCAAATATAATCAAAAAGTATTAATAATAAAAGTGTTGGGTTAAAGTAATGCTTATTTAAACAAAATTAACTCTTTTCCCTCGCGGTATGTGTTGTAGTCAGTTCAGAAGGGTTTGCGGTATTTTTCGGGGGAGGCGTCGTCGAGGATGGAGAGGTAGGAGGCGTAGCGGGAGAAGGCTATGCGGTGGTCGTCGACGGCCTGGCGAACGGCGCAGCCGGGTTCGTGGGTGTGCGTGCAGTTGCCGTAGCGACATGAGGCGGATTCGCGGAATATCTCAGGGAAGTAGTGACCTACTTCGTGTGCATCGTAGTCGATGGTGCCGAAGCCTTTGACTCCGGGGGTATCGATGATGTAGCCTCCGGCTTCGCCGGGGAGAGGAAACATTTCGGAGAAGGTGGTGGTGTGCATGCCGGTGTCGTGGATGGCCGAGATTTCGGCTGTGCGCAATTGCAATCCCGGAATGAGGGCGTTGATGAGCGATGATTTTCCTACGCCGGAGTTGCCCGACAATAGGGTGATTTTACCGGCGAGAAGTTCGCGGAGGGTGTCAATTCCGAGGCCGGTAGCGGCCGAAGTGTGGACAACCGGATAGCCTATCGAACGATAGAGGTAGCTTATGCCCTCGAGTAATTCCATTGATTCGGGATCTGACTCCAGAAGGTCGGTTTTGTTGATGACGAGAGTGGCCGGCACGCGGTAGGCTTCGGCTGTCGACAGGAAACGGTCGATGAAGGTGGTGGATGTCAGAGGATGGGCGAGGGTGACGATGAGGAATGCCTGGTCGAGATTGGCGGCAATGATGTGGGCTTCTTTGGAGAGATTCGATGCACGACGGATGATGTAGTTGCGGCGCGGCCGAATGTCGGTGATGTAGGCTGTATCGTCGGTGGCGCCTGTGTATTCAACTATATCGCCCACGGCTACGGGGTTGGTGGTGCGAATGCCTTTCAGACGGAATTTCCCTTTGATTTTACACTCTACGGGTGAGCCGCCTTCTAGCGGCGAAACGATATAGGCGCTTCCTGTATTGCGGATTACCAGTCCTTCCATTCCTCTGTTGATTTATTTGATAGTCTGTTGTTTCTGAAAAATCAAGCCCGGCGCGAAGTGTGCCGAGCTTGATGAGATTTTTGAAGTCGGGCGGCATCAGCCGCCGTAGCGGCTCGCCCAAAAAATTGAGCTATTACTTAACTAAAGCAACAAGAATTTCTTTGTCGTCGCCGCTTTCTTCAAATGCGATTTTGTTCTCGCGGGCGAGCCAGCCAAGAGCTGCGTAGAGTTCCTTGTCTTTCAGTTTTGTCATTTTCTTAATCTGCTTCGAGCCTAAAACGTCGGCTTCGTTAAGGGCGGTCCAGACAAGTCCGGCCCAGGTTCCAATAGTGTCAGTGTTCATCATTTGTCAGTACTATTTTATTTTGTTAGACAATTTGTGATTATGTATTTGAGAGCTCGTGCAAATGTTTTGCTCCACAAATATAATGATTATGTTTTAATAATCTCACAGTTAATAACAAAAAAATAGCCTGTCAGGTTTAAAACACGATAAAAAACAATCGATTATTTAGTCGCTTTGCGTGATTTTGCGCTCGGGATGACTTCGAATGTGGTAAGTACGAAGCCATGGTCGGAGGGGTAGAAGAACGTGCGGCCCATGAAGTCGAACGGCTGACCGAGACGATTGTCGTAGCACTCCGATTCGACCGGACGAATCGTAGATCCGCGATAATAGATGAAGTCAATGCGGTCGGCGCGGTTGGGCGTCTCAAGCGAGTCGGCATCGGTGAGCCATGTGGTGCCGATGTTTTTCACCGGGTCGGGATTTACCTCGCGGAAGCTGTCGGTGAATCCGGCGTCGGCCATCATGCGCGATACGGTCCAGTCGACAACGGCTCCGCCGTGATTGTAGAGATTTTTGGTGGCTTCGGTCCAGTCGAGGTGGGAATGTGAATTGAAATCACCGCCGATAATCATCGGGATGCTGTCGGTCTGGGCAATCATGGGACGGAGCACGGAGAGGATGGTGCGCGTCTCGTCGTCGCGTGTGCCGGAGTTCTCCCAGGCGAGAATTTCAGCCTCGCTCTGATCGATAGGCGCCAGACGTTCGTCGGGCAGATAGTGAATCCATGTGTCGAAGATGCGTACGGGAGTGCCGTCCATGTCTATCTCGACGCCGCCGAAATTGAAAGTCGATATGCTGTCGGCAAATGTGTAGGTCCTGACAATCGGGTAGCGGCTGTAGATGCAAAGATTGCTTGATAGCAGACGGTGATAGTAACCGAGCGAATCGGCTACCTGATGGGATGTGCCGTAGGTCTCGACCATGAGGATGACGTCGGCACCGCTCTGACGGATTATGCCTATCGTGGCATCGCATGCTTGCTGGCCGTAGGTGCGGGAGTGGCCTTCGTGCCATACGTTCCATGCCATGACGGTGAGACGATGCGGGGTATTATCAGTTTTATCGGCCGGTTGACACGAAATTAGGCCAAGAGTGGCGATAAGCGCCACGAGAAGTTTTGAAACGGAAGTCATAATGTGGTTTATAGTTTGGAATTTTGGTTATGGTGCGGGATTAGGTTAGAGCGCGAGCACTGCTTTCACGCGCTCCGGGTCGGCGCCGTGGCGAATGGCTTCTTCGGCGTCCTTCAATGCGTCATCGCGCCGGTAGCGCTTCTTGTTAAGCAGAGCGCGGGTCAGGAGAAAGTCGGGGTTGTCGGGCTGACGCTGCAAGGCTTCGGCCACGTCGGAGGCGGCGCCGTTGAGGTCGTCGGTCATCACACGGCATGCAGCCCGCGCGCCGTAGGCTGCCGCGTCGGGATAATGGCTTATTAGTTCGTCGATAAGCGGGATGGCTTCACTGAAGCGGCTCATGGCGCGAAGTGAAGCCGACTTGGCTTCGAGAGCCATACGCGAACGGGGCGAACGCCACATCAGTGTGTCGGCATCGGCATCGGCGCTAAGCACCTCACCGATATGAATCATCACCATAGCGCGATAGAAGCGTGGCTCCATGCGCGATGTGTCGCGCCGCAGGGCTGTCGAGAAGTCGGCAATGGCGGCATCGAAGCGTCCGAGGGCTGTGAGCACTTTACCTCGGTTCATCAATATGGTCACCGAGCCGGGAGCCTGAGCGAGTGCGCTGCTAAGAGTGGTATATGCATCCGAGTCATGCCCCGCATAGTGCTGAACCATGCCGAGATTCGATAGCAGAAGCACATTGGTCGGTGAAGCCGGACGAGCCGACAAGGCCCGGTGGAGAAACTGCGCCGCTTCGTCGTAGCGGCCTGCTGTAGTCGCATTGTAGGCGCTGTCGGCCAGCGCGAGGTAGGCGTTATCGTCCGTCGCAGGGTCAGGATTCTGGGCGCTCAGCGAAAGGCAGCATGCAAACCATGCCGTGAGTATGATGGCGAGATATCGTTTCATATTTTGACGTATATAGGGTTCGCGCAGCCTATCGAGCCGCGCTTTTGGAGTTGCAAACTTAATAATTAGGGTATAATGAACCAAGTTGGTCATGATTTGTTATAGAAATGTAACATCAATTAAGACTTGACCCAATATGAAGCGGAATACATTAACATCCCTTGCACTTTTAGTAATAGTTTTCCTCATGGGCGCCTGTGGCAGTACGGCATGGGATGAACTTCCGGGCGATGTGGCCAATTTCGTTACTCAATACTTCGACGGTGAAGTGCAGAGTTATACGGAGACTGACAAAGGATCGGTGGTGAAACTCAAGAACAGCGCGACAATAACGTTTGACACCAACAATCAGTGGGTCGATGTCAATGGCAACGGTGTTCCGCTACCCAAGCAGTTTCTGTTCGACCGTCTTCCGTCGTCGCTCTATGACTATATCGAGTCGGTGGAGCAGACCGGCGATGTGATGCAGGTGCGACGCACGACCGAGGGCTACGAAGTGTGGTTTTCCAACTCGGCTATCAGCTACGACGATATGACAGAGACGATCACCTATTTCTCAGGGAGCGCTCCATCGGAAAGCTGACGGGCGAACCGAACGGTCGACCCGTAGAGCGGGAAGTTGAGTGTGAGAATGGCCCGGTCGTCGCTCAGTTGAGCGCTACATTCGGTATCGATTTCGGTCATATCGGTCGCAATCCAGATTAGATTATAATGATTTTGAAATAAGGTCGTCGTAAGGCGCCCTTTTTTCATGCCTGCACTCCAATCGTCATTGCCGACGCGCGCTCCGGCCATGTAAATAATCGAATAAGCCGGCGGCGCTTCGGGCGTTTGAGTGCTGTCGGCAACGATGGCTATCGTGTAGTCTCCGCCGAGACGCACCGCCCGGTCGTCGGTGTCGCGGTCGAGAAACCGCCATATTCCTTCAGGCGGCAGGAGCGCGTTGGTCTTGAAATAGTCCGTAAGGCTTTCAGCGGTGTAGGTTGTCGAGAGACCTGATGCGGGGTCAGGGAGCCGTTCGGTGACAAGCAGGTCAACGTCTATTTCTCCCCGTGCTGCAATGCCGGTGGCGGTGCATGCGTGGCCCGTTGACGGAAGAGTGTAGATGTCGATTGGCTCTTTCTCACCTCCATATATCGTGGCCGCTCCGTCAGGAGCAATCTCAACGCCGAGAGTGTTGAATCCGCGACCGGAGGCAACGCCCGATGTCAGCCGTCGCCGGTTGAGAATCGACGCCGGCGCACCGGGAAACTTGCTAAGCAAAATAAATTCCACACTGGTTTTAGAGGTAAGCGGATCGAAATCGTCGGCCGAGGGTATGAGCCATGCTTCCATCGTCGTTGTGCCATAGGACCACACAACTGCAAAGCCGTTGCCTTGCAGACCCGGTTTTGCCGACGGCTTTTTCACCGAGGCTCTCACCTCGAGAGCCAGAGACGATGTAGCGTTATCGGCTGCCGGGAAAATGAGCGTGCTGTCGCATAGTCGGGCAATTTCGGAGTGGAAAACCCGCACCGGCTCCGAGGCCGAGACAGAGAGGGTCAATAGAATTACGCTGCCGATGAGAAGTAGCCATTTACGATTCATGACAGCTCGTTTTTATCAATGAGAGAGCGCACGCGGCCGACGAACTCGTCGGCACCCATATCGTAAGGCAACCAATTTATTTTGAATCCGCGACGTTCCATCCCGCGGAACCACGTCATCTGCCGTTTGGCGAACTGATGAATGGCTATTTCAAGTTGGGTGGTCATCTCGGAGAGTGAAAGTTGTCCCAGCAGATGCAGGGTCACGAATTTATATTCAAGACCGTAGTAAATCAAGTCATCGGGGGCCACGCCGTTGCGGAGCAGGGCGGCTACTTCGTCAATCATTCCGGCGTCAAGGCGCTGGCGCAGACGCTCGCTTATGCGGTGCCGGCGCGCATCGCGGTCTATGTCGACGCCTACTATCACGGCGTCTTTTACCGGTCGGTGATTGGCTTGCGGCGCAAGGTCGGGGTGAGCCTCGTAGTAGGTCTCGATTTCAATAGCGCGGATTGCACGCTGAGCTGTATCGACGTCGGTGGTGTTGTGGAGGCGCTTCATCGAAGCAAGCATATCAGTGAGCTCATTGAGTGTCAAAGGCGCAAGTCGGCGGCGGAGTTCGGGATTCTCGGGAACGGGGGGTAGCGACAGGCCTTTTAGCACAGACTCCACATAGAGCCCCGTACCACCGCAGAGCACCGGCATGTGACCGCGCTCCTCAATAGCGCGTCGGGCCTCCCTCTCGTCGCGCAGATATTCAAACAGATTATAGCGGTAACCGGGAGGACAGATGTCAATCAGATGGTAGGGCACTTCGGCGTATTCATCAAGGTCTTTTCCTGTGCCTATATCCATCGAACGGTAGAGCTGACGGGAATCGGCACTGATAATCTCGCCTCCTAATGCCCTCGCGCAGTCTACGGCGCGACGCGTCTTGCCGCTGGCGGTGGGGCCGGTTATTACTAACAGAGTCATTTGACAGAAGGTGGTTGGGGTGGGAATTCAGTCGGTTGCACCGCTCACGTATTTGCGCCAGAATTTACGCCACCTGAAGAAGGGGACGTCCTGATTGTTTTTGGCAACGTAGAGCCACGTCTTATCGTTGTAGTCGAGGTCCCATTTGTGGATGTCGCGGATGCGGAACGTCGGCACGTAATGGCGCACTTTATAACGCCGTCGGCCGTCGATTGTATATGTCTTCCACGCCATAGCTATGGTGTGAAGGCGAATAAACGCGGCGCTGAACAGCGGCGCCATCCGGCGAGTGTTGATAAGTTCGCCTATCTCGCTGAGCGAATACCACTTCACTTTGGGATAGAACTTCTCAAATTCAGCTTTTTGCTCATCGGTAAGAAACGCGAGATAGTGGTAAATGTTGCCTTCGGGATTGCCTTCGAGCGTGGAATATAGAAATCTCAGATTGGGATGCTCTATATGAGATAGGGCTCTGAAATAGTGTAAGGCATCGTCGATGGTGAGTTTGGAGCGATAGCGTATCTGGAGTTGAATGGGAGTGTCAAACGTTGTGCGGACCGAAATTTCCGCGTCGGGATCGGTTGACGGTTCGAGAAGTGCCACAAAGTTGTCCCAGATTACGATGTAGCGGATGGTGGTCGTACGTCCGTTTTGCATGTGATGTTCGTCGGCACGCTGGCGATAGTAGGCCCAGATGCCTACGTAGCGTATGGCCAGATACAGGGCGCCGAGCGACCAAAGCACCACCGGTATAATTACGTAGAAAAATTTGTCGTGGCGAGTGAACTCACTATTATCGTAGGCTACAAAGTAGTAACCCCACGTCACCGCGGTAATGGCCGCGCTGATGGCCGTGAGAAATGAATTCTGATACTGGCCTTCCTGAGTGAAGAGTATGCCGATAAATCCGCGTTCGGCCGGAGTGCCGTGGCGCAACTTGCAGTCGCGGCAGAAAGTGAGTTCGGAGGGATGGAGCATGGTGAGTCCGCTGATAAGAGTGGCCACCGGCCCGAGGACAAGAATTGTTACGTAGGGTAAGTCGGGGTTGGAAGTGACCGGGTCAAACAGATGCTCCTCAAGCCAACGGGCATGCAGTCCGTTAATCACAAGCATGATTATCGCTGCCCAGAAGAGAATCCGCGTCACCAGATAAGGCACCAGATAGCATCCCGGAGCAAGAGTCTTGCGGTTGTGCCGCACGCTGCTGAACAGGGCCAGCTCAAAGGCAAACGCCACGAAAGGCATATAAAGAGGCTTAACCCATAGCGATATGAGCACGAGGAGTATCAGAGCACCGGTTGAATAAATCCATGCGCTCCAAAGCCGCAGAATACTTTTATATTTGTCTTTAGGTTGTTCCATTATAGAGGGGACGACCGGGTGTGAAGCCGTCACCATTTATTTATATAACACCCGAGGGTCAGCGGAGGTTGGATTCGAGGTATGACAGCATGCGTGCATAGACCACCTGACGTGAGTCGCAGCCGTTGATTGAATGGTTCATGTTGGGGAAGAGCAGCATGTCGGTCCATCGGCCCTGAGCTTCTGCCTCGGCTTCGTACTGAATTGTGTTGTAAAGGTGCACGTTGTCGTCGGCGGTGCCGTGGATTATGAGAAGCGGGCATTTGCGGGTGGAGATACCGGCAAATGTGGACGACTGGTCGTAGCCCGATTCGTTTTCCTGAGGTGTGAGCATGTAGCGTTCGGTGTAGATGGAGTCGTAGTAGCGCCAGTCGGTAACGGGAGCCACGGCCACAGCTGCGGCATAAGGCGCGTCGGGGTGAGAGGCGGCCATAATCGACTCATAGCCTCCGAAACTCCAGCCGTAGATAGCTATACGGTCGGGGTCGGTGTAGGGGAGATTGGCGGCATAGCGTGCGGCGGCTATCTGGTCGATAGTTTCGTAGTAGCCGAGACGTTTGTAGACCACGTCCATGAATTCGCGTCCGCGTCCACCGGTTCCGCGTCCGTCGACGCATACAACCACGTAGCCTTGTGTGGCAAAGTATTTCTCACAGCCCATAGACCAGCTGTTGAGCACCTGCTGCGAGCCGGGACCGCTATACTGCACCATAATTACCGGATATTTCTTCGATGCCGAGAAGCCGGTTGGCTTGATGATATAGCCGTTGAGCGAAATTCCGCCCTCGGTTGGCATTGTGAAATATTCGGGTTTGGGTGCGGAGGCGTAGCGCGAAGCATATTCAGCGTTGTCCTCGAGCGTGCGGAGCGGTTTGGCCTGTCGGGTGGTGCAGAAGGTGTATTGCGTCGGAGTGGTAGAATTGCTGTAGCTGAGAATGTAGTATGACTTATCTGGGCTGAAGCGGGCCGATGCGGTGCCTTCAGCCGGAGTCAGGGCTTCTTCCTTGCCTTTACGGTCGAGACGGTAGACGGTGCGGTCGAGGGGTGAACGGGCGTCGGAGCGATAATAGTAGCTGCCGGTGGCGGCATCGAAGCCGTAGTATGCATCGACATCGTAGTTACCCGAGGTGATGGAGCGCTGGAGGGCTCCGGCATAGGAATACTGGTAAAGGTGCATGTAGCCGGTGCGCGACGACATGATGACGAAATGATCTGGCTCGAATGTGATGTTTTCAAACGTTTCGGGAGCGAGCCACGCTTTCCACTCTTCAACAAGAATCGATTTTGCGACAGTCGATTTTGGATTGACGGCGTAGAGCTCCATACGGTTCTGAGCGCGGTTGAGGGTGACGACCATCAGACGGTCTGACGAATGGGCAAAGGCTATGCGGGGGATGTAGTGGAGCTGCGGGTCCTTTATCGCGATGGGTTTGGTCTTACGTGTGTCGACATCGTAGGAATGAAGCGTGACCACGGAGTTTGGCTGACCGGCAACGGGGTATTTATAGGTGAATGCCCCGGGATAGAGGGCATATTGTGTCATAGGGTTGCAGCCGCCTTCGTAGAGCGGGAAAGAATACATGGGTACTTCCGATTCGTTGTATTTGAGGAAGCACAGCGTCTCGCTGTCGGGCGACCAGGCCATAGATGCGGTGGTTGAAAACTCTTCCTGATAAACCCAATCGGGAATGCCGTTGATGATGGAATTTTTCTTGCCGTCCTCGGTCACATTGATTTCTACCCAAAAGTCAAGTTTCTTGAGATGAATATTGCCGTCCTCGGCTCCAAAAGCAACTATGCGGCCGTTGGGCGAAAAGAGGGGTGATTCCTGACGCTCGAATTGGTCGGAGAGCGGTTTGAGTATGCGCGACCGGATCTCATAGACGTAGTAGGATGCTTCAAACGAGTGGCGGTAGATGGGGCGCGAATTATTGTAGACGAGCAGGCGTGTTGCGTCGTCGTCAATCATGAATCCTTCGATTTTGTCGATGGTGGTTTCGCGGGTGTGGGTTATGTCGAGGAGTGTCTCCACTTCTTTACCGGTGCGGCAGTCGTGTTTGACGATTCGCTTACCGTCGTCGGAAAGAGCCAGGTACATTCCGGGCTCCTTCATGAATTTAATCTGTGCCGATGCTTTTGGCGAGTGTCCGGGGCCTATGTATTTCTCGATTTCGGGATAGGACTGAAGGGTGCGTATCGCGCCCGAAGCCAGTGTCGGGAGGAGCAGAGAGATAATTAATGCGGAAACTTTTGCAAGTGCTTTCATTGCCGTTGGTGTATGATTGGAATGATTGGTCTGTAACTGAATGATTGGTCGTGGTGCGTGAACTGATTAGAAGAGAGAGGGCTGCTTGTCGTCGTCGACCTGACGGCTCTGGCGGAGCCGAGGCTCCTTATAGCCGAACTGCTCTTCTACTTCCGGGTCTTTTTTTAGCGGGACGGGGTCGGGAGCCACAAACCAGTCGGTATTGTCCATAAGGTCATCTATTGCCGAAATTTTCGATGATGATGATTGTGATTCATCGGCCGATTCTTCATAATTGATGTCTTTTATATCAAGATTGACTGACACATTTCCGGCTGATGCTGACTGATTTGTGGCTGAGGCGCGCATTGAGGCGTTGGCTGCCAACGCCTTGTCGAGCTGACGCTGCTTTTCGGCGAGCGAGTTTTCGAGCCGGCTTATCCGCTGGTCGGCGTCTTTGACGGTCGATGTGAGCTGGGCTATGCGGGCATCTTTCTTTTTCTTGATGCGCTCGAAGTTGGCAAGGCGTGCGTCGATGATGGCAACGCTTTTCTGCATCTCCTCCTCCATTTCGTCGCGCTCTTTGTTTTGCTGCTCAATGGTGGCTTCCATTTCGCGGATACGGGCCTCGAGTGTGGCGGCGCGGGAGGTCTGCTCCTCAAGCGCGGCTTTGGTCTTTTCGAGTTCGGCTGTTACTGCCGGGTCCGATGAGGCAGGAGCGTTGCCGGCAGCCGCCATGTCGCGGAGCACACCAGAAGCACGGAGCTTATTGGCCATCGATCGGTTCTCAATCTGGAACTGCTCCTTTTCGGCTTCGAGAGCCGCCACTTGATTTTCAAGGTCGTGCACGCGATCGTTGAGTGCACGTTTCTGACGCGACGCGCTGAGCTGGGCGTTCTGGAATTTCTCGCGTTGCTGCTTGATGGCGGCATATTGTTTCTTCATGTTTTCGAGGTCGGCCGAAAGGCGGTTGCGTTCGGCCTGCCACTGCTTTTGGCCGCGACGGCGCGCGTTTGCCGTAGCCTCGTCAAGCGCGGCGCGCAACGACGAATCGATGTTCTCGGCTATGTAGCGGCGCTGAGCCTCGGTGTTGAGGCATTTCCTTACGAACTCCGGCTGAATACCGTTGAAAAGTTTCACCACGCAGTCAAACGCCTTGGAAGCGAGGGTCGTGGTGTCGACTTCCGGTTCCGGCTCATCATCGGAAGTGACTTCCGGTGGAGTGTCGGTCGGCTTCTCAGTCGCTTTTTCCGGCTCCGGTTCCGGTAGATCGTCGGTCAGACGTGTAGGCGGGGTGAGGTCGAGACGTGGTCGACCGTCGTCGTTGTAATCCGACGATTTGTCGGCATCGTCATTGTCCACATCGTTTTCGTCGTCATCGTAGGTGTCCGGAAAACCGAGCGCTTTTTTGAAGGAGTTGAATATTGACATTGTCAGTTGAATGATTCTGTTTTATGATGGATTGGCATCGGGCTTTGCCACGACTCCCTGCCTTTTTTTACCGTCGATGCCGATGACAAGGGGAGCGTCGAAGCGCACTACCCTGACAGATGCCGTTTCGTAGACGGCTGCCATGGCGTCGAGAGTAGCCACGTCGTAGAATCCGTGGCCGGCTGAGGTGTCGATAGTGAAGTAGCCTACTCCGAATGAAGTCAGGTTCTGGAAGAAATGGGTGCCCTGGCTCGGTTCGACACGGTAGGTGGTCAGAGCCGATTCGACGATGAGTCGCGCCCCGGAAATCTGGGGCCACTTCACAGGTATGCCGAGGGCGGTGTCGCTCGAGCCCCAGCGTCCGGGCCCTATCAATATGTAGGGCACAGACTCGGCTACGAGCATGCGGTTTACTTTCTCGATTTCGCGGGCTGTCAGTCCGTTGTTTGACGAGTTGAAGCTCTCGGGGCGGACATAGACCACTGTCCTCACATTGTCGGTCGTGCCATGGCCGAGCGCTGTATCGCTGCGAAGGAGCAGGCGGGAGTCGGGAAGGTCGAGTAGTGTGGGGTCGACGAGATTCTTCGGGTCGACCGTCGGGCGAATCTGGAGCCAGTAGATATGTCCCTTTGACTGGGTTCCTACGGCAGGATTGATTGTTCCGGCGAATTCTATTTCTACGGGGCGGCACATTTCGCGCTGTCCGTTGGATAGCATGAAGTCGATGGCCGGTGCCAGAGGATAGACGTCGTGTTTCAGAATGTTGTTGAACGTTACGACTTTGCGGCCGGGGCCATAGTCGGAATCGCGCAATATGTTGTCGCGCACATCGTAGGTCGAGACCATATATTTCAGCGCGCCGGTCTCGGCTATGTCCTGCACGCGGCGGCGAGCTATGTTGAAGCCGTCGTCGACGCGGAAGTCATCGACTGCACTCATGTCGAGAGCATACATCCGGGTCTGTGTATCGCGCAGGGCCAATTCGAGTTCGGAGGTCTGCAGGGCCGATGCCGGATGGCGGGGCGAGAAACGGAGGCTGAGACCGCCGTCGACGATGTATTTGCCAAGACCGACGGCAACTTCGGCCACGCCGTCGTCGGGGTGCTCGTCGCCGAGGGGATAGAAGTTGAGTGAGCGGCCCACGCCGGAGAATGACGGGAAATAATATTCGCCGTGAGGCTCGCCGACCACTTCCTGGATAATTACGGCCATTTTTTCCTGGTCGATTACGTTGGAGGTTGCGGTCATATAGGCTTTGCTGTCGGTGTAGAACACCGAGGCGTAGACGCTCTTGATGGCATCGCACAACATGTGGAGCATCCGCTCGTTGTCGGGCAGATGAGGAATCATGTAGGTCGAGTAGATGCCTGCGAATGGCTGATAATGGGAGTCCTCAAGCAGACTGGAACTGCGGATTGCCAGCGGTGTATCGACAACTTCAAACAGCGCAAGAAAATCATCGAGAAGTCGCTCCGGAAGCTTGGCGTTGAGAAACGCCTGAAGTATGGTGGCGTTGTCGGCATCGGAGAGAGCGACCGGATAGAGATTGTTTGCGGCCATGAACTCGTCGAAAATATCGGTGCAGAGCACGACGGTTCGCGGTATGGTGATGGTGACACCATAGAAGTTGTCGCAGATAGGGTTACGCTTGATTATCTGGTCGATAAACGCCAAGCCGCGTCCTTTGCCTCCGAGTGAGCCCTGGCCGATGCGGGCAAAGTTGGAGTAGTGGTCGAAGCGGTCTTTGCGGAAGACGGCCACTACACCGCGGTTTTTCATCTTGCGATACTTCACAATGAGATCGAAGAAAAGCTGGCGCGCTGCCGGCACTTCCTCGAGTGTGTAGAAGCGATGGTTTTTGAGAATGTCGGCAATCGGGAAAAGCGCGCGCGAATATAGCCAGCGTGAGATGTCGTTGGACGATGCGTGGTGAAGCAGCGCTTTAGCCGGGATGTCAAACAGATGATACTGAAGGTCTTTGAGTGAGCGCAGACGAATCTCCTTGCCGGTTTCGGGGTCGGTCATCACGAAATCGCCGAATGAAAATTCGGCGCTCATGGCTTTAGTTAGGTCGACGGGCAGTTTCTTGGAGTTTTTGTCGAGGAAAACGCAGTTGAGACGCTCGGCTGCCATGCGGTTTTCGGCTTCCGATGACTCGATAATCACGGGAAGATAGGGATCTTTCTCCCGGAGAAATTCGGCAAAGCGGAGGCCTGCTGTAGGGTCTTTGGCTCCACCGCGCATAAACGACACGTCGGAGATTACGCCGAGCAGATTCTGACCGAACCGCTCGTAAAGCTCCATTGCTTCCTCGTAGGTGCGGGCAAGCATTACTTTTGGACGTCCGCGCATGCGGAGCATCTGCTCGTGCTCGTTGAGGGCCTCGGTCGAAGACTCGAATGACTGCTTGAGAAGCGTCTTGTAGATGTGGGGAAGCACCGACGAGTAGAATCTTACGGAGTCTTCGACCAGCATTATCATCTGCACGCCAACTTCGTTGATATCATTGTCGGCATTGAGGTAGTCCTCGAGGAGTTTGATGATGGCCAGAAGAAGGTCGACGTTGCCAAGCCAGCTGAACACGAAGTCGACTGCCGAGAGGTCTTCGTTGGCCAGACGGCGCGATACTTCTTTGGAGAATGGCGTCAGAACCACGATTGGCATCTCGGGTTTGAGCTTACGGATTTCGGTTGCTCCGCGGAGCGTCTCGCTGACGTCGCTTCCCGGCATGAGTATCACCACGCCGAAATGCTTTTCGCGCAGACGTGCCAAAGCTTCGTCGATGGTGCGCACCTGAGTGACACGCGGTGGCGAACTCAGGTTAAGAGCCACATACTCGAAATAGAGCTGCTCTTCGATGCGGCCGTCTTCTTCCATCATGAAAGCGTCGTAGGGCGAGGCAACCAGCAGGACGTTGAACACCCTGCGCTGCATCAGGTCCTGAAATGCAGTGTCTTTGAGATAAAGCTGGCTTAGAGCATCTTCATTCATGATAACAACTATGGTTTTGGCTGTAAAACAGTCTGCGTCTAATCAACTAACAAAGATAAACCAAAAAAGCGACATACGT
This sequence comes from uncultured Bacteroides sp., assembly GCA_964449335.1. Classification (GTDB taxonomy): domain Bacteria; phylum Bacteroidota; class Bacteroidia; order Bacteroidales; family Muribaculaceae; genus Paramuribaculum. Next base: position 13,274 of record CAYUYQ010000009.1, on the reverse strand, counting down.
TCACATATCCCTGATTTTTTACAAAAAAACAATGCGCCGGAATTTCATGGTAAAGTGAATGGGGGAGCTCCCGGAGGGAGCGATGCTGTGGATATTCCCAAGTGCGGCATCGGAGATGCAAGCTTGGTTGAGGAGGGTGGCCCGGGTGAGAGGTAGCCTCGGAGAGGCGACGCTGTCATGGGTCTCATACATGGCGTCGCATCTCCGAAGCTCCTTTGTGAGCGTGGGTTAATCTCCGGGTTTGCGTCTCCGACGCGGCACCCGGAGTTGCGATGGAGTCGCACCCTCCGGGCGCTCGTTTTGTATGGGACCGAATTGTTAGCCGCCTATCATCCGAACCATTCTGTCACTACTTTCCCCATCCGGATTCAAACAAGGCGGTGTGTCAAAATTCAACAATTTTGACACACCGCCCTTTGTTTAGAGCAATTCGCCGTAAGGCAAATTGATGGATCTGCAAATCAGAGGTTTTCGTTGATGAAGCGCTCGGCATCGAGGGCCGCGCGGCAGCCTGTGCCGGCAGCGGTGATGGCCTGACGATAGTGGGGATCGGCTACGTCGCCTGCTGCAAACACGCCTTCGACGCTCGTCGACTGTGTGCCGTTGAATGTCTTGATGTAGCCGGCTTCGTCGAGTTCTACCTGACCGCCCAGCACTGCCGTGTTGGGCGTATGGCCGATGGCAAGGAAGAAACCGTCGATAGGCAGATCGTAGTGCTGCTCTTTGTCGGTGCCTTTATTTTCAACAAGATGTGCGCCTTCGAGGAATTCCTCGCCGTAGAGACCTACGGTATTAGTGTTGAAAAGAACGGTGATATTGGACTTTTCGAGCACGCGCTTCTGCATGACTTTTGACGCACGGAGATAGTCTTTACGGACAATCAGGAATACCTGTGCGGCAAGATTGCTCAGATAAAGAGCTTCCTCGCAAGCGGTGTCGCCGCCGCCGACTACGGCTACGCGCTTCTTACGGTAGAAGAATCCGTCGCATGTGGCACATGCCGACACACCCATGCCCATATATTTGTTTTCGTCGTCGAGACCGAGATATTTGGCTGTCGCGCCGGTAGAAACGATTACGGTGTCGGCCACGATTGTGGTGTCGTCGTCGGCTTCGGCACGGAATGGACGCTTTGAGAGATCGATGCTACGGATGATTCCGCTGCGCACGTCGGCGCCGAATCGCATGGCCTGACGACGGAGGTCCTCCATCATCTCGGTGCCGGTGGTGCCTTCAGCGTATCCCGGGAAGTTTTCGATTTCGGTGGTTGTTGTGAGCTGTCCTCCGGGCTGATGTCCTTCGTATAGCACGGGAGCAAGATTGGCACGGGAGGTATAGATGGCTGCGGTGTAACCGGCAGGCCCCGAGCCAATGATGAGGCATTTGGTGGTTATTTCTTTCATCTGGTTATGTGTTATTAGTTTTGATTGACGAAATTGATGGATTAGCGCATATCGTTGACCGAAACGCCGGGATGTGACTTGGCGTTGTAGCGGAAGTCGGTCGCGGGCAGGGCAGGGCCTTTTTTGACTCCTCCGAGGGTGATTACAGCCTGACCCATGGTTCCTGTCAGCTCGATACGTACGGGATAGAGCGTCGCGGAGTCGAGGGTGAGTGTGACACGGCTGATTTCAGACTTGGGATTGCGGGCCTTGAGCCGGAGCACTGTCTGCGATTTGTTCGTGCTGACGGTCGAGGCGTCGTAATTGTTTCGGAAAGAGTTGATAATCTTAAAAGGATTTATCTGCAGAAGTTCCTCGGGTGTCGGCTCGCTGACAGTCACTTCGCGGTCGGCCGGTGAGTAGACCCACTGGGTTGTGCCGTCGAACCACGTCGACATGTCGGGCGATGAAATGCGGAAGCGCTGTCCCGACACGACCAGATTGCCGGCCACGTTTCCGGCCGAGGAACTGACCGCGTAGACGGCGCTAATCGATGGCGCCTTACGGAAGCGCTCGGCAGCGAGGTTGAGGATATGTGCTGCGTTATCGGCCGCATGAAGCGACGCGGCCGACAGAACGGCAAGAATTGCGGTCGTCAGTATTGATGTGAATCGTTTCATGGTCTTATAACATCGTGAGGGTCGTGAAAGTTGAGAAGCAAGTCAGTGTCAGCCAAGCATCGATTCGAGTGCGAAGAAGTCCATCAGCACCTTGCGCGGCTTGCCGCCCTGAGCCGGACCTACAACACCGGCCATCTCGAGCTGGTCCATAATCTTTCCGGCACGTGGATAACCGATTGTGAATTTGCGCTGCAGATACGAAGTGGAGCCAACACCCGATTCAATGATGGCGCGCGCCGCGTCCTCAAAGAGCGGGTCGCGGTCGCCGAGGCCGCCCATGTTGCCTCCGGCAGCATCAGAGCCTTCGGGAATGAATGGCGGCAGCTCGTAGGGCGTGGGATAGCCTATCTGGTCGGAAATATTGTGGCATATTGACTCGACTTCATCGGTGTCGATAAAGGCACACTGGACGCGGTTCAGTTTGCCGCCGATGCTAATGAGCATGTCGCCGCGGCCTATGAGCTGCTCGGCACCGGTGCGTCCGAGAATGGTTCGGGAGTCCTCGGGTTGACTCACGGCGAAGGCCATACGCGCGGGGAAGTTGGCTTTGATTACGCCGGTAATCACATCGACCGACGGGCGCTGGGTTGCGAGAATCATGTGGATGCCTACGGCGCGGGCTTTGGCCGCGATGCGCGACACCGGATTCTCGATTTCCTTGCCAACGGTAATCATCAGATCGCCGAACTCGTCGATTATCACCACGATATAAGGCATGAAGCGATGACCTTCGGCCGGGCTGAGTGAGCGTTCGATGAATTTAGTGTTGTACTCGACGATGTTGCGCTTCTGGGCTTTTTTGAGCAGTGCGTAGCGGTTTTCCATCTCTTGCACGAGCGAGTTGAGCGTGCCGACTACGCGCGACGGTTCGGTGATAATCGGGTCTTCCTCGTCGGGGAGCATGGCCAAGTAGTGGTTGCGGATGCAACTGTAGAGACTGAATTCGACCTGTTTCGGGTCGATAAGCACGAATTTGAGTTCGGCAGGATGGAGTTTGTAGAGCAGCGAAGCTATTATGCAGTTCAGACCGACGGATTTACCCATACCGGTTGCGCCGGCCACGAGTAAGTGGGGCGTTTTGGCGAGGTCGGCCACGTAGACATCGTTGGTGATGGTCGTACCCATGGCTATAGGCAGATGGGCATTAGTGTTGATGTATTCGTCGCTTGACAGAATTTCGCGTATGCCGATTATCTGTGGCTCACGGTTGGGCACTTCCATGCCGATGGTGCCCTTGCCGGGAATCGGCGCAATGATGCGGATGCCGAGGGCCTGCAGGCTCATGGCCATATCGTCGCCGAGTTTTTTGATTTTGGCGATTCGCACACCCGGTGCGGGCACAATCTCGTAGAGTGTGATTGTGGCTCCTACGGTCGCCTCGATGTGGGCTATCTCTATGCCATAGCTCTGGAGGGCGCGGGTTATGCGCTCCTTGTTTTCTTCCTGCTCGGCAATGTCGACGCGATTTTCCTTATGCTCGTAGGTGCGGAGCAGGTCGAGAGACGGCATGCGGTAGCGCGATAGGTCTTCGCGTGGGTCGTAGGGCGTGCCGATGGCGTGGGCGTGCTCAGGCGTGTCCTCAGGTTCTGCCTCTTCTGCCGGCGCCGGAGCTACGGGAGCGACGAGGGCTGCCAAATCAGCGAGCGGATCGGGGACAGACGGCTCTGAGATACTCAGAGGGTCAGGATTGTCGAGGGCCGCTGATGTTTCAGCCGGGTTGTCTGAATCGGAATGGAAAGTATGGTCGGACAAGTCGGACGAGTCGGACAGGTCGGACGAGTCGGACAGGTCTGAAACGTCAGACGTATCAGACAATGGCGATTCTTCGACTACAGTGGGGATTTCCGGTAAATCGGAGATACCGGTGTCAGCATCCGTTGTGGAGTCGGAATTGTCAGGGACAACTTCAGTCGGAATCGGGTCGGCTATCGGCGTTGGGTCAGGAAGCGGTGTGCGGTTCGGAGCCGGAGCGTCATCCGGCATAAGCGTGGGCTCGGGGAGAGGATCGGATGTTACTTCGGTGACGGTTGGCGCGTAGGGCGATGGGGTGACGGGAGCGAAAGGATACGGTTCGATAGCAGGGTCGGTCACGGTTGGTTCGGCTGTCGATGGTTGAGCCGATGCGGTGGCGGCGAGTGCTTCCTGAGCGGCACGCTGTGCCGCGGCTATTCGTTCGGCGGCGAGAGCTTCGCGCTCGGCAGCTTCGGCTTCGCGTTCAGCGGCTTCGGCAGCAGCCTCTGCTTCGGCGGCAGCCTGTTCGGCCTCACGGAGTTTGTCGGCGCGAAGTTGCGCTTCGATAGCAGCCTGATGGCGGGCGGCCATGACGGCACGATAGCGGTTGACCCATCCGCTGATTATGCGCCACACTCTCTGGATTAATTCAAAGAAAATAAATCCGAGCACAGCCAACAGGAAAACGTTTACGCCGATGGCGCCCCAGATACCGGTCTGGGTGACAAGGAAATCATTTACGTAGTATCCGAAGTATCCGCCCCAGTAGGTGAGCGAATCTGTCAGATATGCAGCCAATCCAACGATGACGGAGACGCATACGGCGCTGATGATGCAATTGAACGATAGTTTCCAGAAGTTGAATTTATGGAAACCGACAAGCGAAACACCGAGAGCACCGAGATAGTAAATCAGGACAAATATACCCATGCCAATCCAGCGTGTGAACAGCAAGTGGGCAAGATAGGCACCGAACGGACCGCATGTGTTGGCAATATGAGAATCGGAGCCGGCCACTTCGGCGAGCGATTTGTTGGCAACGACACTTTCATCGGCAATGCCGTTGGTGAGGCTCGATATCATGGTGATAAAGAGATAGGCGGCTATAAGCATCAGCACGATGCCGGAGAGCGCTCCCAGACGCACGGCCGGATTCCACGAAGAGTGGCCGATGGCGGATTTTGACGCCGCTTTCGGTGGCGTCGGCGCTGTGCCTGATTCCTTGATGTGGGCTGCCGATTTGGGGCCGTTAGCAGTGGCCTGTGAGGCGGTTGTCTCAGCGGGACGTGCAGCCGGTTGGGGCTGAGGTTTTAGCTGGGGCTGAGGCTGAGCCTGCCGGGG